>CAZVIS010000001.1:0-108142 GCA_964627355.1 uncultured Rhodobacterales bacterium
GGAACGGACGCGGGGTGGAGCAGCCCGGTAGCTCGTCAGGCTCATAACCTGAAGGTCGTAGGTTCAAATCCTACCCCCGCAACCAAAATATCTAACCTTTCCAAATGGTTAGAATTCGACAAAAACACTTGTGTATGCCTCGCGCAAAAACGAGTCAACGCCAAGTCAACGTTTTGCAAGTCCCCCTGAAACCCAGGGGGCTTTTTGCGTTCTTGGGACTTGCGCATAGTGTCACCCCGCGCAGCATGAAAGTTTGGCGACGTCGCGATCAAAGGTCTGCGCTGCGAGCTTCAGCCCTTCGACGGTGGTCAGATAGGGAAAGATCGTCTCACCAAGCGCCTTGGTGGTCATCCCGAACTTCAACGCCAGCGCCAACGTCTGGATGCTGTCGGATCCTTCAGGGGCGGCGATCACCCCGCCGAGCAACCGGTCGGTTTTCGCATCTGCCACCAGCTTGATCAACCCACGCGTGTCGCGGGCGGCCAGCGCTCGTGGCACGTTGTCGAGCGTCAGCACGCTGGTTTTCACCTGATGACCTGCCGCAACGGCCTCTGCCTCGCTCAGCCCCACACCCGCAACCTGCGGGTCGGTGAACACCACCCAGGGCATTGCGGAATTGTCGTATTGTTCCGCGCTGTTCATGGCGTTCCTGGCGGCCAGCTTTGCGCCATAAGCCGCCATGTAGACGAACTGGTCGAGGTTGGTCACGTCGCCCGCGGCATAGATTCCGGGGCGGGTGGTCTGCATGTCGTCGCCCACCACGATTGCGCCGCGCTTGTCGGTCTCGATCCCCATTTCGGAAAGCCCGAGCCCTTCGGTGTTGGGGCTGCGCCCGGCGGTCACCACCAGATGATCCGCCGTCAATTCCAATCGTTTTCCGCCTTCCTCGATGCACAGCACAGCGCGCGCGCCGGACGGGTGGCACGCGTCATAGGTCACGCCGCAATGCATCGTGATGCCTTCGCCCCGAAACACCTCGGTCAGGGCCTCCGACACTTCGGGTTCGGCCTGCGGCAGAAGGCGCGAGCGGCAGACCATAGTGACATTGACCCCCATCCGCGCCATCATCTGCGCCAGTTCCACGCCGATGTAACCACCGCCGATGAAGATCAGGCTTTCCGGCAGGGTTTCCAGCGCCAGAAGCGACGTACTGTCCAGAGTGAGCACCTCTTTGATGCCCGGAATGGGCGGCAAGGCCGGGCGGCCACCGGTGGCAATGATGATCTTGGGCGCACGGATCAGGCGCAAACCGACCTGGACGCCACCGGGGACAAGCCTGGCCGCGCCTTCGTCGATGTAGGTGATCCCCTCATAGCCTGGCAGCAGATCTGCATATTTCTTCTGCCGCAGGCCAGAAACCAGAGCGTCTTTTCCGGCCATCAGCGCCGCCCAGTCATCGACCTGCGCCGCACCGGATAGTCCCGGAAACCGCCCTGCGGCTTTCGCACCGTGGATCGCTTCCGCCGCGCGGATCATCGCCTTTGACGGCACGCAGCCCACGTTGACGCAGGTGCCGCCGATCAGCCCGTGCCCGATCAACGCGACGCGCTTGCCCGCGTCGGCCGCCGTGATCGAAGCGGAAAACCCCGCCGACCCGGCCCCGATCACAGCAAGGTCGAAAGTGTTCTGGTCCGGGCCGGGAATGGTGCAGCAATCGTTCATGGTCGTGTTCCTTCAGGAGTTTCTGGTGTTCTTATGGCGTCGCCAGAGGGCATAAATCGTCAGCGCGATGAAGAAAGCGAGGGCGGGTAAGAGCACGGTATCAAGCCAGCCCAGCAGGGCCGACAGGCCGACAATGCCAAAGAGCACGGCCAGAATCGGCGTAAAGCAGCACAGGGCTGCAATAACGGTGCCGACAATGCCGGTGATCAGCAGGCGGCGTACGGATGGATCGCCGCTCATGGCCTGCTCTGCCTTTCAGAGGCGCTACCCGGCTTGCAGCATCTTGTCCGCGCGCGCCGTAGGCTGCGCCAGATCAGTGCCGCAACCGCTGCCACCAGGACTGCGGCGAGCCCGCCAACGCCGCCAATCCGTCCGCCAACCGCGCCGATGATCGCAGCCAAGGCCACGCCACCGCCGCCACAACAGACGATCACCAGCGGGGCGGCGATCAGTGTCGCCAGCACCCCACCTTGAATGTCGTCGCCCATTGGCGTCAGCCTTTCACAATCGCTGGATAGCCTGCCTGTGCCGAAGCTTCGGCGATCGCCGCCACATCGGTAAGAGCGGGATCAAAGATTACGGTCGCACTGCGGGTGTCGAAGTCCACTTCGACCGATTGCACCCCTTCAACCCCGCTCATCGCGGTTTTGACCGTCAGCGGGCACAGCGCGCAGGTCATGTCGGGCACATCAAAGCTGACTTCGGTCAGCGTGGCGGCGGTGGTGGTCGCCGATTGGGCCAGAACCATTGGCGCGGTGGCGGGCAGGCCGAGCACCAGGGTGCCAAGCGCCAGGATCGCAAGACGTTTCATCAGGTTTCTCCTTTGGGTTTCAGTAAAGCAGCGGCGCCCACCAGTTGAGCGTGACCGACAGCAGCACCAGAACCGTTGCCAGCCAGAGCACCGTCTTGGTGATGCGGGACGATTGGGGGCGGGCGCAATACGCCCCCTCAACGCACACCGGTTTGGTGCGGAAATAGACGTGCCAGAACCCCAGTCCGATAAAGACGATGGCGATGCCCGAGGTCAGCGGCTTGTAGGGTTCAAGCGCTGTCAGGTTGCCAATCCAAGCCCCCGATATCCCTAGTGTCACCAGCACCAGCGGCACGATGCAGCAGGCCGAGGCGAGAAACGCCCCCGCCAGCCCAAGCGTGGCGAACAGGCCCTTGTGATCGGCGCTTTGGGGCGCGGTTTCCGTATCGTGAATATCGCTCATCGCAGGGTTCCTTGTCATTTCGTTGCAACCGTCCTAAGGTCTGTAGTAACTACAGGTGCAAGGAAAATCTTCATGACTGTTGTTCACGAAGTTGCGATGTCCAAAATCCCCCTCAAGTCAGGGACACTGCGCCGCGCCGATCTGGCCCGCGCGACCGGCTGCAATCTCGAGACGATCCGCTATTACGAGACGGCGGGCATCCTGCCCCCGCCCGCGCGCACTGAGGCAGGCCACCGCACCTATGACGCGACGGATGTGCAGCGCCTGCGCTTCATCCTGCGCGCTCGCGAGCTGGGGTTTTCGCTCAATGACATTCGCGGCTTGCTCGGCCTAGGCGACGGCGCGCTGCGAACCTGCGCCGAGGTCAAGGAAAGGACCGAGGCTCACCTGACGGAAGTTCGCGCCAAAATCGCGGACCTGCAACGCATCGAGGCCGTGTTGTCAGAAACCGCCAGCCAATGCACTGGCGCGAGGGTTCCCGGTTGCGCTGTACTTTCCAGCTTGCGCTCGTGACGCTGTCTCAGCCTCTCAGCCCTGTGCAGCGCCGCGCCTGTTCACGCAAGACAGTGTAGTCGCTGAGCATCCGGACGATGACGGCACCTTCCGGCAACGCCTCGACCTCTATCGCTGCGCGGGACTGATCGGCGGTGCTGTATTCGACGATGGGCGGGCAAGCCGTCGATGTGTCAGAACCGACCATCCCGCAGCCGGTCAGCCAAAGCATCGCGATCAGCGGGGCGGCGACTGGCGGCGTCCAGCATCTGGCGTTGGATTTCATGGGTTCTCTCCGATGTTGAAAGGCGCTCGGCCAGCCGCCCGGCGCGTTCACCGGCGCGGCGGAGGTTCAGCAGGAACAAGGCGATGGTGACGGCGACCAGAAGCAGGCCCATCGCTTTGCGCGCCGAGCCACTGGCGAGGAGGGAAGTGATCCAACCCATCAGCGCTGGCCCCGCTTCCAGTCGTTGATCCGGGCGTGGATGGCGACGGCGATGCCGATCAGCGCCACGGCGATGAAGACCCAGCGCAGGGTGTCGAGGTAGGGCACCAGGGGCAGGATGGCGGATTGTGTTTCCGCCAGGACTTCTTGCGCAACCTCGACACCAGCCGCTCCGACCGTCGCGATGCCCGCAGCGCCACCGCCTTTGAGGGTGCGGCTGTCGGCCAGGACTTCGCGGGCGGGCTGGGTTTCCTGCACAAAAGGCGTGGCGCGAACTGGAAAGGGTTCGCCCCAGCTGCGGGCTGGGCCGAGGTCGATATGCATGAACCCTGAACGGGGATAGGTCCCAAATCCTAGAAAGCCCACGGCGCGGGCGGCCTCGGCGAAAGCCACGGGATCGTGGTTCGACATGGCGATGTCAAACGCCGTGCCCAGCATGTGCTTGGAGGCCGGGGCCCCACCAACGGCGCGGTTGTGGCTGGGGCTGCGATAGCCGGAGCGGACGATCAGCGGCTTGCCGAGGCGGTTGCGCAGGGACTGCAGCTTGTCCATCGCTTCGGTGTTGATCTTGATCGCCCCGGTCCCGCGGCAGGCGATCTCGGCCGGGGAAAAGCTGGGCCAGCGCCAAGCGCTCTCAGGCACGTCGCGAAAATGGGCATAGGTCGTGGTCGGCATGATGGTCTCCAGAAATGCAAAACCCGCCTCGGGGGCGGGTGGGGTGGCGGTTGGGAAGGGTCGAGTGGATCAGTCGGATCGGCCGCGCTGAAACGCTTCAAACATCAGATCCCGCATGGCGCGGATATCGGTTTCGATGCGCTCCAGCCGGTCGGCGTCGCCCTTGCGGTCCTCGGCGCGCTGGCGATCCACGCGGTTGCGCTCGGCCAGCAGCTCGCGGTCCATCCGGACCAGCATCGCGTCATTGGTGAAAGCGCGGCGCGTGACTGCGGCCAAAAGGGCGATGAACCCGCCGATCAGTGCGGTGATGGCTGCGGTGAGGCCGTTGTCGCGGAAGGCTGTACTGACCTCCTGCAACAGGGTGGTTCGTTCTGTCATGTTGATTTCCTTTAATAATCCGTCTCGACGTAGACGCCAGAGCAGTCGTAGGCGACGGCGGCCGCCGTCGCGCCGGTGTTCATGTAGTTGCGCGGGCTGAGTAGTTGGGTGGCGGCGGGCATGTCGGTGGTGATGGTGAACTCGACTGCAGCGCCGCTGACCTCTTCAACGACACGTACGCCGATATCCGCACCATTCGGGGCGGCGGCGATATAGAGCGACAAGACGTTGGTGGTGCTGGCCACCGGAAAGCTACCGCCCAGATCGGTCAATGTTGGCGCGCCGCTGCCATCATTGTGCACCATTTGCCAGTTTGCGTGGGTGCCACGCTGGAAGCCAATGCCGATGCAATTCACCGCGGCGGCCAGTGTAAGTGTCGTCGCCAGCGCAGCAGTCGAACCATAAAGGCCGAAGAACCCCATTCCGGTCGCCTGCAATGTCGTCATCGACAGCCGATTGACGTAGCTCCAGCCGCCAAGCCCGTCGGCATTGCCCCGCCAGCAGACCCATCCGGCAGACCGTTCCTCGGCTACCGCATCGACGGTCGCGGCACTCGTCACGCGCCAACGGCGCATGCTGGTTGAGAGGTTGGTGGTGGCTAGTGTTGGCGTGGCGACGGTGCCCACGGCCGAGCGCGGCATACCGTTAGTGTTGACGGTGGTGCCACTCGACGGGGCCCATGTGGCGATCCGGTTCACTCCGAAATGCGGCTGCAACGGAAAGAACCGGCCCGAGGGGCGCTGCACATCCAACCACCCAGCCCCGGCGCGGTCGCGGGCATAGACGGCCAGCTTGCCAGCGGGCGGCGGATCGGGAGCGGCGGCCAGGGCGGGCAACACGACCGGCTCGGGCAGTTCGACCCGGCCCGATGTGCGGTCGATCCGGATCGCGTCAAAGAAGGCCGAGCCATCCGGGCTGACCTTGAAGCTGAAGTCGTCATTGCCGAGAAGCCCGATTAACGCCCGCGCCGAAAACCCGGTCTTGAAGGCAAAGGCGGCGTCGTTCCCGGCCGCCGCCTTGTTCACTGTCGCCTCGATCCCAGCGCCTGCGTTGTTGATCAGCACGGCCGGGGTGTTCATCGACAGACGGTTGTAGTTGTCAGCGGTCGCCCCGCCGAGGCCCAGCAATTGCGCTGTCAGGTTGGCTTGAGGCATGCCAACCTGCGTCACGGCATTGGCGAAGGTCACAATTGGCGTGTTCACCACTGTGGTCCCGCCCGACCCAGCGGTGGCGGAACCGATGTTGACGACCGTGGTGGACCCCGAAGCCCCGCCGGTGCCGAGGTTCACAGTCTTGGTGACGCCGGTGGTCGTAGCCCCGGTGCCCATGCCGTAGGTGGCGGTCGTTGTCGTCGTGCCGATGGTGGCCGCGGCCGCCGAAACCGTGACGGTGCCTGACGCGGTCAGCGTACCCGAGAAGGTCTTGTTGCCGCTGAAGGTCTGCGTGCCCGCGAGGATTGCCAACTCGCTGGAGGTGTTCGGCAGGCTGAAAGTGCGTGTGGTGCCGGTGGTGATCCCGGACAGCGAGAACAGCGCCTTCTTGGTCGGATCGGCATCATTCACCAAGCTGAACACGGCATCCGACACATCGACCGGCTCGCCGACCGGATCCCAGCTAGAGCCATTCCACACGACGAAGACCGCCTCATCCGCGATCCACGCCAGCCAGCCGGGGCGCGGAACAAGGCGCATCCAGACCCCATCGACCCAAAAGGCGATGTTCAGATCCCAGCCAGCCCAAAGGCCGGTCGCCGCGGACGCCACGATGTGCCGGTCGCCATCTGTCGGGCTGACGGGCGGCGTCGTGCGCGTGCGGTCCAGCACTGACAGCTGAACCATAGCGTCCAGCAGGCGCAGCGCCTCGTTGTGGGTGACGTGCTTCTGCGCCTGCGATGCCAGGATATAAGGCAGCAAGAGATGGGTGGTGATGTCAGACATGATCCTGCTTTCAGAAGGTGAGCGTGACGGATCGCCCAGCGCCCCGGCCGATCAGGGCCGAGAGCTGGTAGATGCGGATGGTGAGGGATTGGCCGGGCCCTAGGGGTGCGCCCCAATCGGCGGTCTGCTGCGCGGTGGTGTAGAGTGCAGAGGTCGTGGCAACTTGTAAGGTTCTCTTACGAGTTGCCCCGTCAAAGATTTCCACCTCATAGGCTTCACTGTCCTCGGCCAAGGGCACATCGCCAGCGCCCCAGACGTCTGCCGCGAGCGACCGTGACCGGCGTATCCAGCGAACCGTAAGATCGCCCGGGCTGCGGGCGATGCGCCACGGCTGTTCGATATGCGCGACCGAAAACGGCCGCAGCCCAGCGCCCTCTGGGGTGAAGGTGGTTGCGACAAAGGTTTCGTCGCTGACCGGCTTTGAGGCTGGGCCGATGCGCCAGTTCCACGGCAGACCCAGATCGGCTTCGGAAATCGGCACGGGGGCCACAGCGGTGTCCAGCACGACCACCCGCGCACCAGTCGGCACCATTCCGGCGATGGCGTTTTCGGTTCCTCGCTGGCCCCGCAGCAGTCGGTTCAGCCGGTATCGCCCTGGCGCGATCAACTCTGCCGCGCCCGCCTGGACAATTTCCCACTGCCCAGCGCTGGTTTCCACAGCCAGCGCATTTGCCCCTCCCAGCAGAGTGATGTCGGTGACGCTCTCCAGCGTGCCGGAATAGAGATCGATCACCAGCGCATTTCCCAGATCGAAGCGTGACACCGGCCCGGCAAAGAAATCTGCCGCCAGCACACCCACACGCGCGCGGGTGCCAAAAGTGGTCAGCAAGGCAAAACCATCTGTCGCGGCGCTACGGTAGACTGCGATTTCACCGGGCCACGGCTTGGCATGCGCCGCGACCATTGGTCGATGCGCGGGTTGATCTTCGCGGAGTTGCGGCAGGTCCAGCAGGATTACATCCGGTGCGCCGAAGACGGTCGGGGTCGACAAGGATGCAGGTCTAGGCTCGCCGGGCGGCAGATCGTAGACCGCGCGGTCCTGCCGCACCGCATCGATGCTGCGCAGATCCGAATCCGCGATGGACACGAGCCGCATTTCCGTCAGGCGGCCATCGTGGTCGAGCAGGATCACATCGCAGGGATCCAGCGCCAGACGCGAGGGCGGCAGGCGGAAGACGGCACTTTCCCGGCCTACCCATGCTTCCATCAACGCGCGACGGCAGCGGCGCTCGGCCTCTTCAGGAGGGATCGCCATCGGGAACGACTCGGATGCAATGCGGGTGGTGTCGACGGTGATGCGGCGCGCTTCGACCTGTGCCGCGTCATAATCCTCGTCGGCGCGGGCGACCTGCCATTTCAGCGCCTGCGGCAGTTCGCTTTCCTGCGCGCGGGTCAGTTCCATCACATCGCCCTGCGCAGAGGCGGGCGCGACCATGCTGTCGGGCGTAACCGTGGCGCTGGCGATCCGGCCCCGCATCAGGAACTTGATCCGCCCCTCGCTTTCCACCGCATCGAAGCCGAAATGCCGGGCCAACGTGGAAATCGAGGCCCTTGGGGCTTCCAATGCCGAGATCACATAGCCCTCGACTGCGCCCCAGAGGCCGGAGACGTCGATAAGCTCTTCCGGCATTCCCGCGCGCAGGCAGAGGTGACGGACAAGGGCCGCCAGCGACACAGCCCCCAGCCGCCCGGTCAGCCAGTGCCCGAGCCGCCAGTTCGGCCCGTCTGTCCAAACATCGGTCAGTTCTGGAAAGAACGGATAGGGCCGGGCATCCCAGGTCCAGGCGGCGCATTCCGGCACATGCACCATCCTGTTGCCGTAGACTGGAGACACCGGGTTGTTCGCAACAACACCCCAGAACAAATAGGTCGCCTCCAGATACGCCCGCTGGATCGCGTCATCGCGCCAGCCGCGCGAAAAATACGGCGTGAAGCTTTCCGAGGACTTCGGGTCGAAGAACACGTTCGGCTGGTTGGTGCCGCGGTCAATCGCCGGGCACCCCAGCTCCGTAAACCAGATCGGCTTTGACTGCGGCACCCACGCGGTCGGCGTGCCGCTCTCCACCCCGCCTGGGCGATTGAAATGCGGGTTTTGCCACCAGGCGCGCAGATCCTTGAAGCGGAAGACCCATGGTTTGGCCGCCGCTCCGTCCGTGATCGGCGTGCGGTTTTGCGCGGTTCGATCAAGGGCGTCGGCATAGAACCAGTCGAACCCCTCGCCGCCGGTGATGTTCGATTGCAAATAGGCCCGGTCATAGATCGTCGGGGCCAGCGCGGCATCGGCGTGGTCAAACCCGTCGCGCCAGTCCGACAGCGGCATGTAGTTATCGATGCCGATGAAGTTGATGTTGGCGTCCGACCAGAGCGGGTCGAGGTTGAAGAACACATCGCCGCTGCCATCCGCAGGGTGGTGCCCGAAGTATTCAGACCAATCGGACGCATAGCCGATCTTGGTCCCTGCGCCGAGGGTCGCGCGCACGTCAGCAGCGAGAGATTTGAACGCGGTGACGGCGGGATAAGTGCTGGCGCCGGAGCGGATCGTGGTCAGCCCGGGCATTTCCGAGCCGATCAGGAAGGCATCCACGCCCCCTGCCGCTTTGCATAGATGCGCATAGTGCAGGATCATTCGGCGCAAGCCCCACTCCCCGACCGGGCCGGTCCAGCCAACATTGCTGCCTGACACGCTGAAATTGGCGGGTGTCGCCGTCCCGAACAGGGCTGCAACCTGCGTGGCAGCGGTGGCGGTTTTATCCACCGACCCTGCAAAGCCCGCCGCCGGGGAGCAGGTAATCCGGCCGCGCCAGGGGAAGGTCGGCTGGCCCGAGGTGGCCGCATTGGCGCTGTAGGGGTTCGGCTTGGTGTTGCCGGGCGGGACGTCCATCAGCAGGAAGGGATAGAAGGTCACGCGCAGGCCGCGTGCCTTCATCTCCTGGATCGCTTGCACCACTGCGAAGTCGGCGGGCGTGCCGCCATAGACCGGGCGGTCCTCGGCATCGCGGCTGACAAGAAAGGCGCTGGCGCGCGAGACGCCATTCACAACCCAAGCCAAGGGCGTCGTCGTCTTGGTGGCCACCTCGACGCCGGGACGGACCTTGCAGTTCCCGGCGCGGAGATCATCGCCGAACCAGGCCACCACCAGGCTGACGCTTTCCACTGCGGGTGCCAGGGACTGCAGCCGGTCCAGCGCCACCACGATGTCGGCGGTGTCGGTGATAGCATTCAGGTTCTCGGCCACGGTTGTCCCACCCGAACCGGTGGTCTTTTTGACCGGCACGGTCGCATAGGTGAACTCGCCCGAAGCCGGGATCATCGTCACAGCCTTGACCAATCCTTCGGCAGTGTCGGGATCCGTGAGTGGCCGGAACACCTCGAAACTGATCTGCGGCAGCCGGTTGCCGAAGGCGCTGAGGTCCAGTTCTTCGAAGACGACATAAGCCGTGCCGCGATAAGCGGGCGTGCTGGCGGCACCCATTTTTGCCGAAATGAACGGATCGGGGGTTTGGACCTCGTCGCCGGGATACCAGCGCCAGGTGACGCCGGTCATGTCCATCGGCTTGCCGTCGGCCCAGACCCGGCCAATGCCGGTGATTTCGCCCTCGCACAGCGCCACAGCGAAGCTGGCAAAATAGAGGTATTCCGTGGTGGTGACCTTCGGCCCACTGCCTTTGCCGCCTCCTTGACTGGTCGTATTGACCTCTTCGCGGAAATCCGTGGCCCAGATGATGTTGCCGCCGGTGCGCATCCGGCCGAACAGGCGCGGGATCACCGCCCCTTCGGTCGAAGAGGTGATGCGCAGGCTGTCCAGTCGCGCGCCTTCGATGCGTTGAGCCGGGGCCAGCGAAGAGACGATCCAGTTGTCGACCACTGACCCGATGGTCGAGCCGATGAAGCCGCCGATGGCCGCACCCGAAAAGCCGAGGATGGCACCGCCAAATGCGCCGCCAATAGCGGAGCCGACGGCGCCGAGAACAAGGGTTGCCATGGATGAAAATCTCAGATGCTGCTGGGGTGTGGAAACATGAAGGCAAAGGCGATCTTGCGCGCCCATGTCGGGGTCAGGGTTTCCTCGACGACGCCCAGCCGTTCATAGGCGTGGATGAAGCGGTCGTGCGCGGTCAGGATCCCGACATGCTTGGCGATGGCGCGAGGGGCCATGCGAAACAGGATCAGAGCGCCGGAGCTGGCATCAGCCGGGCTGATTTCCGGCATCATCTGGCGCGCGCCCTCGGCCAACACCTCGCGCGGGCCGGTCTCACCCCAATCCCGGCTGTAAGGCGGAATGGGGAAAGGCTCGTCGCCCACCACCTCGCGCCAGACGCCGCGCGCCAGCCCAAGGCAATCGCAGCCGACCCCGCGCAGGCTGGCCTGATCGTGGTAGGGTGTTCCGATCCAAGACCGCGCGACGGCGATGACCAAGGCGGGATCGGCGGTCATCACAGCACGTTTCCTTCATGGCCGCCGTCCTGGCTGGCATATCGCAACACCGCGTCCTGGCCGGGGATGTTGGGGAAGCCCCTGAAATTGACGACATTCGCAAACTTGGCACTGCAGGTCGCGATGCGCTTGTCACAACCCGCCCGGGCGATGAAGCCGTCACCCTCGGCGACGGCGCGCACAGGGGCTTCCAACAGGGTCAGGGTGGCGATGCTGCCATCCAGCCCATGCGCCAGAACTTCAGTGATGCGCCCAGCATTCGCGCCGCTCGTCCAGGTCAGGGTACCGGAGGTGAACCAGCCCGCGTCAAACCCGGCGAGGCCAGACGCCATGAACGCCCGGTCGCGAAGCAAATCAGTGACAACACCCGTGCCCTTGTAGATCCCGTTCTCCAGATCGATGCCGCAGCGCGCATCGCCAAGTGCCGCATCGCATCCCGCCTGAAACGTCCGACCGACAATCTGGCCGAGGACATGCGCGAGCGACCGGACTTCCGCGACAAAGGCCATGCGGCCGCGCCGGATTTGCCCAACCGCACCCCGGCGCAACAAAACGCGCTGGCTGGTGTCTGCCCAATTGACCCGCCATAGCTCCACCGCGGCGTTGTCCCAGCGCCCATCGAGGATGTCAGTCTCGGTGATGCGATCCGAAGTCAGCACGCCGGTCGCATCCTGCGCATCGACGGCGAGATCGGAGCCAGCGCGGATTTCCGAGGCGGCGAACCCGCTTTCGGGTTCAAACTCGGTGCCATCAAAGGCCAGCGCACGGTCATGATCAGTAAAGCCCAGCGCTACCCCATCTGCGCGGCTGATCCGCCAGCACCAGGACAAGGTCGTGGTGCCATCATCAAGATGGGCCTGCAGCGCAGGGGAGAGGAATTTCATCGGAAAGCTCCGGATTTGCAGGAGAAACAAAGGGGAAATTCACCCTGCGAAACGTTAGGCGACAGTCTGGTGGCTTGGATGTAGATTCGCTTCAAAACCAGCTTGGAGGCGCAAATGGCAAAGTTCTGGACCGATGAGGAATATGAGATCACCGACACTGCCTATCAGGATGCCGTTGAAAAGAAGAAGCGCGGTAGCCGCGTATTGCGCTCCGACATCGTCGATCAATGCAAACGCGGCCTGCCCAAACGTGACCCGGCTTCGATCGGTCCACATTTGGGGAACCTCACTTCAGCCAGAAGTGAGCTTGGACTGGCGGTGCTCGACGAGGTTGCGCCGTTTGCCAACCGCCCTGAGAAGCTCATCAGCTTTCTCAAGCAAAGGTATCGACTGAGATGAACGGCTTCGTTCAGGCTGGTGGGCCAGCACCCGGACAAGGTTGTGGTGCCATCACCCAGATGGGTCTGCAGCGCAGGTGTCAGCGTTTTCATCTGCGGATCTCCAGAAGCGGTATGGCGGTGATCGATCCCAGCCGTTCAAAATCGAGGGTCACATCCAGCGTGTCGCTGTCGAACCGCACCGGCACATCGAATTCGAAACCCGCCCGCACGATGACGCCATTGGCGGGCGCGGTGGTGAAGGTGATGACGCCGGTGCTGGCATCCAGCGTCCAGCCCGACATCTGCTCGACCATGCCCAGCGCCACGCGGACGGTTCCGGTCACGGGTTTTGTGATGGCCCTGATCCATGTCTGCGCGCCGGAGGTGTAGCGTTTTGCAAGCTGGAAGGTTTGCAGGCTGCCGGTCCCGGTGCCGATCTGCTGGTCCGTCGCGGTGATCGCCTGCGACGGCAGGGCAGATTTGTAGTCCGACCAATCCTTGTAGCGAAATCCATGCAGGCGGCCATTCCGGGCTTCGAAGAAGGCGACGACCGCCGCCAAGTCGTCAGCGCGGCGAATACCATAGGCCACATCGTAGCGGCGGCGGCTGTTGGCCCAGCTGGCGTTGCGTTCCTCGTCGCCCGAGGCCAGTTCCACTACTTGCGTGCGCCGTTCAGGGCCGCCCCGCGCCCCGCGGCTAATGTTGTCGGGGAAGCGCACCTCGTGAAATGCCATCACATGCCCCTCCGGCCAAGGGACACCGCGCGTGCGATATCCGCCGCGACCTGCGTGCGCGATTGACGGAAGCTTTCGGCGTCGCGGGCCATGATGGTGACGGACACGTTCGGGGCTGCACCTTGCCCTTGGCCGTATCCCGCCGCCTCGCGGCGTGACAGAACCCGCTCCCCTCGTTGCAGGATCGCGGGCACCTCGTCGGGCTTGATCCCGGCCCAGCCGCCCGAATGCATGCGTGGGGCACCGGCGAATGCCATGGCCGGGATCATACGACCCGGGCCTGGCGATCCGACCATGCCACCGGCGTGCAGGATGTTGGCAAAGATGCCACCCGCACCGCCCAGCGCTCCTGACAGGGCGTTGGCGATGGGGCCGAGGATGAAGCGTCGCGCGGCCAGCTTGGCCAGATCGGCGATCATCGAGGTGACAAGGTCGCGGAAATCCAGCTTGCCGGTTTTGACGAAATCGGCCACGGCGTTTTCGGCGCTCTGGAATGCCCCGACCAGTGCCTGTCCGATATCGCTGCCAATCTCGCGGGCTTTCGCGGCGTAATCGGCGAGCGCCGCAGTGACGGCGGCCCAGCCGGCCAGGGCTGTTTCCGCGCCCTCTGCTGCCGCTGCCCCGGCGTCGCGCGCCGCGCTGCCCGCGCCATCGGCTGCGGTCACGGTGTTGTTCAGTCCTGCCGCGAGGGCATCGGCTGACCCGGCAGCATCCGCCAGCGCCGCCTCGGCCTCGGCACCGGTGCCGGTCATGGCATCCTTCAACGCCTGCCAGCTGGCCAGCGGTCGACCTGCGGCATCGGCCAGCATGCCCGCAGCCTCGCGGTAGCCATCGGCCCGGCCACGCGCGTCGTCTGCCATCGCGCCAAGCCCAAGGTCAGGCGGTTCCAGATAGGTGCGCGACAGTGCCGCCGAGAAGGCATCGGCGGCGGCTGCGCCAGCAGCTGTTGCGGCCCCCTCGAACGGGTTTCCGATCCGGCTGAGTTCCACCGGATCAAGGGTCCCGATCCGCACCCCACCTTCGCCGGTGGCCCATTCGGGCAGCAGCGCCAGCGCCGCGTTCAGGCCGTTGATGAAGTTGTTGATGCGCGTGACAACGCCGTTCAGCATCGCTTCGACACCCGAGATCAACCCGTTTGCGGCTTGGAACGCGAAATCGCCGATGGCGCCGGGCAGACTACCCCAGATCGCGACGGCCGCATCATACGCTCCCTGGAAGATTGCAGCCGTCCGGTCGGCGAAGCAGACAACGCCCGCAATGGTGCCTTCGAGGGCCGATAGCCCGGCCGCCTTCAGACCCTCCCAGCCAGCTGCCATGTTGGCGAATGCGGCGTCGAGCGACAGGCCGATGCGGGACCAGACCTCCTTCGCGAGATCGCCCAGCAGGCGGAAGGCTTCGCCCACGCCGCCAACCCGGGCCACCAACTGCGAAAACTGATAGACCAACTCGCCTGCGCCGACGATCAGCGCACCAATGCCGGTGCGGATCAACGCTCCACGCAAGATGACCAGCGCCGTGGCAAGGCCGCGCACTGACAGCGCTGCAGCCGCCAACCCTGCGACCCAGCGCCCGGCCATCACGGTGGCGAAGGTGGCAGCATAAGAGGCCAGCCGCCCGAGATTTCCGATCAGCGCATCAATGGCTGTCCGCAGTATCCCGCCATCGGACGCCAGGGCGACGAAAGCGTTCGCAAGCGCCTCGACAGAAGGTGCCACGGCAACGGCGATCCGGTTGCGCAGGCCCTCGAACACCAGCGACATGGTGCCGAGGGCGACCTGGGTGCGCCGCAGGGCCTCAATGGCGTCGGTGTCCAGCACCGCGCCGAGGTCGGAGGCCTGGTCGCCCAGCCGCGCCATTTCCGCCCCGCCATTGCGCAGGAGCGGCAGGAGGCGCGTGGCGTCCGAGGCCATGGCTTCGAGATGGAAGGTCATCTCCTGCTGGCTAAGACCAGCGCGTTCCAGTGTGTCGACATAGAGCTGCAGGGCTTCCGGCCCGGAGAGCCGGGCGAATTGGTCAGCAGTGACGCCCACCTGCGGGGCCACACTATCGAAGAAGTCCGCCATCGGCCCGCCGCCGGTCTGCAGGAAATCCCCGACCCGGTCGTTCACGTCCTTCAGGATGTCGGCGAGTTTCTCCTGCTCGATGCCAACCGTGCGCGCCCCGGCCGACCAGCGTTGCAGAGCTTCGGGCGTGGCATTGGCGACCTGTGCGAACTGACGGATTTGCGCGGCGCTCTCGGCGGTGGAACGGACGATCAGTCCGAGTGAGGCGGTGGCGGCAGCGGCGGCAGCAGACATTGCGATCCCGGCCCGGCGCGCAAAACCGGCAAGCCGGGTGTTGGCCAGTTCCATTTCGCGCGACAGACGGCCAAGGCCCTTTGCTCCAGCCGTTCCGACGCCCTCCAACTCGGCGCGCACCTGACGGCCGCCCTCCGCCACGAGGCGGACGGACACACGTTTTTCAGCCATCGCGGCCACCTTCCATCTGTTCGTTCAATTTGCGCACCATCACCGCCTCGATCTCGGGCAGCAGTTCGGCGGCGATCAGGGTGTTGACGCCCAGCGCCTGCGCCATCGCGAGTGCCGCGCTCATGTCCCAGCCCAGCACCGCGCCGGGGATCACGCGCAGCTGCCCACCAAGGCGACCGACCAGATCCCAGACCTGCCAGCCCTCCGGCGTCTGGGGCCGGTTCAGTCTTGCGGGGCAATCGGGGCAGATGCCCCCGCGGCCCTCGCAGGGTGTGCAGGCCGCGCAGTACCGGTCGCCCCCGCCGAAGGACCAGTCGGCAAGGGCGCGGAGGCGTTTTTTTCGGCGTCCAGCAGTAGACCGCGCGCGACGTATTGGGTCTGGAACGTCTCGAAGACCGGCCAGATTTCCAGGAGGGCGTCGATGCCTTCCTGCGAAACGGGGATGATATTGCCTGCATCATCGCCCACACCCTCCCAATCCAGTACCGCGCGCCGGGCCACGGATTTGGCCATGGCCAGCGCCATTTCCTCCTGGGGCGCCCCATCGGGCAAGTCATCAATGGCTGGATCGGCACGGGCTGACACCATGAGCGCGGTGGTCAGTGGGCCGACCAGCAAGCGCAGGCCGGGGGCGAGGTCCAGCCATTGCGGCGTCGCGGTCAGGTTCAGTCGGATCATCGGTGGGCCTTTCTCAAAACAAAAGCGACGTGCCGGGGCACGTCGCTGGGGAGGGTGGTCTACGAAAGAGACGGTCTGTTCAGGTCATTGGAGGCAGCATTTCTTGAACTTCTGGCCACTGCCACAGGGGCAAGGATCGTTTCGCCCGATCTTGCCGGTGAAGACGCCGTTGAACGGATCACCGCTGCGGGGCATCAGGGATGATACGACGTTCAAGCGCCCTGCCGCTTTCTTCGCCAGATACTCCGGCGTGAAGCAGTACCATGGCTCGAGTTCTGCAATGGTGTCAGTGATCAGCGTGTTGCTGGAAATCTCGGTAAACCAGTCGGGCCGACCAGCAGCCACCGTCGCCTGAAGGCGCTCGGTGAAATCTTCGAATCGGCTATGATCCGGGGTGATCAGACCACTGTCGAACGCGGCGCGCACTGCCGTGTCCATGTTTGCAAGGCCAAGAGCCGCGATGCATTCCGCCCAGGACCACCAGACTTCCTCGCCCGTCTTGGTGCCAGTGAGGTCGAAGAAGTCGATCAGGAACTGCGAAACGCGGGGACGCAGATCGGGATTTTCCAAGGCAACGATGGCCAGCGTGTCGAACATCTCGCCGCGCACGAAACCATCGGCATCATTATCCAGCAGGATGTCGAACAGCGGTTGCAGATCGCCGTCAAACACCCCTGCCATGACACGAGCAGATGCTTCGGTGATCGAATCCCCCAGCAGTGCATCCAAAAACTCCGGATCGCGCCGGAGCAGCTTGGCCAGGGGGCGATAGGCCCGTGTCTCACGCCATTCTGCCAAAAGGAAGAAGATGAAGACAAAGGCATCCATCCGCTCGAGGTCGTCGATCTTTGCCGTTTGCAGTTTGCCGATATAGTCCAGAAAAACCGGCACCATGGCTTGGCGCGATTGCCCCGCCGCTTCCAGAGCTTCGCGTGGCAGGGGGCCATAGGCCTCCAATGCAGCCATGATTTCGGCGGGTGTCATGTGCGGAACCTTTCATCGGGGAATCGATGAAGGGAATACCGCCATTCCGCATCGGCCTCCACTGCTCACGTCGACAATCCTATGCGGTTCAATAGGCCGCAACAGTGTTGACGAGAACGGCGGTGCACATGCGGGCGGGGCTGGTGGCCTTGGCGGCCATCCAGTCGAAGGTCGCCTGCACCCCTTGCGGCCCGGCGATCTCGATCCGGGGGATCGGCAGAAAGACGGCGTGGGCCGTGAACGTGAAGCTGGCATTGGCGCCGAGGCTGTAAACAAACTCCAGCTCGCAGGGGCTGCCGTCGATGGCTTGGGTCACCAGCGTGCTGTCGGAAAACCGCACCTCAATCCGGCCGGTCAGCGCCGCCATGGTCGGATCGGCCCCATCGATGCGACCATCGCCGCGGATGGTCTCGATCCGGTCGAGGTTGTTGGAATAGGTGATCTCGGCAGAGACGACATTCCCGAGGGCTGTGCCATTGCGTTTCACCGTGCCGTTGAAATGGCCGAAGCGTTGCAGGCCCAGCGCGGTGGGCGTGCCAGCTGCTGTTGTGGCGGCGATGGTTTCGCCTTGGGCCACCAGCCGAGCGGTGGCGGTCAGCAGGCCGGATCGCTGCATCTGCCACGACAACTGATCCAGCACACAGCCGGAATACATCGCGAACCGCGGCACCTCCGGCATTGCCGTTTCGATGGCCATGCTGGGCAGTGTCCAGCTGCCCGACTGGAAGGTGTGGGTCTTCGGCGTCGTGCCGGTGGTCGTCGGTTGGCCGAACGCCGCCTTCAGCCAAAACCCGAACGCCTCGACATCGATTGGGATCACCACCTCGCCGTCGGCGGTGACCGCATCCTTGATCGGAGCCAAGGGATCGCGGCCATAGCCCAGCAGTTCGGACTCCAGCAGCGGCTGTTCCGACCCGAGCGTCGCCCGGGCAAAGGGCATCAGCCGGAACCCACTGACCGGCGGGGTGCCGTAAACCGTCTCATACGCAAGCGCCATCTGCGCCCGCGCGCCTTGCGCACGTGCCATGGGGGTCTCCTCGATGTTGGGGGTGTCAGGCCAGGGGGCCGGTGGTGGTGTAGTGCAGCACGACGGTGATCACCGCTGCTTTCAGCGCTGCCGCTCCTTCAATGGGCAGGTCGACCGAGGCTGGAGCCTCGGGTTCGACCCAGTCGCAGAGGCCGCCCAACGTGCGGTCGGCTTCCAGCGCGGTGCCGATGGCGGCGATCAGGGTGTCGAAGGTGCTTGCCCGACCGGTGCCAGCCTGGACGACGACCTCCAGCTCGGCGCGGTGCTGGTAGTGATAGCGCAGTGGCGACAGCGTTTCTTCTGGATCGCCCGGCTGGCCATCGCGCACGATGATAAGCCCCGCCGCTGGGATGCGCTCGGGCAGAACCTCGTCACGCAGGGTAAGCGCGGCAAGCGGCTGCAGCCGCGCGTGCAGCGCGGCGAGGACGAGTTCGCGGGTGGTGGGCATTTGGGGTCCCTAAGTTTGCGGCTTAAGTAAGGGTGGCCTAGAGCCCTGAGCTGACGGTCAAGCCAGATGCAACTGCCGCTGGCATAATCGCTCGTAGCTGGCAATACTGCGGTCCAAATGGCCAAGGTGAAAGGGCATTGAGGAGATGCAGAGTTACGAAATGCTTATCACGCGGCTTGACCGCGCCGTGTTCGAAGAAGCGCTTAACATGCAGTCGGGCTACGTCCTGGATTTTTCAGATCGCACTTTTGGGGATTTCTTCTGCACTGAGGTCGGTGTCGATCCTGATGCCCCGCCCGGATCGTCGCTATTTTCAGCCTATGGCACGTCGAAAGCCAAGCGCCTGCGGTCGTTTATAGCAAGCGCGCAACCTCACCTTGTCGCGCGTGCGCTGCGTGCGCTCTGGGAGTACCGGGAGAACAACATCCTGGGCAGCAGCGGACCGCGCGAGGATCGTTTGAAAGAAGTCTATTTCAAGATAGTTGGCAAGTTCGAAGGGGAAGAGCACGTAATTGATTCAACGGGAATCGAAGCATTCGAGGCAAATGAAACCCTTCAAGAATTAGTCGCTGCGATCCGTAGGGATTTGGACGCTGGCCGTCCAAATGCTGGATTGGATCGACTGCATACATATTGCATGAAGCGCTTCTCATCGTTGGTAGTCAAACACGGGGGCGAGCCCTGCGGC
Organism: uncultured Rhodobacterales bacterium; assembly: GCA_964627355.1. GTDB lineage: Bacteria > Pseudomonadota > Alphaproteobacteria > Rhodobacterales > Rhodobacteraceae > JBBQXK01. Next base: position 19,529 of record CAZVIS010000001.1, read on the forward strand.
GAAAATGACGCCCTGCACGCCAGAGTGGGGAAATATGCCAAGGCGCTGAAAGCATCACGAAACCTCTCGGAAATGTCGGACCGCATCATCAAGAGTTCCATTTCCACTTTCGAGTCGATGAACGACATTCGGAACAACAAGTCCTTTGCACACGACAAAGAAACCCTTGTCCCGATGGATGAAGCGAAGTTCATCTATGACAGCGTGACCGCCCTGCTACGTTTCATCAAAACGATGGATGCGCAGAAGTTTGAGGATTGATGCAGATGGCACACGCGGGCTTGAGTGTCGGCTCCGTCCCCATGGCAGACATCAGGCCAGCTTCCCGTCAATCCACCCCGCCACGATAAGCGCTGGCACGCCGTCCACCGCCCGTTCCGCATCTCGCGCCAGATCCAGCCGCTTGCGCAGCTTGACCTGCGGAACGAGCAGAAAAATCGGCACAGTCGCCAGCCCGCGTCCTGACTTGGACTTTGATGCCACGGCCCGGCCCTTCGAATTCAACCGCCCTTCGGCGACCAGCAGGCTGGGCCCCCGGCGGCGATAGATGAACCGCAGGCGCAGGCCGGTGCGGCGTTCCCATTCGCCGGGGGTGATCCGGCCGCCTTTGGTGCTTTTCCCGGCCGCTGGGGTGGGGATCGCCAGCCAGAACCCATCCTTCGACCGGATCAACGGCCCGGTGTCATGTGCGCCGATGATGACCGGGGCGTTCGACCACACTAATGCCGCCGCGTTCAGGCTGTCGCCGGATTTCGGGAAGCTGGCGAGGCGGATGCTGTTACCGAGCCGAGTGCCAAGGCCCGCGCCGGTGATCTGGCTGCGCCAAGCGGATTTCAGGGAGGTACCTGCCTCGCGCATGGCGGCGGAAACCGCCTTTTCCCCGGCGGCAATTTCGGCCTGCATCAGGGCGACGAGGTCGGGGTCGAACGCAATCTTCAACTTCATGATGGGCGCAGGTCCAGTGACCAGATCAGGCGCTCGCGGTCGCGCACTGGCTCGCCCTGAATGGTGAAACTGTCCACGCCGATCACGATCAGATCGCCGGGGCGGGGATGGGGCAGGTCGGAGACGCGGACGTCCACCATCATGATATCGCTGACAAACCGCCCAGCGCCGAATTCGGTGATGCGATCCGGGGCTCGTCGGATGACGCGGATCGGGCGTTCCTGCGACGTGGTGGCGGAGATCCAAAGCCCCGCCGCCGCCATCGAAGGATTGCCGAAGATGCAGCCAAGCGCCGCCTCGAAAACTGACATGCTGAAAGACGTCAGTTCGAGGTGTGAATGCGGATCGCGATGCGTGGCCGCTTGTTCACTGGCAGGATCGAGGCTTCCGTCATCAGGTCGATCCAGCGCCCTTTTTCGTCGAGATGCTGGCGGGCATAGAGCGGCAGGCCGAGGGTGTTCGCTGCCTCGAGCAGGTTGGCGGGGCCGCCATAGGTCGTGAAGGTGTCCATGGTGCCGAGCGGGAAGGCGATCCCCTCGTTCGCCGGGACCAGCCGTTCGGTGACCTTGGTCGAGAGAGTGACCGTGCCCGCGTATTCCTCGAACACGATGCCCGCGAAGGGGAAGTTGCGGCGCACATCCTGGCGCAGGGGCTGTGCGCCGGTCGCAGCGTAAAACTTGTACGCCTCCTCAGTCTTTGGATGCGCGATCAGCTTGTCGAAGAATTCCCGGCTGACGAGGGCATGAACGTCCGACATGCTTTCGCCGAGGAGGTTGTCTTCGATTGCCCGCAAGACCTCGCGGACCTTGCTTTGGACGAGGGTTCCTGCCGTGCCCAGCAGGAAATCGACCGAGATTTGCGCGAGGCCAAATTCGGTGAAGTAGTTGTAGAGGGTGGTGCCAGCGCCGTCCTTCACGATCCCGCGCAGGGCGTTCATCTCCATGTATTCGCGGGTCTGGGCATGCTTGCGGCGCATCAGCTGCAGCTTGCGGTTCATCACCTCGACCAGAGGATCGGCGGCATCAAAGGCGCCCAGCGCGGGTTGGCCCTGAATGTCGCCGGGCAGGATCACATCGTCATGCGGGATCCACGGCAGGGCGAAGGACCGCATCGACCGGCCTTCGCGCGTGCCGACGGTGGCAGGCCCGCCCAGCGGCACCGAGGGCAGCAGGTTCAGGACACCCTCATATTGCTCGATGATGACCGAACGCTGGGTGACGCCTTCGAAACGGAACAGGCCGATCTGGCCGAGGCGGGTGTAGAGGTTGGGCAGGATGTTGATGGCCTGCGTCATCTCGGCCAGCGAGTAACCGCCAGCGTCAAAGGGATTGCGGACAAGGGTCATGGGGTGCTCCGGGGGTTCTGGTGAAGGGAAGCTGAGGTCGCGCGTCAGACGCCGTCGCGGGCGATGATGCCGACGGCGGCAAGCTGGGCGATCTTGGCGGTGATCTTGGTGCCGTCATCGACGGTGGCGCCGTAGGCGAGTCCTGCGCGCGACACGATCGTGGGGCCACGGGCGACGACAATGCCTGTCGCATCCGCCAGTGTGGCATCGACGGCGTAAAGCAGCACGGCGCTGGCGACCTGCGAACCGTCCGCCCCGGTCGCAGGTGACAGGGTGTATTTGCCGCTGGCGGTGATCTTGCCCAGCACCGAACCGACCGGGTAGGGCTGGCCTTGCAGCAGCGTGATCACCTCGCGGGTGTAGTTCGGGTTGACCTCATATTTGAGGACATCGCCCATGCTGGGCTGTTCCGTCAGGACGGGCATTGGTCAGTCTCCATGGTTTTGGGGATGGGGAAGGTATGGGAAGCGTGCGCTGGATCAGCGTTTCGCTTCGGTCGCTGCCTTTTTCGCGGCAGCGATGATCGGGCTGTCTTTGGCGGCGGCCGCAGCCGGGGCGGTGGCGATGATGCCAGCGGCATCGCTGCGGGCGGCAAGATCAGCCAGCACGCGGGCGCGCAGGGCCTCTGGCTTCAGCCCGCGCGTGACGGCGTCCGCCGCGTCGATGGTCACGCCGAGCCGGGCGGCCTGCGCGCAAACCTGCGCCACTTCGGCCGCTTCGGCGCGAATGGCGTCGGCAGTCATCGACGATGGATTGGCCGAAGTGGCAGCATCTACAGGCGGTACTGCCGGGGCTGCTGCGACTGGTGCAGGCGTTTCGATGGGAGTTTCAGGCGTGGTGGTCATCTGTGGACCCTTTCTGCTGGGGGAAGTGGTGCCGCGAGGCGCGGCGGCGAAGGCGTGGAAGGCGGCGACGGGATCGGCGAGATCGTCGGCCAGACCAGCAGCGATGGCGTCGGCCCCGCGGAAGACCGCAGCTTCGGTGGCCACCGCGGCTGCATGGGTCAGCCGATCACCGCGACCGGCGGCGACCGTTTCTGCAAAGAGGAAGCGCACCACCTCCAGCTCGCGCTGCATCTGGTCGTGCACCGCCTCGGGCAACGGCTGATACGGGTTCGCATCGACCTTGTGCGCCCCGGCATGGATCAGCGTGACGGCAATCCCCTTTTGATCCAGCGCCCCGCTCATATCTGTGTGCAGTGCGACGACGCCAATGCTGCCCACCGCCCCGGTGCGGGGAAGAATGATCCTGTCGGCCTGGCTGGCGAGGACATAGCCCGCCGACAGCGCATGTTCCGCCACGAATGCGTGGATCGGCTTCTGCGCCCGGGCGGCGCGGATGCGATCCGCCAGATCGAAAGCGCCTGCGACTTCGCCGCCGAAGCTGTCAATGTCCAGCGCAATGCCGCGCACACCGGGATCCGCGACAGCTGCCTGCAACTGGGCGGCGATGCCCTCGTAGGAGGTCAGGCCAGAGGATTGCCCGATCCACGCGCCACGGTGCACAAGTGTGCCCGCAATTTCGATGACGGCGATGCCATCCACCACCATGTAAGGCTGGCCGCCATTGCGCTGATGGCGTTGGGCGAGGTCATTGCCAAATAGAGAGGCGCGGGCCGGAAGCGCGGCCTTGGCTTGGTCAAGCTGCTCGACATCAAACCCCTGGAAAGTGATATCCTGCCCGGTTATTCGCGGTCCTAGCCCCGACAAGAAGGCCAGCGCCTTGGCGGGATCAACCATCAGGGGGGTGTTGAAGGCGCGCTGGGCGATCTGGGCGTGATGCATCAAGCGTCCTCCTTGAGGTCGGGTTTCTCGTCGTCGGTATCTTCGGCCGCGTCGTCGTTCTCGCTGTCCTGATCCTGCTCTTTCGCCCCACCTTCGCCGGGCCCCTGCGCAGGCGACCCTGGTCGACGGAAGTCGAGGCCCAGCGCCGCTTCGCGTTTGCGCTCGGCGGCGATCTCTCGGTCAACCTGCTCGGCGTCATAGCCGCGCTCGGACAGGGCTTGCGTGCGGGATTTTAACCCTGCTTCGATCTGGACAATCTCGGCGGAGGCGTCCTTCATCGGATCGATCCAGTCCCACTTGGTCGGCAGCCAGGCGCAGGCCTGATACTGGCGGCGCTGCAGGTCGTAACTCGGCAGGTCCAGCGCGCCCGAAAGCACAGCCGTGTCCATCCAGCGCACCCAGACGGCACGACACAGCTGATAGACCAGCACGCCATTCTGCCAGGCTGATATGCGGCGGCGGAATTCGATCAGTGAAATCCGCGTGTTCGAGAAGTTGCCCTTGGCCGTATCGCCGGTCAGATAGCCGTAAGGCATGCCCAGCGCGGCCGCGATTTGCAGCAGGGTGCGGTATTGAAAAGGCTCATACGTGCCGCCAGAGTCTGGTGTGGCAGGGGTCGAGACATCCTCGCCGGGATCCAACCGCACCACCTGTCCGGGTTCGACCTCGAGATCCTCCTCGGTCGGTTCCAGTGGGGTTTCCGGGGCGGGCGAGGTGATGAACATCGCAAACATCGCCGCGATCTTCTTCCGCTCCAGTTCGGCATCATCATAAAGGTCCAGCGTAAACAGCTTCACGATAGCGGCGGCGAACCGCGACACGCCGCGCAGCTGACCCGCCTCGACCGGGTCAAGGACGTGGATCACGTCGCCAGCCGGGACGCGGACGGTTTCGCCGGATAGCCCCGGATCGGTCAGATCGCCGGGGTGGCGGCGCAGGAAGTGATAGGCGACGCGGCGACCGATGCCGTCAAACTCGATGCCCTGACGGATCAGCCCCGCCCCGGGCAGGGTGCGGTTCATATCCAAGGGCAGCATTTCCGCAGGCAGCATCTGCAATTGCAGTGGCACGGTCAGACCGTCTTCCGCGCGACGCGGCCGGATGCGGATGAACACCTCGCCCGACAGATACACTTCGCGCGCGGCCCGGCGTTGCAGCCCGTAGAAGTCGGTCAGGCCTTCGGCGTCGGCATCATCGGTCCAGGCGAGCCACAGCGCCTGCAGCTGTTCCTTCAGCGCTGCATCCGTGATGGAACTGGACGGCTTGATGCCATCGCCGACGACATTGCTGGCGAAAGATTCTACGGCGTTGGTGGCATAGCCGTTGTTCCGGACCAGCCAGCGGGCGCGGGCGGTGATCGTATCACCCGAGGCCGCGATCAGCGTATTCACATGGGCGCGGCTGGCTCGGAACCCGCGCAAGCGACGATGGGCTTGAGCCGCGTCAAACCCGCCGAGGATCGAGCCGATGCGCTGCCGGAACGCTTCAAATGCCATGGATCACAGGCCCTTTGACGCGACGGTGCCCCAGCGCCGACGACGCGGTGTGCCGGAGGTGGCGGTGGCAATCCGGGTTTCCAGATCGGCAATGGCGTTCGCCAGTTCGACGTCCGAACCATAGTTGATGGTCTTGCCATCATAGCTAACTGAGCGGACGCCCGCGTAGCGCGCCTCTTGTAGTGCTGCCAGCAAGGCGCGCATCCGTTCCAGATCCATCTCAATCCCTCATGAAGTTTGGTGTGTAAGCCCGGCGTTTGCGCCGTGGCGTGGTCGGTGTTCCGGCCTTGGGCGGGCTTGGCGCGGTCGGTTCAGCGACGGCTGAAGTCTGATGTGCAGAACGGGTTTCAACTCCAGCCTGCACCTCCAGCCGCCGCCAGGTCGCCTCGTCCCAGCGATCCGCGCCCATGATCCAGGCCGCCGCCCTTGCATAAACCCGGCAGTCCAGTGCCTCGTTGCGCTCGCGCATCTTTTGCCATTCGGGGTGGGCATAGCCGCGCTTGTTGCGCACGGTGACCAGTTGTTCTGCCACCAGCTGCTTCAGCCATTCGGTGTCGATCCAGTCGGGCAAGTGCACGGTGCCGGGGGCATCGAGCACGCCCAGCGCCCGGTCCTCGTCGCTCGGCCGCTCCAGCCGCAGGTAGCGATAAGTCTCGGTCTTGAACGTCGCCGTGGCCACCGACCAGAGCCGTGCGCCCCGGCGCAGACGCTTGCCGCCAATGGTCGCGTCGACAAAGGTCGGGCCCGACACCGGCGTGGCGCGGTTGAACCCTTCCAGACCCTTGATCGGGGCGACCTGGTCGAACCCTTGTTTCCGCGCCCATGCGTAGACGGCCGGGGCTTCATAGCCGGTGTCGATGGCGAGCTTGCCGATCACCATCACCGCGCCATTCGCGCAGGTCCATGTCCGACCGAGCAGGGCTGTCAGCTTGTCCCAGCAGGCCGGATCGTCCGGGCCACCGGCGATGACGATGTGATCGACCAGCCAGCTTTCCAATCCTCGGCCCCAGGCCCAGACATCGACCTCAATCCGGTCCTTCTGCACATCGACACCCGCGGTGAGGAACAGACCACCATCCGGGATCTGCGCACCGGCATAGGCTTCGCGCCGCTCCGCCAGCCGCCGCCATTCCGGGGCGTCGCCACTTTCGACCCATGTCTCGCCCAGGAGCGTGTTCCGTGCGGCACGCAGCATTTCCTCTGAGCCTTGTGCCGCCAGCCAGTCGCGCGCAATCTGCTGCCAGCTTTTCCAGCCCAAAGGAGAATAGAGGGCCGAGATATGGAAGCCGATGGAATGCGGGTCGGCGGACACGGCCGTCGCGCGCCATTCGCCCTTTTCCAGCATCTGCGTCTTGTGATGCTCGGCGATGGGTTTTTCACAGCCCTCGCAATGATAGGCGGCGGTGTCGGGCCGACCTTTGTCCCAGCGCAGGCGTTCGAACTGCAGCCACTGCATTGCGCCGCAATGCGGGCAGGGCACGAAATACCGGCGCTGATCGCTGGCATCAAACTCCCGTTCAATGCGCGACAAACCCCGGATCGTTGGGGTCGAGACCATGAACACCTTGCGCCGGTGCGAGAATGTGGTGGTGCGCGCCTCGGCCAGCGTGACCGGATCACCTTCCTCGTCGGCCGAGGCGGGATAGGCGTCGACCTCGTCGAGAAAGATGTAGCGCGCAGGCATCGACCTCAGGCCGGTGGCGGAGTTTGCCCCGGTCAACACCAGAATGCCGCCGGGAAATTCCTTCGACAGCATCGAATTGCCCGCGTCGCGGGATCGGGCCGGGTTCACCCGCTCACGAAGGGCAGGACTTTCCGCGATCAGCGGATCAAGCCGCCCGCGCGATGTGCGCTTGGCCAGTTCCAGGGATGGTAGCACCGCCAACATCGGCCCGGGCGCATGGTGGATCACAAAGCCGATCCAGTTGTTGCCAGCCTCGGTCGCGCCGACCTGCGCCGCCTTCATGAACGAAATCCGCTGAGCGGGGTGGCGCGGCGACAGTGCGTCCATGATCTCGCGCAGGTAGGGCGCGCGGGCGGTGCGATAGCGTCCCGGTTCGGCCGCACCGCGTGACGACAGCCAACGATGTTCATCCGCCCATTCCGACACCGTCAAGTCCGGGTCGGGGCGCATGCCCTTGCGCCAGCTGCGCAGGATGTCTTCGGCCCCGTCAAACTCGAGGTCGAGGTCTGCGGTCAGGTCATCGCTATCCGAAGGAAACTCGGAGGTCAGCGAGGGCGTCGAGGTGCTGTCTGACATGGGCTTCCAACACCCTTTGCAGGATCGCGGCCTCGATGATCACCGGCGTGCCGGTCTGTTTCTCCACTCCCAAGGCCACTTCGGCCGCCATCAATGCCGCGACGCGGGCTGGCCAGGTGACCCATGTGTCGCGTTCCTGTCGCGCGAGGCGAAACACCAAAGCTTCGGCCCGGGCGCGATCAACCAGCGTGCCCTTCTTCTTCTGGATGCCCAGCTGCTTGTCCTGCGCCTGGTAGACGGTCAGCGCGGTGCGGGCTTTCAGATAGGACGAGCTGTCTGCCGGACCGGAAAACCCGCTATCGCCACCGGTGCTGCGGCGCTGCTGATCCGGATCGGTCATGTCGGCCCGGCGCACATCAGATGCGGCGGCGTTGATCGATCCATCGCTGTAGACCACCAGACGCCCGGCCTTGCGTGCCTTCTGGATTGCGCCGCGCGACAGGCCGGAATGGGCGGAATACTCCCGCTCGGACATACCTTCCATGGCGATTGAATGGACCTCAAGATATTGTAATTAAACGAAAATAATCTGCTTATTCAGTTGATTACACTCCCGCGTAGAGCGATTCTGGCTGCAGGAAAACGATGCAACTCACCCCCGGAGACGACGCCATGACCACCAAGACTGCCCACGCCAACGTCCCCAGCGACGCCCTGCTGCTGGAGATCGCGATGAAGCATTTCCACAGCATCGAGACGCTGGAGACCCAGAACAGCGACCGGCTGGACTTCCACGATGTGGCGGTCTGGGCGATCCGCGCAGCACTTGAAAACGCCTATGAGGCCGGGCGCATCGCCGGTGCCAAGGCCATGCTGGCCGCCGCCACTGCCGCCCGGTGAAAGGATCAAAACCATGACCACCACAATCCGCATCGACATCGACACGCTGCCCGACCATCTCGACCGCTCGCGCCCGGCTGTCGTGGCCGAGACCATCGAGGCCGCTCTGCGCGAAGGCGGGATCAAGGCCGACTGCTCGGACCTCTTCTCGCATATCAAGATCGACTTGCCGACCGCGCAACTGGCTGCTGCCAGCGCCGTGCTGGTCGATCTGCACCTGATCTGAGGCGGCATGATGAGCACGCGCGCGCAGATCGCCATCCAGATCGGCCTTGAGGAATGGGCGCATGTCTATGTGCACTTCGACGGCTATCCCGCCAACATGCTGCCCGCGCTTGCCCGCTGGAAACCCGAGGACATTCTCACCGCACGGGAAATCCGGCAGGTCACGCCCGAGGCGCTGGATTGCTTCAGCCCGCCCCATGCGCCGCGCATTTTGCCGCGCCCGACGCGCGAATTCGCGCATCTCTACATGTGGATCGGATGCCAGTGGGTGCATGTGTTGCCGCAGGCCGATGCGCCCGGAGTGTAATCAGAAAGCACTGATATTGCTAGGATTTGTCTACACTAGCCGCCCCGCCAGAGCGATGGTGATTACACAAGAACGATGCAACTCACCCCCGGAGACCACGCCATGACCACCCGCCGCGCGACCGACAACGCCAAAGCCCTCGACGCCTTCATGACCACCAAGTTCCAGATCGACGCGATGCTGGAGCGCCTGAAGGCCGTGAGCGACGATCACTTCGAAGCCCACCCGGACGAGATCAATTGGGGCCACGTCGGCACACTGAACCACTACGCCAGCCTCCTGCGCCAGATCACCGACGCGGCCTTCAAGGAGGGCGAACATGCCGCTTGATCCCGCCCAGCGCCACCAGATCGAACAGGATGCAATCACCGCCGCATGGGAGGCCGAACGCCTCGCGGCCTGTGACGATGCCATCGCGCTGCTGCGTGAGATCGCCGATCTGGAACGCGACGACGATGGCGATGTGATCATCGGCACGGATGCTGACGGGCACAACGACCTGATGTCGCGCATCACTGCCTTCCTTGCCGCCAACGACCAATAGGGGAACGCCATGACCAAGCTGACAGAAACCCAGACCATCATCCTCAGCGCCGGGGCACAGCGCCCCGACAACATCGCCCTGCCGCTGCCCAAGGGGCTGGCCGGGGCGGCGGCCAAGATGGCTGTCAACAGGATGGTCGCGCTCGGCTGGCTTCAGGAGGTCGACGCCAACCTGCGTCGCGGTGAGCTGATTTGGCGCGAAACCGGCGATGGCCACGGCACGACGCTGGTGGTGACCGACGCGGGGTTTCTGGCCATTGGGATTGAGCCGGTGGTAGTGAAGACGGTTGCTGCGATCCGCGAACATGCCGCAAAGACGCCCCCGCCTAAGCCGCCCAGCCAGCGCGCTGGGACCAAGCAGGCGCACGTCATCGCCATGCTTCAGCGCCCCGAGGGCGCCACCGTCGCCGAGATGGCTATGGCCACGGGGTGGTTGGCTCACACTGTCAGGGGCTCGATCTCGGGTGCGCTGAAGAAGAAGCTAGGCCTCCCCATCGTCACTGAGAAGGTCGAGGGCAGGGGGACAGTGCATCGCATCTTCGGTGATGCCTCCGACTCGGGGGGAGCGGACCGCGTTTGAGTTGGGCCGCCTGACCTATGTGCACAGGCCTGCCCAAGGGCGAACGTGCCGCCACCACTCCAGAGGGGTAAGAACCCTGATCGGCAATAGTTTCAATTGGTCGCGTTTCTTGATGATTGTCCGCCGGTCTCTGGTGCAAAAGACATCGCATTCGAGGCCAATGGCATTGCCAATAAGCTCCCGATCCGCCTTATCGGGCAAACGGTGTGTGAATGGAGCATCGATCATGCGCCGCCCGACAACTGAGGCATATGCGTTCGCTTCGTCTTCAGGAGAGATCAGTTCTATCGCGAAATCGCGCAACCGCTCGCGGTGCTCCGGATCAGGCGTTTTGTCGATTTCATCCAGTGTTTTGCGGGATGCCATAATCGCCCAGTTTGCCCGTCTACCAACATAGAAGATGTGCATTAACGCTTCCAAGTCTTCGGCAAGCATCGTGTCTTCAAGGTTCGGCAGCGGCTGCTGTTCGAAGATTTGCTCTGGGTAGTTGACCAAAAGGTTCACTACATTCGTATCCAGAAAAATCCGTCCGGGGACCGCCTCATACGGGTAGGCACTGCAGTCGGCACTGTGGTCTGCTTCATTGCGATACAGGATCCAGCGCTGCCTGTTTTCATCCCAGTGCTCGATTCCCAAATGCCCCGCCTTCTCATCTTTCAGTTGATATCAGGGAGAATAGCCGTGGCTTCTGCTTGATCCTAGACCCCAACTGCTCAGCCAAATCACGTTATCCTACAGCCAGGCATGCCTGTCGCCCTGTCGCCATCTCCCACCGCCGCACGGCGACGTCACAATAAGCCGGGTCAAGTTCCATCGCGAAGCACCGCCGTCCAGCGCGTTCGGCGGCGACGATCTGGGTGCCGGAGCCGCAGAACGGTTCATAGATCAGATCGTCGGGATCCGAAAATGCCGTCAGCACCGCCTCGACCAGCGCCACCGGGAATACCGCCGGATGCGATCCGGCCGCGCCCAGCCCGCCCTTATGCCGCATAATGCGAAAGACCGAGTCCGGGATGCGATGGCTCTGGATCGCGTTGCCTGTTCCGGTCTTGGCGTGGACGCTGCCGTCGGCCCCGCGCAGCCCACCGCCGCCCAAGGTTTCGCCCGCGTGCTTGGACGGGACGGTCTTGTGCGGTTTGCGGGGTGCGCGGTTGAAGTGGAAAATGAACTCGTGCGACGGCGCCAGGCGGCCGTTCCAGTCGCCCGGCAAACCGGGGCCCTGATCCCAGACATACCAGCCAAACCGTCGCCAGCCAGAGCCGCGCATCCATTCGACCCATCCTTCCCAATAGGGCTGCCATTCACTGTCGCGGTGCACGAGGCCGAGGTTGATCAGAAGCTGCGCGTCCGCTGTGACCGGGGCGACTGCGAACACGCCCTGCATCAGCGCATCCCAATCGCCGACCTTTTCCTTGGCCGCGCCGTAGTCACGCTGCTGGGCATAGGGCGGTGATGTGAACATCAGCGTGGCCTGCTCGCCCTGCATCAGCCTGGCCACGGCGGCGGGATCGGTGGCATCGCCGCAGCACAACCGGTGCTTGCCCAGCGCCCAGATGTCTCCCGGCCGTGTGATCGGTTCGGCGGGCGGTGCAGGGATGGCATCGGCAGCGTCGTCGGAAATCGCCGGGCGGTCGTCGGCGTTGGCGAGCAGCGCGTCCAGTTCATCCTCGGGAATCCCGATCAGCCCGAGGTCGAAATCCTCTGCCAGGAGGGCCTGCAGTTCCTGCAGCAGCAGCGCCTCGTCCCAGCCGCCAAGCTCTGTCAGTTTGTTGTCGGCGATGCGATAGGCCCGGCGTTGCGCCTCAGTCAGATGCCCAAGGATGATCACCGGGGCCTCGGTCAGCCCGAGATGGGCGGCCGCCAGGATGCGGCCGTGGCCAGCGATCAACTCGCCGTCGGCCGCGACCAGCACCGGGACGGTCCAGCCGAACTCGGCCATGCTGGCGGCGATCTTCGCCACTTGATCGGCGTCATGGGTTTTGGCGTTGCGGGCGTAGGGCTTCAGGCGGGCGAGGGGCCAGATTTCGATCTGCTTGGGCGAGAGAGGCGCGTTCATGCCGCCAGCCTTTTCGCTTTCAGGTCGGCATAGGTCTCGCCGGTTTCTGCCAGCATGGCATTGGCGCCGGTGAATTGCTGCCAGCGCTCGATGGCCACATCGACATAGGCGGGGTTCAACTCGATGCCGAAGCAGACGCGCCCTGTGGTTTCAGCGGCGATCAGGGTGGTGCCTGATCCCATGAAGGGTTCGAACACCGCCTGACCTGGGCTGGAATTGTTCAGGATCGGACGACGCATGCATTCGACTGGCTTCTGGGTTCCATGAACAGTGGCGACATCCTGGTCCTTGCTGGAGATGTGCCACAGCGTCGTCTGCTTGCGGTCGCCAGCCCAGTGACCCTTGCCGGTCTTTTTCACGGCATACCAGCAGGGTTCGTGCTGCCAGTGATAATCGCCCCGGCTGAGGACGAGGCGGTCCTTGGCCCAGATGATCTGCGACCGCACGGCAAATCCAGCCACCACGAGGCTCTCGGCGACGGTCGAAGAGTGCAGCGCGCCGTGCCAGACATAAGCCACGTCGCCAGGGAACAGCGCCCAAGCCTCACGCCAGTCGGCCCGGTCGTCATTAAGCACCTTGCCGGTGCGCTTGGTTTTGGCCGCACCAGCCTGGTTGCGCCAGGACGGATCGTATTCCACGCCATAGGGCGGGTCCGTCACCATCAGCAGCGGCTTCACGTCGCCCAGAAGCCGCCCGACCACATCAGCGGAGGTGCTGTCACCGCAGATCAGCCAATGTGAACCGAGTTGCCAAAGGTCGCCCGCAACCGACACCGGCGTGACCGGCGGTTCGGGAATGTCATCCTCGCCCTCCACTGCGCCGCCTTCGACCTGATCCGGATCGCGCAGTAGGGCGTCAAGATCCTCGTCGGCGATGCCAAGCAGCGACAGATCGAAATCCTCGGCCAGAAGCCCCGCGATTTCATCGCGCAGCATCGCCTCGTCCCATTCGCCCAGCTCGGTCAATTTGTTGTCGGCGATCCGGTAGGCCCGGCGCTCGGCCTCGTCCAGGTGGCCGAGCCGGATCACAGGCACGTCGGTCAGCCCCAGCCTGATCGCGGCTAGAACCCTGCCATGCCCGGCGATCAGCTCGCCATCGTCGGCCACCAAGCAGGGCACGGTCCAGCCAAACTTCGCCATGCTGGCGGCAATCTTGGCGACCTGGTCTGTGCCGTGGATCTTGGCGTTGCGCGCATAGGGGCGCAGTCGGTCAATCGGCCAGGTTTCAATCTGGCTCGGCGCAAAGACCAGGTCCATGGGGTGGCTTTCATCTGGGGCAGGGCGGGCAAGCCGATGCGCGCTGGACGATGCCAGCGTCAGGATCAGGATCCGCGATGTGGGGAAATGAAAAACGCCCGCGAGGGGGTTCCTCCGGGCGCAACTCTTCGATGATCAAGGGGTAGGTCAAGAGGGGCAGCTTTGTCAAATGAAAAATACACGCGGATTCAATGGCTTCCCTGCAAGTGGCTTCTGCTGGCTGGCTTCCGGCAAGCTGGCTTCCGCAAACTGGCTTCCCTGGATTCCGCAAAGAATCCAGCGCGCCAAGATCGTGATTCCGCAAGCCTTTGATAATGGGTCGCTTTTCCCGAGGTCGCCGGGCAGGTGGCTTCCGCCTGGATTCCCCGGTGAAACTGCCTGTCGCTAGCGAAACGCCGCGCTGCGCCCCCCCGCATACGTTCAGGTGCGGGGAGGAACCATGCCGTGGGGGGCAGGGCGTCGCCATGACAGCAGGTGGATCAACTCACCTTCTGTCGCAGCCACGTCGCAAGCCCTGCGTCGAGGACCATCCGGGCGAGTCGATCAGGACCAACAAGTGTGACCCGGCCATGCGCGGGTGCGGCACCCACATTGCCCGTGTGCCAGACAAAGAACATGCGATGCACGCCGTCCATTTGTGCCATCCGTGCGACATAGTCATTGAACTGGGCCGGTGTTGCACGCGATTTGACCTGCACGAATGCTCTCTCCTGCGTGGAGGGCAGGATCAACTCGATATCGACGGTGTTCTGGACACCGCCAGTTGCGCCCGTACGTTTCCAGCCGCTGGACGAGAATACTAGGTCGACCAGCAGCTCAAAGTCCTGCCAAGTCAGAAGACCCATCAACCCGGAAATCGCGGCAATCATCTGCGTTTCTGCCTGCACCGCAGCTTCGACCTGAGGTGTTACCTCGTCCCCAAGTTTTCGGAGCAGGTAATCTTCTGCATCAACCCCGCAAATCGTACCGCGAAATCCCTGAACTTTCAGGAGGCGACCTGACAGCCGGTCGTAGAATAGATCGTTGCCGCCCACGGTTTGACCGTGCCAGCCGTCCACCGTTCTGCGAAGTTTGGTCCGGTCCGCGAGCAGTTCCGCAGGGCCACGCGGTCGGCACCAATACATGCGCCCGGCATGGAAGGTGATGAATACCGAGGTGTCCGGTGCGGTGTAGAAGGTGCGAGCCTGGTTCATGTCGCTGGTCAGGACTGCATCATTGCCATCACGATGCGCGCGCCATGCTTCTCGAGCGCCCTCCCAGTCCCCTGCAACGCAAAGCTCGTGGGACAACTCGCGATACCCGAAACGGAGGACGCCCTCGCCGATTGCCTCGGCCTCCCATTCTCCAGCTCGGCCGAGCTTGATGTAGTGCGTGCTGGTCGCTTCAAGCCTCGGCATTATTTCACATGCCCGGTTTTCTCTTCTCGCTCGACCAAGGTTGCCGAGGCTGGATCATAGCGGTAGCTGACTATCGTGCCATCCCTGATCCGGTCCACTGCTTCGTCTATCACGAAGAGCGGCACCATGAACCATTCTTTCGGTACGTAGGGACGGCCAAAGCGATCAATGATCTCCACGTCAAACCTTGCGGGGTCGAAGATCCGGTGGATCAGATTCTCAAGTTTCGAACGGTTGATGTTGAAGAGTTCATAGGTGGCAACTACCTCGACATCTGCCAGCAGAAAGGTCGGCTGCAGGCTTGCTCCCGCAATCCGTTGTTTCACGCCGTTACCTGTTACGCCGATCTTGTGAACCAGTTCGCGGTGCGCTGCGACCATCGGGTGATCGGATTTGCTGCGCAGCACATAGATCGTGCCACTGGCTGCGTCTCCATCCTGTGGCTGATCGGCGAAAAGCGGCCCGGCTACAGGATCGTCGATGCGGCGGCCTGCCTCATCAGAGGTCAGAGCCTTCTGAAGCGACCGCATCAGCAGATTGCTTTCCGTTCCATTGTCGAAAATCACCCGCAGACGTGCATCGGAATTGCCGTTGGCATTGATCTCGACTTTCCCCTTCTCCGCGACGTAAGCCTTCTGACCGCCGAGGATGAAGAACCTGCCAGGCTCGATTTCTGATTTTCGTTCGAACCTGCGCGCAGTACGGACGCCCTGATCCAGATCACGCTGAACCTGCTCAAACAATGGCTTGAAGGTAGCGAAGTCTGCGCACCGTTCACGGTTGGCGATTTCCTCTGCCGCACGCTTTTCGGCGCTCGGTCGAACATGGCGCAGATCGGTGATATCCGACAATTCATCATCAACGCCCAGCGCTGCCAGCAAGGCATCATCGTCCAGTTCGTCTGCTTCGGCTTCTGACGCGACAGCATGACCGCTCAACAGGCCTTGATGATCGAGGGGAGCGACCAGATCGCGGCATTCGGGCAACTGGGCAATCCGGTCAAGACGAACGGCATAAATCCGTTCAAAAATGTCCCGCCCCTCCCCATGCTGCGGGGCATGGCCATGCTCTTCGACAAATCGCTGGATGTCCTCGAAGCCCGCGATGATCCGTTCCTGCTGCGGTGTGCGCGATCCGACCCGCTTGGCCTCGACTTCAACGCCAAGTTCCGCCAGGAGTGCATCATCGTCGTCAGTAAAATCAGCCATTTGCAGCTTCAGCTTTCATGCGGGCAAGGAATGCGACGCCTTCTGCCATACGCTTTTCCCAGGCGTCCATCGAGGTAATTGACGGAAGACGTCCGCGCTCCTGCTTGAATTTCAGGGCCCTTTTGGCAAGGTCTCGCGCCTCTTCCGGCGTCAGGTTCACCTTCTTGGCGGAGATCACAGCTGCCACCCGCTTGAGGCTTTCTTCGCTCATTGTTTTGGCAAGGATCGCATAGGCCTCGCCAAAGGGGTTGATCCGGTCGATCAAGTCGATATCCAAATCCCGGACATTCATGAACTTCCTGACACCGTCAATGAGGGCAGTGCTGCCCGTCCGCTCCGCGTCATTGCCAGAAAGGGCCAGCTCCTTAGCTTTCTGCGTCAGGTTCAGGGCGGCAACGGCATGCTGCCGAACCGCCTCCTGGTCGTGATCGTCCAACTGCGGGTATCTGTCTTTGACGATCTTGCCCATGCGAACTTGGGTCAGCTCTTCCGGTACCATTTCGGCATCGAACAAGCCGCGCTCGATCGTGGTCTTGTCCTGGACAAAGGCCGTGATCACCTCGTTCAGGTCCTGTGTGCAAACACGATGTGCGAACTCGCTCTTGGGTTCGGCCAGGCCCTTGATCTCGATCTGGAACTTGCCGCTGGTCGGATTGAACCCGACATTGCATTTCGTAGGATCATATCCCGCTTCGCCATAGTCAAAGCCGGGTTCGGCCGTGCTGGCCAGCGTCTTTGGCTTGAATTCAAAGCGTGGGGCCAGAACCTGCTCCATTAGCAGACTGGCGGCAATCGCCTTCAGCGTGTCGTTCACGGCCTCGGTCACAGCCCCTTCCGAGGCGTCAGGTTCGGCAATCAGGTTGGTGAAGCGCGCCGTCACTTTGCCCGGCGCGTCGCGAGTGGCGCGGCCGATGATCTGCACAACTTCGGTCAGGCTGGCCCGATAGCCAACGGTCAGGGCGTGTTCGCACCAGATCCAGTCGAACCCTTCTTTCGCCATGCCCAGCGCGATGATGATGTCCACATGATCACGGTTCATCTTCTGGGCGGGATCCTTCAACGCCGCCGACACGCGGTCGCGACGCGGCCCTTCGTCATCGACAAGATCGGCGATGCGCAGAACCCGCCCGTCCGGCACCTTGACCAACTGGAAACCGGTCACCGGATCGGTGCCCTGCCAGTCGCCCAGCGCGTCGAGGATGTGCTCCACCTCGCGATGCTTGTCCTTGGTGCTTTCGCGGGCGTTCACGTTCGGGATGTGCAGGATGGTTTTCTGAGCGGGGTCAAGCACCCGCAGGATGTCGTCCACGTAGGGGCCGTTGTAGAAGAAATATCCGATGTCGAGGTTTTTCAGGTGCTCATAGCCGTTCAGCTGCTCGTAGTAGGTATAGGTCACCGTTTCGAACTTGGCCTCGTCGGTCGGCATCAGAACCGCTTCGGCGTCGCCCCGGAAATAGCTGCCGGTCATGGCGACGATGTGCGCCCGATCCCGCGCCATGAAGGCCCCGAGGTGTCCGCCCAGCTTGTTGTCGGGGTTTGCGCTGACATGGTGGAATTCATCGATGGCGATCAGGCGGTCGTCAAAGGCATCGACCCCGAACCGTTCCACGGCGAAGCGGAAAGTGGCATGGGTGCAGACCAACACGCGGTCACTGCTTTCCAGAAACGCACCGACCGAGTTCACCTTGCCGCCATCCGTGCCGGGCGAGTTGCAAAGGTTCCACCGTGGCTCGACCTTCCAGTCAGCCCAGAAGCCGAATTTGGACAGCGGCTCATCGGCGAAACTGGATCCGATCGACTTTTCCGGCACCACGATGATCGCCTGCTTCAGGCCCTGATTGTGCAGCTTGTCCAGCGCGATGAACATCAACGCCCGGCTTTTGCCGGAAGCGGGGGGCGACTTGATCAGCAGGTATTGCTCTCCCCGCTTTTCATAGGCCCGTTCCTGCATGACACGCATGCCCAGTTCGTTGGCCGTGGTCGAACTGCCGTTGCGGGCATAGGTGACAGAGACGGAAGGGACGGATTGTACCATGTTCAAATCCTGTACTCAGAAAGCAGTTTGATCGCCCAGCTGGGCGGCGAGGGCCAGCTTCGCCCGCCTGCCAGATGCCAGGTGACGCTGTCGGCGCCGATCAGGCCATTTTGTTCAAGGTGCAGGACAAAGGCATCGTGATCGTAGATGTAGCAATCCTGACCGTGGAAAAAGGCGATGTGGATGGATTTCCCAAGATACTTCTTGTCGATGGTCAGCCGTCCCTTCAGTTGCACTTTCAGGATGGTTTCGCCATCGACGTGACAGGCCATGAAATCGGCGCCCTGCCAGTCGTCTGTCAGGCGCAGGCAGTTGTAGCCGTAGTCGGCCAGCCGTGCCGCAACCTTCTGGAAATTGTGGTTTTCCTTTTGGCGCGAGTTCAGGGACTCGTAGGCGACTGGTCTAAACACGGGCGCTGACCTTTGGTTTTGTCGTCATCTTCGTATACATATCGAATAGCTTCTCCAGCCGTTCGGTGTCGTTCTTGAAGCGGCGGCCGATGTAGATGCGTTCGAGGGTTTCGTCGTTGCGGTCGTGGGCGGCTCGCAGGTTTTCGGGCATCCTTTCGGGGTCGTAGAGATCGGCGATGGTGGCGGGGAAATGCGCTTCGCGGGCGAGGAGGATTTCTTCGGCGCAGGCAGTCAGGTCAGCCTTGTTCTTTTCGGTGAGGGTGGGGACGGGGAAGGTGTTCCAGCCGAGGGTGTTGGAGTAGCTGAAATCCGTCCGCATCCGAACGCAGACGGTGCCGATCCAGACCCAGTGCAGGCGCGACGCGATCAGCGCCATGTTCCAGAGCGGGGCGTCGCACAAAGCAAAGTTCCGATCCCCGACAATCGTGTTCTTGCCAAAGTAATCTATTGGAAGAAATTCCCTGTTTTCAGAGCTAACCCGTGGAACCACGATGCAATCTGTGTCGCAAATCCCCTGAATTTGCCTGAACTTATGGGGGTATTTCGCATAGTCGCGCGTCGATGAAGCTGAACTTTCCGAACGCATTTTTCGGACGCCCTCAATTCGCGTTGCAATCGGCGCCACATTCATGGCCTTTTGAACTGCATCATCTTCAATCCAGATGCAGTAACGAGAGAGCCCATTGATTAGCTCTTGCGCTCCGACGAAGCGACGAACAAACGGTATAGCCGCTGCTTCTGATCGTGCGAGATCATCTTTTTCATCGGCACTGAGCAGCAGATTGCCCCCGTCCGTAGGCATGTTTCCTCGGATCATGTAACCCCGAACGTCCTTTGCTCGCGAAAGCGGCTCGATGATCACGTTTTGACCCGCCACGAGGTAAGCGTTGATTTGGTCCACTTCTCGCAGGCCCGTTTCACCGACGGTATCGGCAGAGAACAACTTTTTGCGCTTCGTGTCGGGTTCGCCGACGCCGACGATCACGACCGTTACGCCTGCATTATGGGCGGCCAGATTGGACCATTTAAACGAAGTGTGCGCGAACTTGATCTCCTGGCCGTTTCCAAAAATCATCGGCCAGAGTATGGGCACTTGTTCGCCTTGGCATATTGAGTTCGTGCTCACGAAGGCGAAGCAACCCTTTGTTTTCGTCAAGAAATCGGTAGCCTTTTTGAACCAGCAGGCGACGAGGTCAAGCGAGCGCCAAGTCTTCGTGTGCTGCCCAAACACATGCGACACATCACTTTTTTGGTCTGCACTTTGTCGCGCACTGCCAACATACGGCGGGTTTCCGCAAATATACGTCTCTCCACCCTCGTTCTCGAAATCGATCTGCGCCTGATCCAATGGTGTGTGGAACAGATCCTCAGCCTGAAACCGCACCCCGGTCCCCGTCGGCGGGCAGATCGACAGCCAGTCCAGCCGCAGAGCGTTGCCCTGGGTGATCCAGTTCTGCGCGTTCAGCGGCAAGAACTCGGCCCGCGCCTGCACCTCACCGCGATAGGTCACGTCGCACTGGAACTCGGCGATGATTAGCGCCAGACGGGCGATCTCGGCGGCGAAATCGCGCAGCTCGATGCCGCGGAAGTTGGTCTTGGGGATGGCGGTCTTGGCGTCAGCCTCGCCCCGGCGCTGGTTGATCACCGCCTCGATCGCGCGCATTTCTTTGTAGGCGATGACAAGGAAGTTGCCCGATCCGCAGGCGGGGTCGAACACCCTGATCTTGGCCATCCGGTTGCGCAGGTTCAGTAGTTTGCGGGGGTTGTCGCCCGCCTCCTCCAGCTGCGCGCGCAGGTCATCGAGGAACAGCGGGTTCAGCACCTTCAGGATATTCGGCACCGAGGTGTAGTGCATGCCAAGCGCGGACCGCTCACCCTCATCCGCGACGGCCTGGATCATGCTGCCGAAGATGTCGGGGTTGATCTTGGTCCAGTCGAGGCTGCCGATGTGCAGAAGGTAGCTGCGCGCGATCTTAGAAAAGCGCGGAACGTCGGTGTCGCCCGAGAAGAGGCCGCCGTTTACATAGGGGAAGGCGTTGGCCCAGTTGCGCAGGTCGGCCGTGGGGCGGGCGGGCAGCGCGGTGTTCATCGCGCGGAAGATTTCGCTGATGACCCAGTGGGTGTTGGTGCTGGCCGGGTCGCTGAACTGGCTGACGGTGGTGGTGAACAGGGTGCCGCCGTTGAAGATGCCGGTGTCTTCGGCGAAGAAGCAGAAGATCAGCCGGGCCATGAAGTGGTTCATGTCATGGCGGCGCGCCTCGGTTCCCCATTCGGGGTTGTCCTTGAGCAGTTCGACATAAAGTCGGTTCAGGCGGCCAGTCGCCTTGATGTCAAAAGCGCTTTCGCGGATCTGTTTGACGGTGGTGATGCCCGCGAGCGGCAGGAAAAAGCCGAAATGGTCATGGAAATCGGGATAGGCGCAGGCAACCGGTGGGTCGTCAGAGGTGAGGTCTTCGGCCTCGAGCGTCTCGCCATCGGTGGCCAGGATGAAGCGGGCCTTGCCCTTCGCCGTGGCCGGACTGGCGCGCAGGGCGGCGATGGTGGTCGAGGTTTGCCCGGGCGCGCAGGTCGCAATGTGGATATTGTTGGTCTGAAGGACGCCACCCAGATCGGACTTGTTCGACACGCCGGTGCGCAGGCGTTTGAGGGTGGTTTCCTTGTTCCCGAAGGCTTCAAGGAACTGAAACGGGAATTCCTGCCGGTCAAAGGGTTTTTCGGCCAGTTCGGAAATGGCCTGTTCAATCTCTACGGCGTTCATTCGGCATTCCAAGGGTTAATCACGCGAACGCCGCAGCCGTCGAAATCCTTGACGTTGCGGGTGGCAATAGGGGCATCTGTGGCGCGGGCGATTGCGGCTATCTGGCAGTCGGCCTCGGCAATGGGTCGGCCCGCAGCGCGGCGCTGCGCCGCAATCTCGGCGTAGGCTTTGGCAGCAAGGCTATCGAAGGGCAGAACCCGTGACTGGAAATCCTGATCGATCATCGCGTCGATGGCCAGTTGCAGCCGGTCACGGCGCTGACCTTCCGGAAGGATCGCGACACCGGTGCGCAGTTCCGCCTCGGTGACCGCCGAGATGAACAGATCGCCTGCGTCATGGTCGCCGAACCAGTCCAGCACGATCTGGGCGGGCTCGGTCCGCATCAGTTCCGAGATTACGTTGGTGTCGAGGAGGATCATCGATTACTCGAAGTCCGGTGTGGGCCGCATCGGGCTGCGCTTTGTCGGCGGCAGGTCAATGCCGCCCACCGCCGCGAACCGGGCATGGATGGCCTGTCCAAGGTTCTTCGGGGCGCTGGGCTGGCCGACAACCTGCCGCAGGATGTCGCGGGCTTCTTCCTCCATCGATCGACCGTGTTCGGCCGCGCGCACCCGCAGGCGGCGCTTTACATCGTCGTCGAGATTGCGAATCGTGATGCTGGCCATGTTGCCCTCCGGTTGCAGCACTGAAGATAGGCAGTGATTGCATTGCAATCAAGACAAAGTTGCCTTGCGGACCGGACCAGTTCTTACCAGTCTCCGTGATTATCGCATTGGAAATACAGCTATTTACCCGGCGATACGAGCCACGGCCGCACCTTCGGCATCGCCGCCGTCACCTCGACTTCGCGCAGCATCCCCCCCGCTATCAGCCCATCACGCACCCAGTCGATCGCGAGCCACCAGTCTTCATAGCCGCATCGGGCAGATGCGATCTGCTCCGGGTGGGGCCGCCAGGTGACTGGGCAAGCGAGGATGTCTATGGTTCTCCATGTGCCTCGTGCGGTTGGGCCTTGAACCCGTATCCGCACGGTGCCCACCACGATGGTGGCGGAGCGTTCGCCATGCTGGTTCTGTTTGGTTTCGACCGGCACGCAGCGCGGCACGGCGTCGGGCATCCAGTCCGGGGTCAGCCCGGCCCTTGCCAGTTCCGCCACCCGGATCGCCATGCGGATGCCGCCGAGACTTTGGGGCATTCCGGCGACGGTGGCGGCGATCACCTCGGCATCCGGGTGGGTGTAGCTACCCCTCTTGTGCTGGCCGCCGTCCACTTTGCAGCCAAGCATGGCGCGTTGCAGCAGGACATACTCCAGGCCGAAGCCGAAGCCTTCCTCGGTCACGTCCTTTGGCGGGGGCAGTTCAAGTTGCGCCTTCTCCACACCAAACGTCCATTCGAGAGCCGCCTGCACGCCCAGCGCGCGTTTGATGCGGGTGCCGCCCGGGGCGATCTTTCCTTGCATCGTCATTCGGGCCAACCTTCAAACAGCATCAACTGGGCCGGGCGCTGGGCCTCGCCCGATGGCCGCCAGATCCACGGGCCGGAGGCCATGGGCAGCTGCGAGAGCGCGCCACGCATGTGCTGCTGCCAGAGGGTGAACTCCGTTGCCGAGCACGCGCAAAGCGCGTGCCCGATGGGCCAGCCCATCAGCCATCCGACGAAGAGCGGGTTCAGCCGCCGCCGCGCCCGACCCTTCAGGATTCGCCGCGAGACGACGCGCCCATGCGAGGCAATCATCGAAGCCCAGAGCGGGCGCGAGATCGGGGCGTGCGGCGAGGACCGCTGCCCATCCGGCGTAATCGCCGGGACCGGGCGGGTGAAGCCCTGTTCCGCCCGGTAGTGCAGGATGTCCATCCGGGACTTGCCATCCGCCCGAGTAATGCTGGCCTCGCTGGATCCTTTCCAGTTCTGCGCCGCTGGTGTCGGCCATTGCGCGGCCTGCGCTGGAAGAGGTGGCGCCCCACCCGAACCGTAACTCTGGCCCGGGCCGCCCTTCGCGCCATCCGTCGCCTTCGGCGTCGACCAGTTGGTGATGCCCAGCGCCAGCGCCTCGGCCTTTCGGGTGAAGTCGCTGTTCCCGGCCGGGTTGTAGCGTTCCGTGCCCGGATGCAGGCTCATCGGTGTGGGCCAGGATGAAGATGCGCAGCCGCTGGTGCGGCGCGCCAACTTCTGCCGCCGAGAACAGGCCCGCCGCAGGCGTGTAGCCCATTGCCCAAAGCTCTCGCAGGACGGCTTCAAGGCCGAGGGTGACATGACCGGGGACGTTTTCGAGGAAGACCCACTTTGGGCGGCACTCGACGATGACGCGTGCGACATCTGGCCAGAGGTGGCGGGGGTCGTCGGCGCCACCGCGCTTTCCGGCCGCGCTGAAGGGTTGGCAGGGATATCCGGCCAAGACCATGTCGAAAGCCCCGCGAAAGGGGCGGGCATAGAAGTTTCGCAGATCATCCCAGATTGGGGCAGGTGCGAAGTATCCTGCGCGCTGGGCGGCGATGAGGACGGCGCGGGGCCAGTCCTCCCACTCGACAAAAGCGCGGGTGTGATATCCGGGCTCTGCGAGCATGAGGCCCATATCCAGCCCTCCGCCGCCTGCGCAGAGGGATAATCCGTGCCGGGGACGTGACACCATGCCATTCACGCCACCACGCGCAGGTTGAGGCGCTCGCGCGTCACCAGCCCGCGTGCCAGCATCAGTCCGCACATCGTGGCACTGATCATTCCCTTGGGCAGGTATTCGTCGGAGTTGACCTTGGCGGCATAGAAGGCCGCCAACTCATCCTCGCTGGGCGGAGGCGCTGCATCTGCCTTGCGCCGCCGCTTGGCCTTTGTGCCCTTTGCGGTCGCAAGTGCCGCCTGCGCATCGC
Organism: uncultured Rhodobacterales bacterium; assembly: GCA_964627355.1. Classification (GTDB taxonomy): domain Bacteria; phylum Pseudomonadota; class Alphaproteobacteria; order Rhodobacterales; family Rhodobacteraceae; genus JBBQXK01. The sequence goes on from CAZVIS010000001.1 coordinate 43,835, forward strand.
GCTGGGCCGCCCGTTCCATGAACCGGTCGAGGGCCTTGGGGCCATCGGGCGGGTTCGGGTGATCGGTACGGGTCTCGAGCGCGACCTCGATGATCCGCGCATGCGACAACCCGAGGTTGTCGATCCAGCGCCGAACATGCGTCTTGGCTGGCCAGCCCTGCCACCAGGCGGGCAGGGTGGCATTGGCGGCAAAGCCCAGCGCCGTCAGCAGTTCTGCGAAGAACCGATCAAATTCGGCCTCGCGCGCAGCTGCGTCCTCCTCCTCCTTTACAGGTTTACTTAGGGGTTCTCTTACAAGGTTAGTCTCCGGATTCCGGAGATGGCTTTGGGCAAAATCCGGAGATGGGTTTGTCAGAAATCCGGAGGTGGCCCCATGTCCGGAATCCGGAGATGGGTTGTCGTCCTGTTCTTCCTCCGTTCCGGAAAGCCCATCTCCGCTTTCCGGACATGGCTCTTGTGGAAATCCATCCTCGAATCCCAAGATGTAGCGGGTGGCTTGCCGCTTGTGGGTGCGCGGATCGTGCACGCGGACGCGGTGGATCAGGCGCAATTCCTCGAGTTTGGCCAGATGCGCGTTCAGCGCCGAGATCGACATTTCCGAGTCGTCGGCCAGCCGTTCCTGTGTGGGGAAGCAGCCGAAGTCGGGGTTGTGCCGGTCGCAGAGAAACCAGAGCACGATCTTGGTGGCGGGTTTAAGCCCGCGCTGCTGGATCGCCCAGACGGTGGCTTTGTGGCTCATGGGGCGGCCCTCCGTGCTGGAAGCTGCGCCCGGCTGGTGAAGCCGTTGTCGGCCAAGGCACCCAGCGCGTCGTCAACCGAGCGCACCAGCGCCCAGCCAAAGCCCTGCGCGCAGACGGTGTCGCGGAAGACCTCCTGAGATTTGCGCAATCGGCCGGTTTCGCTTTTGACCTCGAGGAACAGCACGCGGCCGCCGCAGATCACGATCAGGTCGGCAAACCCGGCATGGACGCCCATGCCGACGAGGATCGATTGCCGCCTTGCGCCGCGGGGCCCGGCCTCGGTCACCTCGTTGGCGCAGTGATGGACGATGGCATCTCGGGGCAGGGCGAAGCGCAGGGCTTGGACAATGGCGCGCTGGGCGTCGGCTTCGGGGGTGCTGCGCCGATTCATGCGGCACCGCCATTCGGGAAGGCCGCCGCCGCGATGGCATGCAGCGGGCGCCGATCCAGCAAGCGCAGCACCTCCAGCGCGTCGCCACATTCACGCGCATCGTCGGTTTGGCCGACCAGGACACGGGCGGCGAGAATGATCAGGCTGTCCGGATGTTGCGTGGTATCGGCCAGAACGCCGCGCGCTTCGGTCAGGCGGTCTTGCATCCAATCGCCGGTGGTCGAGGTCGGAATGACGGGCGGGGAGGGCAACGGCGCGTTCATCGCCGACCCCGCGACGGTGTTTTGCGGGCCTGTTCTCTGGTCTCAAGCCAGCTGCGCACCGTGCTGCGCCGGTAATAGACCTTGCGCCCGAGCTTGATGCTTTGCGGCCCGGTGCGCCGCATATCCCAGCGCCAAAGCGTGTCCTCGGACACCCCGAGGCTGATCGCCAGATCATGCCGACTGATCCAGTCATCCAGCAGACCGATATCGGGCGCCGGTTGATTAATATCCTGCGTATCCAACATCCGTGATTCTCTCCCCATTTGCGCCCGACTGCGGGCGGTTGCGACTCGGGTGCAGGGGAGCAGAGGAGGGGGGATGGCAGGGTGGCATAAACCGGCATATTCAAAACGCAGTTCGTGCCACCCCTTGTTTTATTGACGTTTTCTTCTGGTCGTATCGCCGGAATGGCGGCGAGTGATCTGGCGCAACAACAACCGAAGATTGCGTCGTCAGGGTGCCGCCGGGGAACCCTCAGCACGTCAGTGACCGGTGCCGCGCGCTCCCCCTATGGTAACTTTGACAAGGACGAAGCGATGGCTTTACCGGCACGTGTGTTTTGGAAGTTGGAAAATTTGGCAGTACGCTGGGGGTGCTTACCTGCCGATATTGTGGGTTGGGCCACCGAAGGCATCATTGAAATCGTCACCAGCATCGGGAAAGTTCAGTGCAGCGGAACCGAGCCGCAGGTCGGGCTGGTGGTGGTCTGCGCAGAAGACATCATGCCGCTATTTCGCGGCAATCGCTCGGAACCGAAAACCTGCATGATCTGGCGCATCCGGCCGCAGGATACTTGTACATGGAAGATCATCACCGATCCTGCCCAAGGAGTAACAATCGAACTGGAAGATCTGCTGGTGACGGCAAAAACCGCACAGCGTTTTGAAGATGAATACGATCCGCTGCACCGCGTTCATGTCAGCCCCGGGCGATCATCACGGCACGATTGGGAGGGGATGCTTCAGGCCCTGATGATCCGGTTGTTCGAGCACGGATTGCCGGAGTCACAGGCTGACTTTGTGGCGGAGGGCCAGGAATGGTTCGTCGCAAACGCCAAGGACGGTTCTGTTCCGGACGAAAGCCAGATCCGGCGTAAGCTCAGCCCGATCTGGAGGGCGCTGAAGAAGCCGCAGTAGGGGCAACTCAGGATAAACGACGGCGCTGATGCCCGTTCAGGGCGAGTTCAACGCCCGCCCTGAACAATGCGCAGCTGCGGCTTCATCATTTCCGCGACCGCATTGACCCCGTCCCGCAGCGGCGAGTCCATCATATGTGCATAGCGTTGCGTGGTGCGCATCTGGGAATGGCCCAGCAGCTTGCCGATCATTTCCAATGAGGCGCCGCCGCTGACCAGCAGGGAGGCGAAGGTGTGGCGCAGGTCATGGATCCGCACACCCGCAATTCCAGCCTTGATCTGGATCTGACGCCAGAAGCAGCGGATTTCCTTGACCGGCTGGCCCGGCACATCGCCGGGGAACAGCCACGGACAATCCTTGTGCACAGCCGTTTGCCGCTGGCGCACGATGGCGGCAACATCCGGTGAAATCGGCAGACGGTGGATCTTGCGCTGCTTGGTGGTGGTCGCGGGCTTCGACCATGTGGCAAACTCGAGGTTGAACTGCTCAAAGCGTGCGCAGCGCACCTCGCTAAGGCGGGCACCTGTCAACATGCACATGCGGATGATGTTGGCGGCACGCTGGTCCTCGGCCACGCCCAGCGCGCTGGCCAGACGATCAATCTCATCCATGCTCAGATAGCGTTCGCGTTCGGTCTCGATACGCCGGTGAAACCCCATCGCCGGGTTGTCGGGGCGCATCTTCCACTGGACGGCAAGGTTGAACATCTTGCGCAGAACCTCGCCGGTTCGGTTGGCGCGGATCGGCGTCGGTTTCGATCCCTGCAGTTTGCGCGCGCGATTGTTGGGTTTGGCCTTGGACGGGCGGGCGCGGCCCATGGCCACTTGGGCAAGCAATCTGTCGACATCATCCAGCGTGACCTCCTCGACCAGCTTGTGCTTCCAGACCGGCTGGACCAGTTTGCGTAGCATGGATATCTGGTCAGAGCGATTGGTCGGTGCCAGATTGGGCAGATGGGTTTCGATATAGCGGTCGATCAGATCGGGGACCCGGGGGGCGGTCATCCCGGTTTCCCGTTCACCTAGCGGGTCGCCACCATCGTCGATGATGCGGCGCAGCGCCTTGGCCTGTTCGCGCGCAGCGGTGACTGTCCACTCTGGCCATCTGCCGATGGTGAAGCGGCGCTGGCGACCCTTGACCCGGTAATCCAGCGTGAAATTCCTGCTGCCAGATGTGAAGACGCGCAGCGAAAACCCCCGCACGTCCTCGTCGAAAACCTGGTAAATGCCCGCCCGAGGCTCGGCGGCTCTGACCAGTTTTTCGGTCAGTTTCTCTCTTTGCGCCATGATGAACCACCTCCGTGCTGACGTGACACAGGCGTGATCCGCGCTGCAGTTCAACTCAAACATCGGCCGAAGGGGTGGCAGGGTGGCATAAAGTGGCAGATTGAAACGGACGTCTGTGCCGGTCACTTTTTTGTTCTGCAAGGCAGGGGGCGCTGGGCCAGACTATCCCCCGCTGACCCAGAAGCGCTGCGAGCTCGCACCTATCATTCGGATGAACGGAAGCAAGACGGAACTCTCGCGGTCGCCATCGCGCGTACGTTCTGTTCTCGGTGAGTGGGGGTAACAACCAGGCAACAAGATGTGCGGGGTAGCGGGCCACCGCTACCGCCGAGTCGGGGAAACCTGACGACCGCTGACCTGCCCCGGCCGACACACAGTGCTTGATGAGAAAAAGAAATACCGGTAGGCTTGGCGCCTGATGGTGACGGCGTTGCGTACCGCTCCGCTTGCAAACTGAGAATAAGAAAAGTGAATCGTGACAGCAGGGCAGTGCGCAAATCAGTTAACAGCGATTGATCTATTTTGTGGCGCCGGGGGCCTGACCCTCGGTTTGCAGCAGGCTGGATTCAAGGTTCTCGCGGGCGTCGAACTCGAGGAAATTCCTTCAAATACCTACAGGACGAACCACCCCGACACACTCTGTTTTCAGAGTGACATTCGCCAATTGGGCGCTGCACAATTACTTAAGGCTGTTGGATTGAAGCGGGGCCAGCTTGACCTTTTGGCGGGGTGCCCCCCGTGCCAAGGCTTCTCAACACTTCGCACCCGCAAGAAGCAAATGGCGGTCACGGACGAACGAAATGATCTACTTTTTGAATTTCTTCGAATGGTCGAGGCATTGTCACCACGCGCATTAATGATGGAGAATGTTCCATCGCTAGCCAGTGACAGTCGAATGACGCAGTTTGTAAAGTGCATTTCGCGCCTCGGGTACCGTGTGAATCGTAAGAACGTGCGGGTGGTGAACGCCGCAGATTACGGTGTGCCTCAGCGGCGACAAAGGATGATTCTACTGGCTTCGAAAACAGGTCAGATAAAGGATGCGGTACGCACCGAGACGTTAACAGTACGCCAATGCTTGGAGAGCGTCGGACTCCGGCCAGTCGGCGAGGCGGACGATCCGCTGCACGACCATATGCCGATCCGAACTGAGCGTGTGCAGGAGATCATTCGTAGCATCCCCAAAGATGGTGGTTCTCGTAGCGCCTTGCCCGAACATCTCGTGCTGTCGTGCCACAAGAGCAAGGCCTCAGGATTCCGCGACGTGTATGGGCGCATGGCGTGGGATCGAGTGGCACCAACGATCACTGGAGGGTGCGGCAACCCCTCTAAGGGCCGCTACCTTCACCCAGAGGAAGACCGCGCAATAAGCCTCCGCGAGGCGGCTCTATTGCAGACTTTCCCAGTCAATTACCAGTTTGATTTATCCAAGGGACGGGACAAGGTGGCACTTATGATCGGCAACGCGCTGCCCCCGGAGTTCATCAGGCGACACGCCTTTGCGATAGCGCAATCGCTTTCATCGGAAGACTGACATGATTACAAACACCCAACTTCACCTGGGGTTTCATGGTCGGATAATCGAGCATATCGGTATCCAGATGTACCAGAGCCCTACCGCTGCCCTGGCTGAAATTGTTTCTAATGCTTGGGACGCGGACGCTACTGAAGTTGATATTTTGTTTGACTTCGACGCGGACCGAAAGACTGAGTGGACGATCACCATTCTGGACAACGGCAATGGCATGACGAAGGAAGAATGTCAGCAGAAGTTTCTAAGCGTTGGCTTCAACAGGCGAGAGCAGGACGGTCCAAAAGCGACATCGTCCCAAAAGCTGCGCCCGTTGATGGGCCGGAAGGGGATTGGCAAGTTCGCAGGCTTTGGAATCGCGCGCTTTATCAAGATTGATACGGTGAGTAGGGAAACCGGCGAACAGACAGTTTTTGAGTTGGATCAAGAAGTCATACGGAAAGGTGACAGCTACGTATCGACGAGTGCGCTGGATATTGCCGCGACCCACTCTGAGAGCGCGACCAATCGCCATCATGGCACAAAGATAATACTGCGCGACCTGGACCTAGCCCGCCGAATACCAATGGAACAGTTTCGCGCCTCACTTGCCCGGCGCTTTTTGATAAACAGCATTGCGGACGAGTTTGTCGTGAAGGTGAACGAAGTTGCAATCTCGGACAGCACAGACATTTCTACCATTGAGATGAGTTTTCCGCGCGACCTGCCGGACAATGACAGAACTGAGCGCGGGGTGACGGTCGATAGTGACGGTTGGGGCACGGAGACCGTTTCCGAGGGGAAGGTGGTACGCTGGCGAGTTCAGTTCTTTAAGGAATTGGTCAAGAACGAAGAGCTTTTCGGTGTTACAATCTTCGCTCATAAAAAGCTGGCACAGAGACCGTTCATGTTCAATCTGTCGGGCGGTTTGGCAAGTCAGGCAGGGCCAGAATACATGTCGGGACAGGTTGTGGCAGACTGGGTGGACGAGTTTGGCGACGACGTGATCTCTACCGAGCGACAGAGGTTACGGTGGGAACACGCAGAACTTGCCGAGTTGCAAGCTTGGGGACAGGCGCTGATCCGTCGGCTACTCTCGATTTGGAAAAGCAACCGCAACAGCGAAAAGCTGCGGCTGTTGGAGGCCAAGGTCGGGACGTTCGCGGAACGCTTGAAGGCGCTGGGTTCCGAAGGTGCAACTGTCCGCACTGCACTATCTAAACTGGCATCAGTCGAAAAACTCTCTTCAAGCCAGTTTCAGGATTTAGGCTCAGCTATCCTGCTCGCGTGGGAGGGGGGGCGCCTAAAAGGACTGATTCAAAAAATCGCGCGAACGGATGACATGGACGAGGCCGAGCTCGTCGGGATACTTGCTGAAGCCAATGCGATTACAGCGCTGCATACTGCGGAAACTGTCAATGCGAAGTTACAGGCGATCAGCGGTCTGGAATCGAGGATTGCCCGAAAAGAGCTGGAGAATGCGGTCAGGGACTACATCGCGCAGAACCCATGGCTGATTTCTCCTCGTTGGGAAACCTTCGCTGTCGAAAAACGGCTTGCCACGATTTGCGACAGTGCCGCTGGCGAGTCCTTCAAGAACAGTGATGACTTCAACAAAAGAGTGGACCTAATTCTGACCAGTGACCAGCAGCTCCTGGTCCTGGAGTTCATGCGGCCAGGGATCACGCTCGACGCAGACCATCTCAGACGTTTCGGCCAATATATGGATATTCTGCAAGAATACATCGAGCAGAACACTGGATTGGGTTTGAAATATTTGACCGGTTACATCGTCGCTGACAAGCTCGCCCAGCGATCAGGGCACGCGACTCAAATCAAGAACATGAACAATATTGGTCGGTACGCCATGGACTGGGAAACGCTAATCCAACAGGCCAAGCATCAGTGGAAAGAATTTTTGGTTCATGTGAAAGAGCGTTCGCCACATGACGCCCGCCTCAACGCGGTGGGAACAGAAATTGTTGAAAGTTGATCGCGGTTTCTGACGTTCGTTAACGGTCCGTCGCTGCGCTACCCCACCCCGTGTTCCGTGCGCCAGTGGTCCGATGTCCCGATCAGTTCCACCGCCACGAGGCAGTTTCGGCGGACGCAAAACAGAATCTGGCATTCGCTGTGACAGGCAAGAAAGCACGGCAAGTGGCAGCTGGAATCGTAAATATTCGGCGCGTTGAAGCGAAAAAGATTGATCATAATCGTACTCGTTCGAGTCAACGCTAAGTCAACGGACAGACGCGGTTTTGGGCAGATCCAGCGCAGTTGAGTGCAGGCGAATCTTGCGGGATGCAGGGCAATAAAGCGCGTGATAACAAAAGCCTGTCGCCTAAGCTGTTGAAATGTATAAGCCCCGGAAATCGCATAGCATTTGGCTCATAACCTGAAGGCCGCAGGTTCAAATCCTGCCCCCGCAACCAAAAAATCCCAATATATCAATAACCTAGAACCCGACCTAAACAGTCGGGCTTTGGCTTGTCCGAAACACCTCAACGCCACCTCAACGTTCGACGAGGCCCCTCACTGAACGGGCAGCAGCGGAGCCAGCATCGTGTGCACCTGCAACAGTGGGCACTAAGACCAGGACGTTCCGCGCTCGACAAGCTGCCATCTTTGATCGCTGCCTTCATGAACTGAGCAGATCTGCGAGTGCTTGCATTCCACCTTGCCCTCCGCCTGTGGACAAGCGGTTCTCAAAAAACTGCCCGATGATAGCGCGCAATGCTGATGTGTCCTCGCGAGCAATCGCTCGTTGAGCTTCCAATACGAGGCGATCATGCAGCGCCTTGTCTACGGCGGCGTACCGTTCCTGTCCCAGATGAACGACAAGACCGACAAGGAACTCTGGATCGCGGAAAAGAATCCCAAACCGGAGACCGTTCATCTCCTGAAGGGCTCGCTCAGTTGCTTCGAAGTCCTCGGTGCGCAGTGCTCGATGCGCGGTTCCGGAAAGGCGATCAAAACGATCAATTTCCACCGCCTCAGCTTTGCCACGCAGTTTGTCGAAGGCCGCCTCTATGCTTTCCAATTCCGCCGAAAGCGTGCGTCCGCGGTGCTCGGGCTTTTGGCGCAATACGGCAATGTCCTGACGAACGCGCCTCGCTTCCTCGGCCGCAGAACGATGCGTTTCCGCGTCAACGGAAGTCGACAATGCAGCGTGCTGGTCGTCCAGACGTCGGCTTAGCTTTTCCACGGCTTCTTCAGTGGACGGCCCAAGAACTTCAGCAGCCGCCTCTATAGCTTGCTCGGCCTCAAGGAGGAGGGCATTGGCAAGATCGGCACCCTCTTTTCCGTCGTAGTTCGCGTGGCCAGCTTCGGGCAGGTACAGGTCGCGCGCTTCAATAACCCGCCCCAGATCGGGTGCCTCCACCGCCAGAACCAGGAGATGGTTGTCCTCGATACGCCACCTGAGATTAAGCATCTCACCACGCCGGATACGCTCCCCTGGATCAAGATGGCGCTGCGCATCAAGGCGGAAGTCACCCACGGAAAGCGAGAATTCCGGGTCGTCGATCTCGTCGGTCTTCTGAAAGAGCTCGACCTTGATGTGTCCAGCCTCGCCGCCACGCAGGTCTCGTGCAACGCGGACGGGAGTGACCCCTTCTGCCGGTAGCGCCGTACCCTTCTCAACCAGAATCTCAAGGCCGTTGCGTTCCTGGCCAACTTGACCCTTCTGGACTTTGACGGCCAAAGTGTAGGTCATGGGAATGCTTCCGGACATCGCACCCAAGCGCTCGATGGTGATCTCACGACTGGCTGAGGGTAGGCGCAGCCCCGATGGATCAGTGACCTCCACAACAAACGTGTTCGCTCCCATGCGTGGAAGCCGAAGGTCAAATTTCATGCCGCCGATAAGAGGGGCCTTTCCAAACGTCACGCCATCGCGGCCAGTCACTTCAACTACGTAGCCTGGTGGAGTAGATGCCGACGTCTTGATGGTAAGCCTTGTGGTCTCGTCAGCAGCAGTGGCTGCATAGTCATATGAAACCTCGATCTCTCCGCTCGTCTTCTCGCTCCGGCGCACCGTCTTCCCCCGAGCGCCTGCGTCCGACCACTCTCTGGTTGCAGCGAATATCGAGGCTCCTGTTGCGACCGCCGTCATGGGATCGAGTCCATGCTGTACGTCTATTCCGAGTTCGCGCGGAACCGTATCCCGGATGAGGGGCATCTTCGATGGGCCACCGATCAGAACAACTCGCTCCACGTCGTCCGGACCAAGCCCGCTGCTGCGGAGGATCTTGCGGCAGAGGTCAATGGATTCGGAGACCTTTTCTTCGACGAGTTCTTCAACATCAGCCCGCGTAAGGTCGACCGAAAGGAAGATGTCCGCGCCACTGGCGTCAGTTACGCGCGCTTCTTCGTCCCCCGCGTGTATTGTCGTAGTGTCCATCGTGGACAGGTCGATCCGCGCCTTTTCAACCGCGTGCCGAGCAATGCCAAGGAGCCTCTTGTAGCGAGGATCCTTGTGAAAATCTGCCGGAATGTCGAAGTTCTCCTCCAGCCAGGGGCGGACATGGCTATCCAAAATCCGTCGGTCGAAATCACGACCGCCGAGCATGTTGATCCCCTCGTGGGCGAGAACGGTGACGCTTCCCTTTATGCTCTGCACCAATGCCAGATCGAATGTGCCGCCACCGATGTCATAGACGAGGAACACGCCATTCGGGGTCTTGCTACCCGCCACCGATGCCATGGCCGCCGCGACGGGCTCTTGAACGAGCGTTACGTGGTCCAGTCCGGCCATCCGGGCCGCCCTGATCGTCGCTTCACTCTGCATTTGATTGAAGGCAGCAGGAATGGTGACGACTGTTCCTTCGAGTTGGAATTCGCCGGCTTCCATGCGCGCCTGCCCGACCAATGTGCGCAAAATCTCGGCGCTACACTCCTCCGGCGTCCAATCGACGCCCGCCCCATCGAAGTGAATCGGGCTGTTTGTTCCCATCAGCCTCTTGAACCCGTGTGCTGTGTTCTCTGGAGACGTGAAGATTCTGGAATAGGCGCCGTTGCCCACAAAACGGTGATTCCGCTTGTCGAGGTAGATCACGCTCGGCAGCACGTCCGTCCCGTCAGCGGTCTTGAACAGCCGCGTGGTTCCGTCAGCATGACCAACCACCACAGAGTTCGAAGTGCCAAGATCGATTCCCAGATGCATCAGGCTTCTCCTTCCAAGCGGCGATCGACGGTAACAGCCCCGAGAGCAACCACGCGCTCCTGCGCGAGTATTGTGGGTTCATTGGTAAAGGCAACGATCAGCTCATCTTCCGTCGTGAACTCATCGCCGTTCAGAACACGGACCGGCAAGCCCGGGTGAAACGGCTGGCCGTCAAACACCGCGACACGCATTCCGGCCTCGGTCAGCACCGACTCAAGTCGCGTGAGCGCGTACCGACTTTGCGCGGCCGCTCTCGCGCCGAGGTCATCACCCACGTTATCTCGAAGACGATCATAGGCGCGCAGGAGCCGCCAGTATTCCACAGCAAGTCGAGCGAACGAAGATGACAGGTTGGCGGCTGGTTCGGTCATTGGTTCAAAAGTTCTCTCTGGGTTTCGATGTCCCACTCGGCATCTGCTGGCAGACGTGGATGATCGCGCTTGAAAGCACGTAGTGCCGCAACGGACCTTGCACCGAAGCCGCCATCGACACTCGACCCGTAGTAGCCGAGTTCCTGAAGCCTGCGCTGCACAATACGTGCGTCGTCAGCATTTCGAAGGTCCAGAAGCCGGGCAGGCGTTTCGATCGTGCCAGTAGAGAATGGTGGATTCGGTGACGTTGGTTGGGGCGACGGGTCTGCAGCAGGTCGCGCCAGCTGTGGCGCCGCAGTTGACGCTGGAGCTTGGGATCCACGCCATCCTGCAAGAATTGCAGAGGCTTCACGCTGTAGCTTTGCATCTTCTCTCAAGGCTTCTGCCTGTACAGGAGCCAGAGCGCCCTCGCGATAAGTGTAGCTTCCGCATCGCGCATTCCAGGTATCGACAAGCTCGTTGAAGCGGTTGACCTCGGTTTCACTGATTTCGAAGATCATTTCGCGCAAATGATTCAGGCGCGCATCCTGGAAAACGCAATATCGAATCTCTGGAGTTGTGAGGGGTCTGCCAACATAGGGAATCGGAGCAGTTTCGCCCTGGGAGTTTGCCTCAGTCGTTAGTGAAGGCGACGGGGGTCTTGCGACTAGCGTGGGGCTTGGCGAAGGTGTCCGTGGACTGGGAGCCTCTGATTGCGAGAACAAAAGCAACCCGCCCACAATGGCAACTACGACCCATATGGCGCCCGGAATGCCCGTCCTTCTTTCCGCTGCTGGGACGCGAGAAGTTGGTGAGGCGGGAGGCGGGGCACGTGTAACGGGCTCCTGCCGTGCAGCCTGCTGGACTTTGGCAGGTGGAGCCGGTTGAGTCGGAAGGCGCCGGACAATCTCTTCCAGAGTTTGCACATCATTGCCCAGTTTGGAGGCGATGCTGTCAAGTTCTGGAAACGTCGTGAGGAGCGCGCGTGTTAAGGCCAGCGCTTCCCGGTGTCGACCCTTTTCATTTGCCAGCCAAAGGCAAAAGTCTCGGATTTCTATGCACAGCCGTCTTGAACGTTCTTCTTCATGCCCTTCGGCCTGCTCAAGCAGCTGTACAGGCTGATTAATGTCATCCCAAGCAACCAACAGGTTCTGCAGTCGTTCGACCACTTTGGATGCGGTATGTGGAATAACTCTGCATCGGTCCATCTCGGACATGACCATTTCGCGCACTTCTTCGAGTCGCAGTTCAGAGGCCCTGTCGTATTCGCGCACGATTCGGCGGAGCATTGGCCCCAATGAATTCTGCTTTATGGCCGTTTCGACCATTCCGGTCAGCGCAGCGGCCCCTCTAGCGTTCTGAACTTCAATGCTTCCCACAGCCTGACGAGCGTGAGCGTCCTCGAGCTTCTTCAACGCCTCGTCGAAGTGCTCCCGGTCAGGTCTCGGAATTCCAGCGCGTTGCCTTGAAGTGGCAATCGCTTGGAAAGCCTTGCCCCGGTCAAGTTCTGACCATGCTTGGATGAGCACGGACAACGGTGCCGTGCTGCCGGGAAATCGGCCGCAAATATGCGCCGCAGCGTTGGCCTTGGCGAGCGGAGAAGCCTGTCGCGCGGCGGCCAGAGCTGAATCTTGATCCCCGCGAAGAACATCGTTGGAAAGAGAAATTGCTGCCTCGGAGGAAACATCCGCAAACCAACCCACTTCAGCCTCAAGACGAAGTCGGGGTGGGATCAGGGTCTGCTGCGCCTTTGCAGCTGTTGCCTCGTCAGAACGACCATCAACCACTGCGTCTTGACCAAGTTCGAATATGTCGTCGGCACTGGCATCAAGGGGCGCACCGAGAACGTGAAAGGGGTTGAGCGTCAGATCAAACACCACAGCCACCGATGTTTACTCCAACTTTCACCGATTCAAGACGCCAGAACTCATGGCAAGTTTCGGACCCACAGGTACAGTTTCTGCCAAGTACCGCGAAACTTGAACGCCCCATGACCCGACATCCGAAGTCCTGCCATCGACGCCAGAACCGGATCATGTTGCACCTAGTGGCGTCCGTCAACCGATACGCAGGGCAACGCTAACATGCCGCGTCACTTCCACCGGCCCGTACTCGTTTGTTGTGCTGAGCCTTGGTCGAGGGGGCGGTCGCTTTCTGCCGACACTTGCTTCGTCCGGGTTTCACCTGCACGTCCGCGCCTGGTCGCGCAGGACGGCATAGTCGCTGAGCATCCCGATAAGGACCGTGCCCTCTGGCAAGGTCGCGATCTCGGCTGCGGCTTTGCTCTGTTCGGCCGGACTGTACTCCACGACAGGCGGGCAGGGTGCGTGGCCTTCAGAACCTGCCATCGCGCATGCGCTCAGCCAAAGCATCGCGATCAGCGGGGCGACGGCTGGCGGCGTCCAGCATCTGGCGTTGGATTTCATGGGTCGTCTCCGATGTTGAAAGGCGCTCGGCCAGCCGCCCGGCGCGTTCCCCAGTGCGGCGGAGATTCAGAACGAACAGGGTGATGGTGAAGGCCGCCAGCACCCAGCCCATCGCTTTGCGCGCTGGAGAGCTGGCGAGGAGGGTTGGGAGCCAACCCATTACCGTTGGCCCCGCTTCCAGTCGTCGATCCGGGCATGGATGGCGACGGCGATGCCGATCAGCGCCACGGCGATGAACACCCAGCGCAGGGTGTCGAGATAGGGCACAAGGGGCAGGATCGTGGATTGGGTTTCCGCCAGGATGTCTTGCGCGACTTCGACACCGGCAGCACCAACGGTTGCGATGCCAGCAGCCCCGCCGCCTTTCAGGGTGCGGCTATCGGCCAGGACCTCGCGGGCAGGGGCGGCCTCCGGCACGAAGGGCGTGGCGCGCAGGGCGAAGGGTTCGCCCCAGCTGCGCGCTGGCCCGAGGTCGATGTGCATGAAGCCCGAACGGGGATAGGTGCCGAAGCCCAGAAAGCCCACTGTCCGGGCAGCCTCGGCGAAGGCGGCGGGGTCGTGGTTCGACATGGAGATGTCGAAGGCTGTACCCAGCATGTGCTTGGAGGCCGGTGCGCCACCGACGGCGCGGTTGTGGCTGGGGCTGCGATAGCCGGAACGGATGATCATCGGCTTGCCGAGGCGGTTGCGCAGGGATTGCAGCTTGTCCATGGCCTCGGTATTGATCTTGATTGCGCCGGTGCCGCGGCAGGCGATCTCGGCCGGGGAGAAGCTGGGCCAGCGCCATTCGCTCTCGGGCACGTCGCGGAAATGTGCATAGGTGGTGGTCGGCATCATCAGTCTCCAGAAATGCAAAACCCGCCTCTGGGGCGGGTCGGGGGACGGGTTTCGGGTTGGGCGGACTTCAGAAGATCAGGAACATCAAGACGCCGCAGGCGAGCGCGACGAGCCAGACGCGGCCCTCGCGACGCAGGATCGCGGTGAGATCACGGCTGCGCATCGTCGTCCTTCCGCGCGCTGTCGGTCCTGACGGTGTCGGCGCGCCGGGTGCGGAAGATGTCGATGATCATCCCCGAGATCGACAGGCCGCCGATGCCGACGACGAAGCTCGAGAACCCCGCGCTGTCGCCGTTCGGGGCGAGCTTGCCGATCACCGGCTCGAGGATGGGGGCGACCAGCGGGCCGAGATAGACGGCGCAGATCGAGCCGACGAGCAGCGACAGTACCCCGTCGCGCCAGTGCTCGCGCAGGGTAACCCAGCGGACGATGCCGCCGAGGGCACCGGCGAGGGCGGCCTTGCCGGGCTCGGTCCAGAGCCAGCGGAAGGGGTCAAGGTTGTTGGGGTCGGACATGGCGGCTCCTTATGCAGGGTTGTTGTAGGTTCAGACGGACCGCGACGCAGGGCCGCTCAGAACGTCCAGGCGATCAGGACGAAGCCGTTGCCGCCTCGGCCGCCGCTCCCGCCAGTCAGCCCGCCCCCGCCGCCACCCCCGCCGCAGCCGGGACCGCCATTGCCGCCCCGGCCGCCCGCTCCGGCATCGGAGGACCCGCCGCCGGACCCGCTGCAGAACGTCGGCGGCGTCCACAATTCGAAGCCCGCGTTGCCGTCCGCCCCTGCAAGACCCCCGGCGATCGTGGGACAAAGCCCGGAACCGGTGATGGCCCCTCCGGCAAAGGCCGCAGCAGTGACCCCGGCCCCTCCCGCCCCGCCCAGCAGATATGTGCCATTAACGGCGAAGGTCTGGGTGACCCCAACGGCACCGGTATGAACCCCGCCCGCGACGCCGATGCCGCCTATCGTGTAGGTCGCCGGTCCGAGCGCGCCGTAGAGGGGAGTCTGTGCGGCGGAGATTGCAGCCCCGCCTGCGCCTGCGGTCCCGGCCGCTGTGGCCGATCCATTGCCGCCGACCGCACCGCCATTGGCGCGCAGGAGCATGGTTTGTGGAGCGGGGGCCGCCGACAGGCCCACGAAGCTGTCGCCGCCCGCACCTGCACCACCTTGTCCGGCCTGGATGAATAGCGCCTTCGGCAGCAGCGCGCAGGGCACGACCAGCCGCGCAAAACCACCGCCGCCGCCACCACCGCCGCCGCCCCGGGCGGCGGCCGCTGCCGCCGAGAAGCCGGAGCCCCCGGCACCACCCGCCGCTGCTGCAATGATGTGCAGCAGGACTGCACCATCGGGCATGACGAAGGGGATCGCCTGACCGCCGTTCGGCCCGAAGAGGCGCATCGGCCCGGCTTCGCGTGGCAGGGGATAGGGGAAGGCCATCAGTAGGCTCCCCCATGTGCTGAGACCGCGTAGCCGCCCGCGACCGCCGTGCCCAGCGCCACCATGATCCGGTAGCCGGGGGGGATCGGCAGATTGAACCCGATCTCTGGGGCGGCAAGTGCCGCGACCTCGCTGTTCGTCGTCGCGGGCAGGGATAACTCGGCGATCAGGCAGTTGTTGGCCGCGGTCGTGTTGGCGAGCCCGTTGTTCAGGAAGACGCGCAGCACCGAGGCGACGTTCGTCCCGCGCGGTCGGGCGATCACCCGCTGCAGATAGCCGCCGTTTGTGGCATCGGCGGTGAAGACCGTCTCCAGCGTGCCGGTGCCGTCCTTGGCGGTGTTGGCGGCGGTGAGGCCGTTGATCCAGGCGGCCACCGGCTCGCGGGAGAAGATCGGGGTGGGATTGCCCATCGATGGGTCCTTTCTCTAGAGGAAACAGGTCTGGCGCATCGCCAGCGCGAAGCCGGTCTTCACGGCGTCATCGAGCCGCCAGTCGGTGCCGCCGCCCGACACGGTGATGTCGCCCTTGTCGCCGTCGGCAACGCCGCCGCCGCCCGCGCCGACCAGATCGATGGTCGATCCGGCCTGCCGCCCGCGGAACTTGCCCAAGGTGCTGTTGTACCAAAGATCACCATCGGCAGGGGCCGGGAGGTCAGCTGCGGCGGGGTTCAGCTGCAGCGCCAGATCGGCGCGCAGCTTGCCGGTCGACCGGATCGCGGTCAGGGCGTTGAAGAAGCTCGACCCGTCCGGGCTGACCTTCAGCGTGAAGTCGTCCGACCCGCCCGTGCCAAAGATCGCTCGAGTGCTGAACCCGGTCTGGAACACCAGCAGCGCATCGGCCGCAGCGCTGTTCTTGTTGATCGTCATCTGCATCGAGGTGCCTGCATTGTTCAGCAGCACCGCGGGCGTGTTGATCGACACGCGGTTGGTGGCATCCGGCACCGCACCGCCGATGCCGATCCGGTTGACCTGTACATTGGCCGCCGGATCGATGGTCCAGATGGCACCACCGCCGCTGACGATGATGGCGCCCTTGTCGCCGTCGGTGACGCCGCCGCCCGTTGCGACCGCCCAAGATGTGCCGATCCAGACGTAAAGTGCCCCGTCGGCAGCACTCCACGCGATCCAGCCGATGCGTGGCACGAGGCGCATCCAGGCGCCATCGGTCCAGAAGGCGACGTTCTGATCCCAGCCCGTCCAGAGGCCGGTGGCCCCGCTCGCCACGATATGGCGATCACCCTCGACCGGCGCGCCGGGCGGGACGGTCAGCACCCGGCTGATCACGCCGATCTGCACCATCCCGTCCAGGAGACGGAGCGCGTCATTGTGGGTGACATGCTTCTGGGCCTGCGCCGCCAGGATGTTCGGCAGCGCGAGGTTTGCGGTCGGGTTCGGCATGGGAGGCCTTCAGGTATAAAGCGTGACGATGGCGGGCGTGCCCCGCCCGAGCCGGGCTGACAGCTGGAAGATGCGGACGGTGAAGGACTGGCCGGGGCCGAGGACGGCACCTAAGTCGGCGGTTTGCGCGGCGGCGCTGTAGAGGACCGAGGTCGTGCCCGATGCGAGGGTCCGCTTCAGCGTCGCCTCGTCCCAAATCTCTACCTCATAGGCTTCAGCGGCCTCCGCCACCGGCGGCTCGCCGATCTCCCAGGAGTCCGCCGACAGGTCGCGTGAGCGCCGCACCCAGCGGATTGTCAGGTCGCCCGGCACCCGGCCGGTCCGCCACGGCTGCTCGACGTTGACCGGCGCGAAGGGCAGAAGGCCACGGCCTGACGGGGTGAAGGCGGCTGCAAGGTAAGTCGGATCGGTCAGGCTTCGGGTGGAGGGGCCAATGCGCCAGTTCCAGGGGATGCCGATCTCCGACTCTGCTATCGGCAACGGTACAATCCGACCGTCCAACGCCACGATCCGCGCGCCGGGCGGCGTCGGGTTGCCCATCGCCTGTTCCGTGCCGACCTGCCCGCGCAGCAGGCGTGACAGCTGGTAGCGTCCTGCAGAGACCAGTTCGACGGTCGCCGCCTGGAGGATTTCCCAGTGCCCGGGGGAGGTCTCGACCGCGAAGGCGTTTGCGCCGCCGAAGAGATCGAGGTCTGTCACGCTGGCGAGCGTCCCGGTGGCCACGTCGATCAGCATCGAGTTGCCGAGATCGAAGATACTGACCGGGCCGGGGTAGAGCGCCGATGCCAATGTTCCCATGACGGCCTGCCCATCGACGGCGGTCAGGAAAGCAAAGCCATCCAGCGCCGGGCTTCGGAAGACGGCCAGTTGTCCCGGCCAAGGCTGTGAGGTTGCGGCGAGGTACGGTCGGTGGGCAGGCACGTCCTCGCGCAGTTGCGGCAGATCGAGGAACACAGCGTCCGGCACTCCGAACACGACGGGGCGTGCGATGGAGGCGGGGCGGGGCGCACCTGGCGGCAGATCGTAAGCGCTACGGTCCTGGCGGATGTAGTCCAGTGTCCGGGCATAAGTGTCGGCGGTCTGCGCAATCCGAAGCTGCAAAGTGCGTCCGTCGTGGAGCAACCCCACCACGTCGGTCGGGTCGAGGGCCAGGCGCGAAGGCGGCAGCCGGAACGTGGCCGTCTCGCGGCCGACCCAAGCCTCGACCAGTGCGCGGCGGCAGCGGCGTTCGGCTTCTTCGGGCGGCACCGCAATGGCAAAGGCCTCGGAGGCA
The DNA here is from genome assembly GCA_964627355.1 of uncultured Rhodobacterales bacterium. Lineage (GTDB taxonomy): Bacteria > Pseudomonadota > Alphaproteobacteria > Rhodobacterales > Rhodobacteraceae > JBBQXK01. The sequence goes on from CAZVIS010000001.1 coordinate 62,040, forward strand.
ATCCTCGCCGAGTCGACCGTGATCCGCCGCGCCTCGACGATGGCGGCATCGTAATCCTCGTCGGCGCGGGCGATGGTCCACTTCAACGCCTGCGGCAGTTCGGATTCCTGCGCGCGGATGATCTCCATCGGCTCGCCCGTGCCCGCTTCTCCCGCCAGCATGTCGTCGGGCGTGATCGTCAGCACCGCCGCGCGGCCGCGCATCACGAAGCGCAGCTTGCCTTCGCTCTCGACCGCATCGAAGCCGAAGTGCCGGGACAGCACCGCGATGGAGGTCCGGGGGCTTTCCAGCGCCGAGATCACAAACCCCTCGACCGCACCCCAAAGGCTGGAGACGTCGATCTGGTTTGCGGGCATTCCGGCACGAGTGCAGAGCGCCCGGACCAGCGCCGCCAGCGACACAGCACCAAGCCGCCCGGTCAGCCAGTGCCCGAGTCGCCAGTTGTCGCCATCGGACCAGACGTCCGTCAGTTCGGGGAAGAACGGATAGGGCCGCGCATCCCAGGTCCAGGCGGCGCATTCGGGCAGCGTGACCATCGGCGCGCCGTAAACGCTGGACGTGGGGTTGTTTGCCCCGTTGCCCCAGAACAGCCACGAGGCTTCCAGATAGGCCCGCTGGATCGCATCGTCGCGCCAGCCGCGCGAGAAGTGGGGCGCGAAGGATTCCGAGGATTTCGGATCGACGAAGACGTTCGGCTGGTTGCTGCCCCGGTCGATGGCAGGACAGCCCAGTTCCGTGAACCAGATCGGTTTCGACTGCGGCACCCATGCGGTGGGCGATCCGATCTCAGTGCCGCCGGGGCGGTTGTAGTGCGGGTTCGACCACCATGACCGCAGATCCTTGTAGCGGAACACCCACGGCTTGCCCCTGGCCATATCGGTGATCGGCGTCCGCACCTGCGCAGACCGATGCGCGTCGGTGGCATAGAACCAGTCGAACCCCTCGCCTCCGGCGATGTTGGCCTGCAGATAGGCGCGGTCGTGGATATCCGGCCAGGCGAGGGCGTCGAGGTGCTGGTCTCCATCCCGCCAGTCCGACAGCGGCATGTAGTTGTCGATGCCGACGAAGCTGATGTTCGCGTCCGCCCAGAGCGGGTCGAGGTGGAAATAGACGTCGTTGCTGCCGTCCTGCGGCTGGTGGCCGAAGTATTCCGACCAGTCGGCCGCATAGCTGATCTTTGTGCCCGGCCCGAGGATGGCGCGCACGTCGGCCGCCAGCGCCTGGAAGGCCGCGACGGCCGGATAGGTGCTTGGCCCACTTCGGATCTGGGTCAGCCCGCGCATCTCGCTGCCAATCAGGAAGGCGTCGACCCCGCCCGCCGCCGCGCAGAGGTGGGCGTAATGCAGGATCATGCGCCGCAAGCCCCAGTCGGTCGGCGTGCCCGTGAAGCTGACGGTCTTTGCCGCCACCGTGAACTGCGTCCGCAAAGCCGTCCCGAAGAACGCCGCGACCTGCGTTGCCGCTCCGGCCGTCTTGTCCGGCGAGCCTGCAAAACCCGCCGCAGGGGAGCAGGTGATCCGCCCACGCCAGGGGAACACACTCTGGCCCACGCTTGCTGCGTTCGGGGTGTAGGGATCGGGCCGGGTATTCCCCGGCGGGATATCCATCATCAGGAACGGATAGAACGTCACCCGCTTGCCCCGCGCCCGAAGTTCCTCGATGGTTTGCACGATGCTCGCGTCCGAGGGCGTGCCTCCGTACACCGGCTTCCCGTCGATCTGGCTCACCACCCCGTAGGAGCCGCGCGACAGCCCGCCCACGGACCAGCCGGGCGAGGTCTGCTTGATGGCCACCTCCACCTTCGGCCTGACCGTGCAGACCCCCGCGCGCAGATCGTCCCCGAACCATGCCGAGACCAGCGAGACGCTTTGCACAGCAGGGGCCATCGCTGCCAGCCGATCCAGTGCCACTTCGATATCCGGCACATCGGTCAGCGCGTTGCAGTTCTCGGCCCCTGAGGCCCCGGCGCCGGTGCGGCGCACGAGGCTGGTTGCGTAAGCAGACTCGCCCGAGGCCGGGATCAATGTGACGGCCCCGATCAGCCCCTCGGCGGTGTCCCACTCCGCCAGCGGACGGAACACCTCGAACGACAGTTGTGGCAGCCGGTTGCCATAGCGCTCCAGTGCCAGGTCTTCGAACACGACATAGGCCGTGCCGCGATAGGCGGGGGTTACGGACGCCCCCATACGGGCGGCGATAAACGGGTCCGCCGTCTGCGACTCATTGCCGGGGTACCAGCGCCAGACCACCCCCGACATGTCCATAGGTGCGCCGTCGGCCCAGATGCGGCCGATGCCGGTGATCGACCCCTCGCACAGCGCCACCGCAAATGACGCAGAATAGAGATACTCCGTCGTCGTGACCTTCGGCTGGCGCCCGCCACCCTTGCCACCGCCGGACCGGGTGGTGACGACCTCTTCGCGGAAGTCCGTCGCCCAGAGGATATTGCCGCCGATCCGCATCCGCCCGAAGAGGCGCGGCATGACGGTCCCTTCGGTCGCAGAGGTGATGCGCAAGCTATCCAGCCGCGCGCCTTCGATGCGCTGTCCGGGCGTCAGCGACGACAAGAGAAAGCTGTCGACCACGGAGCCGATTGACGATCCGACCAGCCCGCCGATCGCCGCGCCGGACAGCCCGAGGATCGTGCCGCCAAAGCCCGCGCCCAGCGCCGAACCCACAGCGCCAAGAACAAGCGTGGCCATGTGATCAAGCCTCCAGGGGCTGCGGAAACAGGAAGGCCAGCGCGATGCGCCGCGACCATGCGGGGGTGAGCGGTTCTTCGACCACGCCGAGGCCTTCGTAGGCGTGTGTGAACGAACGTTCACTTGTCAGGATGCCGATGTGCTTCGCAATCGCCCCGCGCCGCATGCGAAACAGCACCAGCGCGCCGCGCTTCGCATCAGCCACCGGCACCATCAGCATCCACCGCCCCGCGCCGTCGGCCAGCACCTCGAACGGTCCGGCCTCGCCCCAATCCCGACTGTAGGGCGGCACCGGCAGCGGTTCCGGCCCGACGACCTCGCGCCAGACGCCGCGCGCAAGGCCGAGGCAGTCACAACCTGCGCCCTTGACGCTCGCCTGATCATGGTAGGGCGTGCCCAACCACCCACGGGCGGCGGCGATCACGAGGGCGGGGTCGGCCGACATCACAGCACACCGCCATCATTGCCGCCGTCACGCACCGCATAGCGCAGGACGGAATCCTGCCCCGGGATGGTCGGAAAGCCCCGGAAGTTGACAGCGTTGCCGAACTTCGCCGAACAGGTGGCGATCCGCTTGTCGCAACCTGCCCGGATCGCGAAGGTATGGCCTGCCGCGATGGCCTGCACCGGGGCCTCAAGCAGCGTGATCGTCACGTCACTGCCCGCCTTGTCGTGGATCATGATCTCGCCCCGCCGCCCGAGGTTCGGCCCAGAAGTCCATTCGACGGTGCCGAAGCCGAACCAGCCCTCGGCAAAGCCAGCCAGCCCCGAGGCCAGGAAGGCGCGGTCGCGCAGCAGTGTGAGAACAATGCCGGTGCCCTTGTTCACCGCTGACTCCAGATCCACGCCGCAACGCGCATCGCCCAGCGCCGCATCGCAGTTCGCCTGGAACATCCGCCCCACCGTCTGCGCCAGCACATGCGACAGACTGCGGACCTCGGCCACGAAGGCCAGCCGCCCACGCCTGATCTGCCCGATGGCGCCCTGCCGCATCAGCACGCGCTGCGCGGTGTCCGCCCAATTCACCCGCCATGCCTCGACCTGTGCGTTGTCCCAGCGCCCGTCGAGAATGTCCGTTTCCGTGATCCGCCCCGACATCAGCACGCCTTCCGCGTCCTGCGCATCGACCGACAGATCGGACCCCGACCGGACCTCGGACGCGATCAGCCCGCTGTCCGGCTCGAAACTCGTGCCAAGGAAGGCCAGCGTCCGGTCGTGATCGGTGAACCCCATGACAACCCCGTCGGCCCGGACGATCCGCCAGCACCAGGCCAGCGTCGTCGTGCCATCGTCCAGATGCGCCTGCAGGGCGACGGGCAATGCTTTCATCGTCTGATCTCCATCAGGGGAATGGAAGTGATCGTGCCCAGCCGCTCGACATCGAGGGTCACATCCATGCTGTCGCTCTCGAACCGGACCGGCACGTCGAACTCGAAGCCTGCCGCGACTGCCACGGCCGCGCCAGGTGCTGTGGTGAAGGTGACAAGTCCGGTCGTAGTGTCGACGGTCCAGCCCGACAGCTGCTCCACGCCGCCCAGCGCCATGCGGATGGTACCGGCCACCGGCTTGACGATGGTCCGAGTCCAGAACTGCGCGTCGGAGACATACCGCTTGAACAGCTGGAAGACCCGGTTCGATCCCGTGCCGGTGCCGATCGGCTGGTCGGCGAAGCCCGGAGTGGCCGAAGGTGCGCAGGATTTGAAGTCGGACCAGTCCTTGAACCGGAAACCGTGCAGCCGCCCGTTGCGGGCTTCGAAGAAGGCCACCACCGCCGCCAGATCGTCGGCGCGACGCACGCCATAGCCGACATCATAGCGCCGCCGCGAGTTGGCCCAGCTGGCATTGCGCTCCTCATCGCCCGAGAACAACTCGACGATCTGCGTGCGCCGCTCGGGCCCTCCGCGCGCGCCGCGGCTGATATTGTCGGGGAACCGGACTTCGTGGAAGGCCATCAGATGCCCCTCCGGCCAGCGTTGACGGCACGGGCAATGTCGGCTGCAACTTGCGTGCGGGACTGCCGGAAGCTCTCGGCGTCGCGTGCCATGATGGTGACGGAGATGTTCGGGGAGGCACCTTGTCCTTGCCCATATCTGGCAGCCTCACGGCGGGAGAGGACACGTTCGCCCCGCTGCAGGATGGCCGGAACTTCGTCGGGTCTGATCCCCGCCCAGCCACCGGCATGCATGCGCGGGGCATTGGAAAAGGCCAGCGCGGGAACCATGCGGCCCGGGCGTGATGATCCTACCATGCCACCCGCATGCAGGATGTTGGCGAACAGGCCACCGGCACCGCCCAGCGCACCGGACAGGGCGTTGGCAATCGGCCCCAGGATGAAGCGCCGTGCCGCCAGCTTGGCCAGATCGGCGATCAGCGAGGTGACCAGATCCCGGAAGTCGAGCTTGCCGGTCTTGACGAACTCACCCACGGCGCTCTCGGCCGAGGTGAAGGCCCCGACCAGCGTCTGGCCAATGTCCCCGCTGATCTCGCGGGCCTTGGCGGCATAGTCGGCAAGGGTCGCGGTGACGGCAGCCCAGCCGGTTGCTGCCGCATCCGCGCCCGCCGCCGCCGCTGCCCCGGCACCGCGCGCGGCACCGCCCGCACCTTTTGCGGCTGTGGTCGCCTCATCCAGTTCGGTATTCAGCGCATCTGCTGAAGCTGCTGCATCGGCGAGCGCGGATTCGCCTTCGCTTCCCGCCCCGGCAACGGCATCCTTCAGCGCCTGCCAGCTGGCCAGTGGTCGCCCCGCTGCATCTGCCAGCATGCCCGAGGCCTCGCGATAGCCGTCGGCCCGGCCCCGCGCGTCTTCTGCCATCCCGGCCAGGCCAAGGTCGGGCGTGGTGACATAGGTTTGCGCCATAGCAGCCGAGAAGGCTTCTGCGGCGGCGGTTCCGGCGGCAGCGGCAGAACCGGCGAAGGGGTTGTCGATCCGGCCGAGGGCCAGCGGGTCCAGCGTGCCGATGCGGGCCCCGCCTTCGCCCACGGCCCAATCCGGCAGCAAGGCCAGCGCGGCGTTCAACCCGGTGATGAAAGCATTGATGCGTGTGACGACGCCGTTCAGCATCGCCTCGACGCCCGAGATCAGACCGTTCGCCGCCTGAAAGGCGAAGTCGCCGATCGTGCCGGGCAGCTGGCCCCAGATCGCCTTGACCGCGTCATAGGCCCCCTGGAAGATCCCGGCCGCCGCATTGCCGAAGCTGGTCACGGCATCGAGCGAGGACTGCATCGCGCCAAGGATGGTTGCCTGCAGCCCGGCCCAGCTGGCTTCCACCTTCGACCAGGCGGACGCGCCGCCAAGGCCGATGCGATCCCAGACCTCCAAGGCCACATCCTTCAGGAGGCCCATCGCGGCCCCGAACCCGCCTGCGCCTGCTGACAGCCGGGTGAACTGGAAGACCAGTTCGCCAGCGCCGACGATCAGCGCCCCGATACCGGTGCGGATCAGCGCGCCGTGCAGGATCACCAACCCGGTGGCCAGCCCGCGCACCGACAGGGCGGCGGCCGCCAGCCCTGCCACCCAGCGCCCCGCCATCAAGGTGGCGAAGGTCGCGGCATAGGTCGTCAGGCGGCCGATGTTGTCGAAGAGTGCCGAGATGGCTATACTGATCGGCCCGGTGCTGCGCGCCATGTCGGCCAGCGTGTTGGCCACGGCCTCCAGCGCCGGGGCGACGGCAGCGGTCAGCCGGTTGGTCAGCCCCAGCCAGATCAGGCTGAGCCGGGCGATGGCGTCACCCGCGCGTTCGATCTGCGCCGCATCACTGGCGCTGACCGCCACGCCGAAGTCGCGCACATCCCTCGTCGCTTCGCGCAGGGTCGCGGGATCGATACGCAGAAACGCAAGCGCCGCCTTGTCGCCGAAGAGGTCCGAGGCGACGGCCGCCCGTTCGGCTTCCGGCACGAAGCGGTTCAGTGCCTCCTGAATGGCCACGATGCGCTGATCGAGCGGCAGCGCTTGCAGTTCAGCGGCTGTCAGGTTCAGCCGCTGCAGCGCTCCGACCGCCGTTCCCGACCCTGCGGCGGCTTCCGACAACCGGGTGGTCAGCTTCTTCGTCGCCTGTTCGATCTCGCCCATCGAGACCCCGGCCAGTTCCCCAGCCCATGTCAGCACCTGGAGGCTTTCGACAGTGGTCCGCAGCGACGCCGCCATGTCCGCCTGCGCACCGATGGTCTCGAGGCCAGACCGGACCATCGCCACACCCGCTGCGGCCGCCGCGACCGTCACGGCCGCCATTGCAAACCCCGCCTTGCGGGCAAAGCTGGCAAGCCGGGTGTTGGCCAGTTCCATCTCGGAAGACAGCCGACCGAAGCCCCGCGCGCCAGCCGTGCCGATGCCTTCCAGCTCGGCGCGCACCTGACGGCCGCCTTCCGCCACGAGGCGGACGGATACACGCTTCTCAGCCATCTCGGCCTCCTTCCATTTGCTCGTTCAGTTTGCGCACCATCACCGCCTCGATCTCGGGGAGCAGTTCGGCGGCGATCAGGGGGTTGATCCCGAGGGCCCGTGCGAGGGCCAATGCCGCGCCCATGTCCCAGCCGAGCACAGCGCCGGGGATCACGCGCAACTGGCCTCCAAGGCGACCGACGAGGTCCCAGACCTGCCAGCCTTCCAGCGTCTGCGGGCGGTTCAGTCGTGTGGGACAGTCCGGGCACGGCCCTGCGCAGGCCGCGCAGTAGCCGTCGCCCCCGCCGAAGGACCAGTCGGCGAGGGCGCGGAGACGTTTTTTTCTGCGTCCAGGATCAGGCCCCTCGCAACATAACGGGTCTGGAACGCTTCGAAGACCGGCCAGATTTCCAGAAGGGCATCGATGCCCTCGGGGCTGACAGGCAGCAGGTTGCCCGCCTCATCGCCAACTCCCTGCCAATCCAGAACGGCGCGGCGCGCGACGGCCTTGGCCATGGCCAGCGCCAGTGCCTCCTGTGTGGCATCTTCGGGCAATGCCTCGATAGCCGGATCGGCGCGGGCGGACACCATCAGCGCCGTGGTCAGCGGGCCGACCAGCAGGCGCAAGCCGGGGGCGAGCTCCAGCCATTCCGGTGTGGCGGACAGATTCAGGCGGATCATGATCAGTACCCCGTGAGCAGGTTGACGAGAACGGCGGTGCACATGCGGGCCGGGCTGGTGGCCTTGGCGGCGATCCAGTCGAAGGTGGCCTGCACCCCTTGGGGCCCGGCGATCTCGATGCGGGGACGGGGCAGGTAGACGGCATGGGCGGTGAAGGTGAAACTGGCATTGGCCCCGAGGCTGTAGCTGAACTCCAGCTCGCAGGGCGTGCCGTCGATCGCTTGGGTGATCAGCGTGGTGTCGGAGAACCGCACCTCGATCCGGCCTGACAGGGCGGCCATGGCAGGGTCTGCTCCGTCAATGCGGCCGTCGCCGCGGATGGTCTCGATCCGGTCGAGGTTGTTGGAATAGGTGATCTCGGCCGAGACGACATTCCCCAGCGCCACCGTGTTGCGCTTCACGGTGCCGTTGAAATGGCCGAACCGCTGCAGCCCCAGCGCCGTCGGTGTGCCAGCGGCTGTTGCGGCGGCGATGTTCTCGCCTTGCGCCACAAGCCGGGCGGTGGCGGTCAGGAGCCCGGAGCGCTGCATCTGCCAGGACAGCTGATCCAGCACGCAGCCGGAATACATCGCGAAACGAGGCACCTCCGGCATCGCGGTTTCAATCGCCATGCTGGGCAGGGTCCAGTTGCCGGATTGAAACGTATGGGTCTTCGGCGTGGTGCCACTGGTGACCGGCTGGCCAAAGGCGGCCTTCAGCCAGAACCCGAAGGCCTCGACATCGATGGGCACCACCACTTCGCCGTCGGCCGTGACGGCGTCCTTCACAGGAGCAAGAGGATCACGCCCGTAACCCAGCAGCTCGGATTCCAGCAGCGGCTGTTCCGACCCCAGCGTTGTTCGGGCGAAGGGCATCAGCCGGAAGCCACCGGCCGGAGGGGTGCCGTAAGTCAACTCATACGCAAGCGCCATCTGCGCCCGCGCGCCTTGCGCACGTGCCATGGGAAGGGTCCTTTCACTTTGAATTAGGGCGATTGCCTTGCGATGACGCCGCTTCTGGCGTCATTTGTCTTCATGGCAAAGCAAGTCTCGGGTCAGTGGGTTCGTCGTTGGTTTCGCAGTACGGCGAATCTCGTCGCGATTGTATCCACGATGGCGGTCATCGCATCCGGCGATGCTGCGCAAGCGCAACAGGCGGGCGCGATCTCGTCACGGGTCGGCAAGGTTCTCGACGGCGATACTTTCACCTTGAGGGGCGAGTCGCGTCGGATCCGGGTCTTGGGGGCTTGATGCGCCCGAATGGGACCAGTCAGGCGGATCGACAGCAACCTCCACGCTGCGCGACCTGATCTCCGGTAACACGCTGCGCTGCGATGTTCTGGATATCGACCGGTACGGGCGTCTCGTCGCGCAGTGCTTCCTGCCGGACGGCCGCGACATCGCGGCCGAAATGATCCGCTCCGGTGTCGCAACAGAATACTGCCGCTTCTCGCGGGGCTACTACGGGACCTGCTGAATGACGACGGGCAACCCGACCGATCGCGCAACATGGCCTGACTCAAGGAGTGCTACGCTTGCTTGAAACCCTAGGACCTCTACTCGCAGGCCTTCTGGGCCTTCTGGGCCTCCTGTTCGTCCTTTGGCTCTTCATCCTGCTTCCGGCCGGTATGGCGAAGTCCCGTGGGAGAAGTGCCTTCGGCTGGGTGATCCTGAGCGTGCTGTTTTCGCCGATCCTGGCGTGCCTTCTTCTCTTGCTGCTCGGCAACAACCCGAACCGATCGACCCGCACGACCAACGACTGAACATTCCCAGGACCACCTTCAGCGCACGGAACCAGGTCGCGCAGGCGTCATGCCAGCGGGTCAGCCGTGGAATAGTGCAACACTATGGGGATCACCGCCGCCTTCAGGCTGGCAGCACCCTCAAAAGCCAAATCGATCGGGCGGGGTGCTTCCGGCTCGACCCAGTCGCAAAGGCCGCCCAGCGTGCGGTCGAGGGTAATCGCCGCGCCAATGCTGGCACAGAGGGTGTCGAAAGCGGTATCACGTGCGGCGCCCTGCACGACCGCCTCAATCTCGGCGCGGTGCTGGTAGTGGTAGCGCAAGGGCGAGAGCGTGACTTCAGGCCCCCCCGGCTCACCATCACGCAGGATCAGAAGGCCTGCGGCGGGCACGCGTTCGGGCAGGACGTCACCGCGCAGGGCAGTGTGGGGCAGCACCGAAAGCCGCACGTGGAGCGCGGTGAGTATGGTTTCGCGGATGCTGGGCAAGTTGCTCCTCCTTTCGGTTGTAGAACGGCCAGTTGCGTGAAACAAAGAAACACACCTTTGGCGGGATGTGGCAGATGAGGGCAGTAAGATGTCGAGCCAACTGGTCGTCCTTTGGTAGCGTTAGGACGAGCAATAGATTCGACAAAAAGACAAAGCAGCTCACACCGGTGTATTGGTTGCTGGCGGTCAAATAAAGAAGTGAAATTTGGCTGCTCATACATTCCTATTCGTCTGGTGCAATGGCCGTGACAAAATGAAACGCAAAAAAGACAGAACGCAAAAGGACAAATTATGTTTGGATTTGGAAGATCGAAGACGGACTATGAGAAAATTTGTGAAGACCCTAGCTCTGTATTCAAGTTGCTCTACGGAGATCGAGCGAAGACGTCGGAGATATTGGATGATGGTGATTTCATAAGCGCATGGATGAATAGCGGGAAACAAAGAGATATCACTCTTGTTATCAGGAGGGAGGCTATTGCCGGAGATGTGCCGTCCTTGAAGCAAATGGTTTGGTTTCTTGAAAAAATGTACCAAGAAATCTCATCAGCAAGCATTGAAAAGAAGCGGAAACTTGAAACTCTTATCGCGATTCTCGGGGAAAGAGTTGGTCACTGCAATAGATTGATCGCAAATGGGATTCCGTATCATTATCAGGCGATGGTTTCGTCACACAATTTATACAGGGCGCTCTCCGAACTTGGTAAGCCTGGCACGATAGAAAAGACGCGGGATACTCTCAATGCGATTGTCGAGCACGCTCAAGCTGTGATTAAAATGGGCAAAAGCCACTCGGCGTTCGATGGTGATGCAGGGTTCATTGCCGACGCCGAGTCGGCTCTTCACGATGTTGATGATTATCGCAAGTTTCTAAATGCACTGGGAGGCAGTATTTCGGACCTTGATGAAAAACGCTAGCTACCATTGTCCTGCATTGGCCCCCAGTTCGCCACGATAGTCCCCGGCACGCCATCAACCGCTCGTTCGGCATCCCGCGCCAGATCCAGCCGCTTGCGCAGCTTGACCTGCGGCACCAGGAGGAAAATCGGCACGGTTGCAACGCCGCGTCCGGTCTTCGACTTCGATGCCACAGCCCGACCTTTCGAATTCAGCCTTCCCTCCGCCACCAGCAGGCTCGGCCCTCTGCGGCGATAGATGAACCTCAAGCGCAACCCCGTGCGACGTTCCCATTCGCCGGGGGTGATGCGACCGCCGCGTGCAGATTTCCCGGCGGCTGGGGTCGGGATCGCCAGCCAGAACCCATCCTTCGACCGGATCAGGGGCCCGGCATCATGCGCGCCGACGATCACCGGAGCGTTGGACCACACCAGCGCCGCCGCGTTCAGGCTGTTGCCGGATTTCGGAAAGCTTGCGAGGCGGATGCTGTTGCCAAGCCGGGTGCCGAGCCCCGCGCCGGTGATCTGGCCCCGCCAGGCGGATTTCAGGGAGGTGCCCGCCTCGCGCATGGCGGCGGAGACCGCCTTTTCCCCGGCAGCGACTTCCGCTCGCATCAGCGCGACGAGGTCCGGATGGAACGTGACCTTCAGCTTCATGACGGCCGAAGGTCCAGTGACCAGATCAGGCGTTCGCGGTCGCGGATAGGTTCCCCGTGGATGGTGAAGCTGTCCGCCCCGATTACGATCAGATCGCCGGGCCGGGGGTCGGGCAGGTCGGACAGGCGCACGTCGACCATCATGGTGTCGCTGACAAAGCGCCCGGCCCCGAACTCGGTGATCCGGTCCGGGGCGCGGCGGATCACGCGGATCGGGCGTTCCTCCGACGTCGAGGCGGAGATCCAGACAGCGGCCGCCGCCATGGACGGGTTGGCATAGATGCGGTCCATGGCGGCGACAAAGACGGTCATGGCGGGTCAGTTCGAGGTCGAGATGCGGATCGCGATGCGCGGCCGCTTGTTGACCGGCAGGATCGAGGCTTCGGTCATCAGGTCGATCCAGCGGCCCTTCTCGTCGAGATGCTGGCGGGCGTAGAGCGGCAGCCCCATGGTGTTCGCCGCCTCCAGCAGGTTGGCCGGGCCGCCATAGGTGGTGAAGGTGTCCATGGTGCCGAGCGGGAAGGCGATGCCCTCGCTGGCCGGGATCAGCCGTTCGGCGACCTTGGTGGAAAGCGTTACGGTGCCCGCGTACTCCTCGAACACGATGCCCGCGAAGGGGAAGTTGCGCCGCATGTCCTGGCGCAAGGGCTGCGCGCCGGTGGCGGAATAGAACTTGTAGGCTTCCTCGGTCTTCGGATGCGCGATCAGCTTGTCGAAGAATTCCCGGCTGACGAGGGCGTAGACATCGCTCATGCTTTCTCCCAGCAGGTTGTCCTCGATGGCGCGCAGCACGTCGCGCACCTTGCCCTGCACGTTGGTGGCGGGCGTGCCGAGCAGGAAGTCGACCGCGATCTGGGTCAGCCCGAACTCGGTGAAGTAGTTGTAGAGCGTCGTCCCGGCCCCGTCCTTCACGATGCCGCGGAGCGCGTTCATCTCCATGTATTCGCGAGTCTGGGCGTGCTTGCGACGCATCAGCTGCAGCTTGCGGTTCATCACCTCGACCAGCGGGTCGGCGGTGTCGAAGGCGCCCAGCGCGGGCTGGCCCTGGATGTCATGCGGCAGCACAACATCGTCATGCGGGATCCACGGCAGGGCAAAGCTGCGCATCGACCGCCCCTCGCGTGTGCCGACGGTGGCGGGGCCGCCGAGCGGGACCGAGGGCAGCAGGTTCAGCACACCCTCGTACTGCTCGATGATGACGGACCGCTGGGTGACGCCTTCGAAGCGGAAGAGGCCGATCTGGCCGAGGCGGGTGTAGAGGTTGGGCAGGATGTTGATGGCCTGCGTCATCTCGGCCAGCGAATAGCCGCCAGCGTCGAAGGGATTGCGAACGAGGGTCATGGAGGGGCTCCGGGGGAATGAGAGGATGGGACGCCGACGTCGCGCGTCAGACGCCGTCGCGGGCGATGATGCCGACAGCAGCGAGCTGCGCGATCTTGGCGGCGATCTTGGTCGCGTCGTTGACGGTGGCCTCGTAGGCAAGACCTGCGCGCGAGACGATCGAGGGGCCACGGGTGACGACGATGCCGACCGCATCCGCCAGCGCGGTGTTCACGGGATAGAGCAGGACCGCGACTGCGACCTGGGAACCGTCCGCCCCGGTCGCGGGCGACAGGGTGTACTTGCCGTTTACGGTGATGCGGCCGAGCACGGCACCGGACGGGAACGACGTGCCGATGAGAAGGGTGACCACCTCGCGGGTGTAGTTCGGGTTGACCTCGTATTTGAGGACATCGCCCATGCTGCTGGGTTCCGTCAGGACGGGCATTGGTCAGTCTCCATGTGTTGGGGCGGTGGCAGGCGGCGAAAGGTTGGCGCGGTGCGCCGATTCAGCGCTTGGCGTCGGTCGCGGTCTTGCGGGCGGCCGCGACGATGGGGCTTTCCTTGGCTGAAGCGGCCGGGGCGGTGGCGATGATGCCTGCCGCATCGCTGCGGGCGGCGAGGTCTGCCAGAACCCTGGCGCGCAGGGCTTCCGGCTTCAGACCCTTCGTGACGGCGTCGGCGGCGTCGATGGCCACGCCGAGCCGGGCCGCCTCTGCGCAGACCTGCGCCACTTCGGCCGCTTCGGCGCGGACGGCGTCGGCGGTCATCGTCACCGGATTGGCGGCGGTCGCAACCGGTGCTGGTGCGTTGGCGACGGGGGCCACGGTTTCGGGGGGAGTTTCGGGAACGGTGGTCATCTGAGAACCCTTTCTGCTGGGGGACATGGTACCGCGGGGTGCGGCGGCGAAGGCGTGGAAGGCGGTCACGGGGTCGGAGAGATCGTCAGCCAGACCGGCGGCGATGGCATCCGTGCTGCGGAACACGGCGGCTTCGGTGGCGAGCGCCGCCGCTTGCGTCAGCCGATCCCCGCGCCCTGCGGCGACGGTTTCCGCAAAGAGGAAGCGCACCACCTCCAGCTGGCGCTGCATCTGGTCGTGCACGGCCTCTGGCAGCGGCTGATAGGGATTGGCGTCGACCTTGTGCGCCCCGGCATGGATGAGCGTGACGGCAACGCCTTTCTGATCGAGGGCCCCGCTCATGTCGGTGTGCAGCGCCACGACGCCGATGCTGCCGACCGCCCCGGTGCGCGGCAGGACGATCCGATCGGCCTGGGAGGCGAGGACATAGCCCGCTGACAGGGCGTGTTCCGCAACGAATGCATGGACCGGCTTCTGGACCCGTGCGGCGCGGATACGGTCCGCCAGATCGAAGGCCCCGGCGACTTCGCCCCCGAAGCTGTCGATATCCAAAGCGATGCCACGAATGCCGGGATCAGCGAGCGCCGCCTGCAGCTGGGCGGCGATGCCCTCATAGGACGTCAACCCCGAGGATTGGCCGATCCATGCGCCCCGGTGCACAAGTGTGCCCGCGATTTCGATGACGGCGATGCCATCGACAACCGCGAACGGCTGGATGCCACTGCGCTGGTGGCGCTGGGCGAGGTCATTGCTGAACAGCGATGTGCGGGCGGGCAACGCAGCTTCGAGCTGATCTGCGGCCTCCACCTCGAGCCCCTGGAAGGTGATCTCCTGCCCGGTGATGCGCGGCCCAAGGCCAGACAGGAACGCCAGCGCCTTGGCCGGATCGACCATCAGGGGCGTGTTGAAGGCACGCTGGGCAATCTGGGCGTGATGCATCACTTGTCCTCCTTCCCGGCGGGTTTCTCGTCGGAATCGTCTGCGGCATCCTTGTCGGTATCCGGATCGTCGCCTCCCTTGCCGCTTTCTCCCGGCCCCTGCGCAGGCGACCCTGGGCGGCGGAAGTCGAGGCCCAGTGCCAGCTCGCGCTTCCGCTCGGCGGCGATCTCGCGGTCGACCTGTTCGGCGTCATAGCCGCGTTCCGACAGCGCCTGCGTGCGCGATTTCAGGCCCGCCTCGATCTGCAGGATTTCGGCCGAGGCGTCCTTCATCGGATCGACCCAGTCCCATTTGGTCGGCAACCAGGCGCAGGCCTGGTAGTGCCGCCGCTGGCTGTCATAGCCGGGCAGGTCCAAGGCCCCCGACAGCACGGCGGTGTCCATCCAGCGGGTCCAGACCGGGCGGCAGAGCTGGAACACCATCACGCCATGCTGCCAGGCGGAGATGCGGCGACGGAATTCGATGAGGCTGATCCGGGTGTTGGAGAAGTTGCCCTTCGCCGTGTCGCCGGTCAGATAGCCGTAAGGCATGCCCAGCGCCGCGCCGATCTGCAGCAGGGTGCGGTACTGGAACGGCTCGTACGTGCCGCCCGAGTCCGGGGTCGCCGGGGTAGACACATCCTCGCCGGGATCGAGACGGACCACCTGGCCGGGTTCGACCTCCAGATCCTCTTCGGTCGGTTCCAACGGGGTTTCCGGGGCGGGTGAGGTGATGAACATCGCGAACATCGCCGCGATCTTCTTCCGCTCCAACTCGGCATCGTCATAGAGGTCCAGCGTGAACAGCTTGACGATGGCGGCAGCGAACCGCGACACGCCGCGCAACTGCCCCGCCTCGACCGGATCGAGGACATGGATGACATCGGCGGCCGGGACACGGACGGTTTCGCCCGACAGCCCCGGATCGGTCAGATCGCCCGGATGGCGGCGCAGGAAGTGATAGGCGACGCGGCGGCCGATGCCGTCGAACTCGATCCCCTGCCGGATCAGTCCCGCCCCGGGCAGGGTGCGGTTCATATCCAAGGGCAGCATCTCGGCGGGCAGCATCTGCAACTGCAGCGGAACGGTCAGCCCATCCTCGGCCCGACGCGGCCGGATGCGGATGAAGACCTCGCCGGACAGGAACACCTCGCGGGCGGCCCGACGCTGAAGGCCATAGAAATCGGTCAAACCCTCGGCATCGGCATCATCGGTCCAGGCGAGCCACAGCGCCTGCAGGGTTTCCTTCAGCGCCGCGTCCGTGATCGAGCTGGACGGCTTGATCCCGTCGCCGACGACATTGCTGGCGAAGGATTCCACCGCGTTCGTGGCATAGCCGTTGTTCCGCACCAGCCAGCGGGCGCGGGCGGTGATCGTGTCACCCGAGGCGGCAATCAGCGTGTTCACATGCGCGCGGCTGGCCCGGAACCCGCGCAGGCGACGATGGGCTTGCGCGGCATCGAAGCCCCCGATGATGCTGCCGATGCGTTGGCGGAAGGCGTCGAACCCCATCGCTCACAGACCCTTGGAGGCGACGGTGCCCCAGCGACGACGACGCGAGGTGCCGGTGCTGGCGGTGGCAATCCGGGTTTCCAGATCGCTGATCGCGGTCGCCAGTTCGGCATCCGATCCATAGGTGATCGTCTTGCCGTCATAGCTGACCGAGCGGACGCCCGCGTAACGTGCCTCCTGCAGCGTGGCGAGCAGGGTCTGCATCCGGTCCAGTTCCATCTCAATCCCTCATGAAGTTCGGTGTGTAGGCCCGGCGTTTCCGCCGGGGCGTGTTTGGTGTTCCGGCCTTGGGCGGGGCGGGCGCGGGCGGGTCGGCTGGTGCCGCAAGTTGCGCGGGACGGATTTCCACCCCGGCCTGCGCCTCAAGCCGCCGCCAGGTCGCTTCGTCCCAGCGGTCGGCGCCCATGATCCAGGCCGCCGCCCGGGCATAGACCCGGGTGTCCAGCGCCTCGTTGCGTTCGCGCATCTTCTGCCATTCCTGGTGGGCGTAGCCGCGCTTGTTGCGCACCGTCACCAGCTGTTCGGCCACCAGCTGCTTCAGCCATTCGGTGTCGATCCAGTCGGGCAGGTGCACGGTACCGGGCGCGTCTAGAACGCCCAGCGCGCGGTCTTCATCCGAGGGGCGCTCCAGCCGCAGGAAGCGGTAGGTTTCGGTCTTGAATGTCGCCGTGGCCACCGACCAGAGCCGGGCACCGCGGCGCAGACGCTTGCCGCCGATGGTCGCGTCGACAAACGTCGGCCCCGACACCGGGGTCGCGCGGTTGAACCCTTCCAGACCCTTGATCGGGCAGACCTGATCGAAGCCCTGCTTGCGAGTCCATGCGTAAACCGCCGGGGCTTCATAGCCGGTGTCGATCGCCAGCTTGCCGATCACCATCACCGCACCATTGGCGCAGACCCACGTCCGACCCAAGAGGGCCGTCAGCTTGTCCCAGCAGGCCGGATCGTCCGGGCCCCCGGCAACCACTATGTGATCGACCAGCCAGCTCTCCAATCCCCGACCCCAGGCCCAGACGTCAACCTCGATCCGGTCCTTCTGCACATCGACGCCTGCGGTCAGGAACAACCCGCCCGCGGGGATCTGCACCCCGCCATAGGCCTCACGGCGTTCTGCCAGCCGCTGCCATTCGGGGGCGTCGCCCGACTCGACCCATGTCTCACCCAGCAGGGTGTTGCGCGCCGCGCGCAGCATCTCTTCCGAGCCCTGCGCCGCCAGCCAGTCCCGCGCGATCTGTTGCCAGCTTTTCCAGCCAAGGGGCGAATAGAGGGCCGAGATGTGGAAGCCGATGGCATGGGGGTCGGCCGACACCGCCGTCGCGCGCCACTCGCCCCGTTCCAGCATCTGCGTCTTGTGATGCTCGGCGATTGGCTTCTCACACCCCTCGCAGTGATAGGCCGCCGTGTCGGGCCGCCCCTTGTCCCAGCGCAGCCGTTCGAATTGCAGCCACTGCATCGCGCCGCAATGTGGGCAGGGCACGAAGTACCGCCGCTGGTCGGACGCCTCGAACTCGCGCTCGATCCGGCTCAGCCCCCGGATGGTGGGCGTCGAGACGATGAACACCTTGCGGCGATGCGAGAAGGTGGTGGTCCGGGCTTCGGCGAGTGTGACCGGATCACCTTCCTCGTCGGCCGAGGCGGGATAGGCGTCGACCTCATCCAGAAAGATGTAGCGCGCAGGCATCGAGCGCAGGCCGGTCGCGGAGTTGGCGCCGGTCAGCACCAGGATGCCGCCGGGGAATTCTTTCGACAACATCGAATTGCCCGCGTCGCGCGACCGGGCCGGGTTTACGCGTTCCCGCAGGGCCGGGCTGTCCGCGATCAGCGGGTCGAGCCGCCCCCGCGACGTGCGTTTGGCCATCTCGACCGTCGGCAGCACCGCCAGCATCGGCCCCGGCGCATGGTGGATGACGAAACCGATCCAGTTGTTGCCCGCCTCGGTCGCGCCGACCTGTGCGGCCTTCATGAAGCTGACCCGCTGCGCCGGGTGGCGGGGCGACAGCGCATCCATGATCTCACGCAGGTAGGGCGCGCGGGCGGTGCGATACCGCCCCGGTTCGGCTGCACCACGCGACGAGAGCCAGCGATGCGCATCCGCCCATTCCGACACCGTCAGGTCCGGATCGGGCCGCATCCCTCGGCGCCAAGCGCGCAGGATGTCTTCGGCCCCGTCGAATCCGAGGTCGAGGTCTTCGGTCAGCTCATCGTCGACCGTATCGTCACTATCCGAGGCTGACCCGGAGATCGGCGAGGGCGTCGAGTTGCGCTCTGACATGGGCTTCCAGCACCCTCTGCAGGATCGCGGCCTCGATGATCACCGGTTTTGCCGTTTGTTTTTCGACCTCCGCAGCCACTTCGGCCGCCATCAGCGCCGCCACCCGGGCAGGCCAGGTGACCCAAGCATCGCGTTCCTGCCGCGCGAGGCGGAACACCAGCGTTTCCGCCCGGGCGCGCAATGCGACCCAGCGCACGTTGTCCCATCGCAATTCACAAGTCTTCAGCTATCCCGTGCTGATGGTCGACGCGCCGTTGGGGGTCAGTCCCAGCGCTTCGGTGAGATCGTTGAAGATGCCAAGGCGTGCCTCAATGACTGCAATCTCCTCTGGCGTGGTGGCGCGCGTGGCCTCGATGTCGAGGAAAAGCTGTTCGCATCCTCCTGGTGTTACGATCGCGAACATCTGCCCTGTTTCATCGCCAATATTGCGCCAGCCATGCCGCACATGTGGCGGCAGAGTCACCACTGTACCGGGCGCCGCAACAAACTCATCGGTCCCGCAGTGGAACAGGTAGGTGCCGCGAACCACACGAAAAACCTCGGTTTCCCTTGTGTGGGTATGTGGCGCAGGACCCTGACCGGGGGGTGTGAAGGTCTCCCACATTCCGAACGCACCGCCGGTTTCCGCCGATGTGGCGTGGATCACAACGTTTGCCCCAAATGGCGTCCGCGCTTTGCGCTCTTGGCCCGGGATCGAAACGACGGCCCTCGTGAAGTCTGGCATGGACGCCTCCACTCTCTCGCAGTGCAGTTTTACCATGGCGGGCAGAAGAGCAATAGATCACCCCTGAAATCTCATCAGCCAAGCGAGACCCGGAGATCGGCGAGGGCGTCGAGTTGCACTCTGACATGAGCTTCCAGCACCCGCTGCAGGATCGCGGCCTCGATGATCACCGGTTTTGCCGATTGCTTTTCCACCTCCCCTGCCACTTCGGCCGCCATCAGTGCCGCCACCCGGGCAGGCCAGGTGACCCAGCTATCGCGTTCCTGCCGTGCGAGGCGGAACACCAGCGTTTCCGCACGGGCGCGGTCGACCAGCGTGCCCTTCTTCTTCTGGATCCCGAGCTGCTTTTCCTGCGCCTGGTAGACCGTCAGCGCGGTGCGAGCCTTCAGGTACGACGAGCTGTCGGCCGGTCCGGAGAACCCGGTATCGCCGCCGGTGCTGCGCCGCTGCTGGTCCGGATCGGTCATCTCGGCGCGCCGCGCGTCCGAGGCGGCGGCATTGATCGACCCGTCGCTGTAGACCACCAGCCGAGCGGTCCGCCGCGCCTTCTGGATCGCCCCGCGCGACAGGCCGGAATGGGCGGAATACTCGCGTTCGGACATGCCTTCCATCGCGATTGAACTTGCCTCAAGCCATTGGAAATAAACGGATAAGATGGTCTATTTCGGTTGATCATACTCTCCACCAGAGCGAGTCTCGGGTCAGGACATCACCCCGGATCGGAGATCCAGATCATGACCATGGCCACCACCACCATCCGCCTCGACATCGAAACGCTGCCCTACCACCTCGACCGCAGCCGCCCGACAGCAGTGGCGGAGGCCATCGAGAGGGCGCTGCGCCAGGAGGGGATCGCGGCCGACTGCTCGGACCTCTTCTCGCACCTGAAGATCGAGCTGCCGACCGCACAGCTGGCCGCCGCCAGCGCCGTGCTGGCCGACCTCAAGCTGATCTGAGGCACGCCGATAAGCACCCGCGCGCAGATCGCCATCCAGACAGGCCCGGATTCATGGGCGCATGTCTATGTGCACTACGACGGATACCCCTCCCACATGCTGCCTGCGCTGGCCCGCTGGAAGCCCGAGGACATCCTCGTAGCCAAGGAAATCCGGCAGGTCACGCCCGAGGCGCTGGACTGCTTCAGCCCGCCCCGCGATCCGCGCATCCTGCCGCGCCCGACGCGGGAATTCGCCCATCTCTACATCTGGACTGGCGGCCAGTGGGTGCACGTGGTGCCGATGGCTGACGCAGATCGGCCCCATGCCGCACGCACCGCAGTGGAATCCGAACGTACTGATATTGCTCGGAATTGCCTACGCTGACGGCCAGATCAGAGCGATGCTGATCATACGAAAACGATGCAACTCACCGAAGGACGACCACGCCATGACCACCTGCCGCGCCAGAGACAACACCAAGGCCCTCGACGCCTTCATGACCACCAAGTTCCAGATCGACGCCATGCTGGACCGTCTGCAGACCCTGAGCGCCGACCATTTCGAGACCAGCCCCGACGAGATCAACTGGGGCCACGTCGGCACCCTGAACCACTACGCCAGCCTCCTGCGCCAGATCACCGACGCGGCCTTCAAGGAGGGCGAACATGCCGCTTGATCCCGCCCAGCGCCATCAGATCGAACAGGACGCGATCACCGCCGCGTGGGAGGCCGAACGCCTCGCCGCCTGCGACGAGGCCGTCGCCCTGCTGCGCGAGATCGCCGATCTGGAGCGCGACGACGATGGCGACATGATCTTCGGGGCCGACGAGAACGGCCGCAACGATCTACTGTCGCGCATCTCCGCCTTCCTTGCCACCCACGACCAATAGGGGACCCCCATGACGAAACTCACCGAAACCCAGACCATCATCCTCACCGCCGGGGCACAGCGCCCCGACAACATCGCCCTGCCGATGCCCAAGGGGCTGGCCGGTGCGGCGGCGAAGATGGCCGTCAACCGGATGATCGCGCTTGGCTGGCTGCAGGAGGTCGATGCCAATCTGCGGCGCGGTGAACCGCTCTGGCGCGAGACCGGCGAAGGGCATGGGACCACGCTGGTGGTGACGGACGCGGGGCTGCTGGCCATCGGAGTCGAGCCGGTGGTGGTACAGGCCACGACCCCCATCCAGACCGATGCAGCCGCAACGCTGCAGCCGAAGCCGCCCGCCCAGCGCGAGGGGACAAAACAGGCCATGCTGATCGCGATGCTGCAGCGCCCCGAGGGTGCCACCATTGCCGAGATCGTCGCGGCAACGGGATGGATGGGTCACACGGCGCGTGGTGCCATCTCCGGCGTGTTGAAGAAGAAGCTCGCACTGCCGGTCACCGCCGAAAAGGTCGAAGGAAGGGGGACTGTCTATCAGTTGGACGGAAACCATCGGCTTTGACCTTTGAGTTGACTCGGTGCGCCCGCCTTGAAACAACGCGTTAGGTTGCAACGAGTTAAGTTGCGTCGGAGGGCGACATGACGCGATGGATACTTCGGATCATTGCCCTCGGGCTCTTGGCCTTCGCCTCTTTCACAGCCTACGACTTTTACCGCGCGGGCTACCTCAGCCTTCCCGATCTTCCAGACGGCGCCTACACGCTTTCATCCGCGAGTGGCTTGCGGGCGATCATTCTGGACGCCGATGTTCCGGATCAGGTCGGTGATGATCCGCCGAAGTATTTCCGCACGCTGAGTGCAGCCAACCCGGATCGCAAATACTTAACCGTTCCTTTTGACGTTCAGCCTTGGTTCAAGGACGCATGGTCATGGTGCAAAGCACCGACAGACGAAGAGAAGGTCGATCTCGAACGGATGCCGGATGACTTCAAGCGCACCGTGGAAAACGCGCGCTTCGAGGCTGTCTGCCGAATTGATGTCGATGGTACCGAAGTCGTACGGGGTCTGATCTTCTCAGTTCCTCAGTTATAGTACGTCTCCGACCAGCGGTGCGCGAGCTTTTCGCCCCGTAGCCAACTCCCACCGTCGAACGGCGACATCACAATAGACTGGGTCCAGTTCCATCGCGAAGCACCGCCGCCGAGCGCGTTCGGCGGCCACCAGCTGGGTGCCGGAGCCGCAGAACGGCTCGTAGATCAGGTCGGCCGGATCCGAAAACGCCGTCAGCACCGCCTCGACCAGCGCCACTGGGAACACGGCCGGATGCGATCCAGCCGCACCCAGCCCGCCCTTGTGGCGCATGATGCGGAACACAGAGTCCGGGATGCGGTGGCTCTGGATCGCGTTGCCGGTGCCGGTCTTGGCGTGGACGGTGCCGTCCGCCCCGCGCAGTCCGCCGCCGCCAAGGGTTTCGCCCGCGTGCTTGGACGGAACCGTCTTGTGCGGTTTGCGGGGCGCGCGGTTGAAGTGGAAAATGAACTCGTGCGACGGGGCCAGGCGGCCGTTCCAGTCGCCCGGCAGGCCCGGGCCCTGATCCCAGACATACCAGCCAAACCGCCGCCAGCCAGAGGCGCGCATCCATTCGACCCATCCTTCCCAATAGGCCTGCCATTCGCATTCGCGGTGCACGAGGCCGAGGTTGACCAGCAGCTGCGCGTCGTCGGTGACCGGGGCTGAGGCAAACACGCCCTGCATCAGCGCATCCCAATCGCCGACCTTTTCCCTGGCCGCGCCATAGTCGCGCTGCTGCGCATAGGGCGGCGAGGTGAACATCAGAGTGGCCTGTTCGCCCTGCATCAGCCTGGCAACGGCAATTGGATCGGTGGCATCGCCGCAGCAAAGGCGGTGCTTGCCCAGCGCCCAGATGTCCCCCGGCCTGGTGATCGGTTCGGCGGGCGGGTCGGGGATGGCATCGGCAGCATCGTCGGAAATCGCCGGGCGGTCGTCCACACCGGCAAGCAGCGCGTCCAGCTCATCATCGGGAATCCCGATCAGCCCCAAGTCGAAATCCTCGGCCAGCAGCGCTTGCAGTTCCTGCAGCAGCAAGGCCTCGTCCCAGCCACCCAGCTCTGTCAGCTTGTTGTCGGCGATGCGATAGGCCCGGCGCTGCGCCTCGGTCAGGTGGCCCAACACGATGACCGGCGCTTCGGTCAAACCGAGATGGGCGGCGGCCAGAATGCGCCCATGGCCTGCGATCAGCTCGCCGTCGGCCGCCACCAGCACCGGCACGGTCCAGCCGAACTCGGCCATACTGGCAGCGATCTTCGCGACCTGATCGGCGTCATGGGTCTTGGCATTCCGGGCATAGGGCTTCAGCCGGGCCAGGGGCCAATGCTCGATCCGCTCGGGCTGCATCATCGCGCAGGTTCAGCCAAGGGCGTGTAGACCACCAGCGTGGTTCTGCCCGGAACCCACCAGCTTGGGAAGTCCTCTGGCCATGCGGCGCGCAGACCCTTCGCCGCCGCCAGCGCTGTGATGTCCCGCCGTCTGGCGGCATCGAAGGTGCCATAGAGATGTGCAGCGACAGCGGATGCCATCCGGTCCTTGCGATAGAAGAACGGATGGTCGACCAGGTCCCGTGGCCAGGGATCGGCACGGCCGCCGCGACCATCGAACAATCCGCGCCGCGCCAGCACGGCCGACGTGAAGTCGGACCGGGACAGCGTCCAGCCATGGATCACGCCAAACAGCACCGCAAGCCGGTGCTGCAAGGTGCGCAGTTCCTGCTGCAAGGCGTTCAGCCGCGGGACGGTTCTGGTCTCGGCGATCAAGGCGCGCTTGTCGGCCAAGGCACTGATCAGGAGACTGATTTCCAAGGCGTCTGACGTGCTGATCGTGCCGGGCATGCGGGATTTCGAGGTGATCATGCCGCCAGCCTCCTGCCCTTCAGGTCGGCAAAGGTCTCGCCGGTGTCGGCCAGCACCGCATTGGCGCCGGTGAACTGCTGCCAGCGCTCGATGGCCACATCGACATAGGCCGGGTTCAACTCGATCCCGAAGCAGACCCGCCCTGTGGTTTCCGCCGCGATCAGCGTGGTGCCCGATCCCATGAACGGCTCATACACCGTCTGACTGGGGCTGGAATTGTTCAGAATCGGGCGGCGCATGCATTCGACTGGCTTCTGGGTGCCGTGCACGGTGGCGGCATCCTGATCCTTGCCGGAGATGTGCCACAGCGTCGTCTGCTTGCGGTCCCCGGCCCAGTGGCCCTTGCCGGTCTTCCTGACGGCATACCAGCAGGGTTCATGCTGCCAGTGATAATCGCCGCGGCTAAGAACGAGGCGGTCCTTGGCCCAGATGATCTGCGACCGGACAGCGAAGCCCGCCGCCACCAGGCTCTCAGCCACGGTCGTGGCATGCAGCGCACCATGCCAGACATAGGCCACGTCGCCGGGGAACAGCGCCCATGCTTCGCGCCAGTCGGCCCGGTCATCGTTCAACACCTTGCCGGTGCGCTTGGTCTTGGCCGCGCCCTCCTGGTTGCGCCAGGACGGGTCATACTCAACGCCATAGGGTGGGTCCGTGACCATCAGCAGAGGGCGGACATCGCCCAGCAGCCGCCCGACCACATCGGCAGAGGTGCTGTCGCCGCAGATCAGCCGGTGCGATCCGAGTTGCCAAAGGTCGCCCGCCACCGATACCGGCGTGACCGGCGCATCCGGAATGTCATCCTCGCCCTCGACCGCGCCGCCTTCCACCTGATCGGGGTCGCGCAGCAGCGCGTCCAGATCGTCATCGGCAATGCCCAGCAGCGACAGGTCGAAATCCTCGGCCAGCAGCCCCGCGATCTCGTCGCGCAACATGGCCTCGTCCCACTCGCCCAATTCGGTCAGCTTGTTGTCGGCGATGCGATAGGCGCGGCGTTCGGCCTCGTCGAGATGGCTGAGACGGATCACCGGCACGTCCTTCAGCCCCAGCATCGCGGCCGCCAGCACCCGGCCATGCCCCGCGATCAGCTCACCATCGTCGGCCACCATGCAGGGCACGGTCCAGCCGAACTTGGCCATGCTGGCCGCGATCTTCGCGACTTGGTCTGTGCCGTGGATCTTGGCGTTGCGGGCATAGGGGCGCAGCCGGTTGATCGGCCAAGTCTCAATCTGGCTCGGCGCGAAGACCAGGTCCATGTGCGATTCTCATTCGGGGCAGGCGGACGTGCCGAAGCGCGCTGGGCAATGCCAACGGCCGAATCGGGATCCGCGATTGGGGAATAGGAAAGCGCCCGAGAGAGGTTTCCTCCGGGCGCTATTCTTCGATGATTAAGGGGTAGGTCAAGGGGGGCAGGTCTGTCAACGGGAATCTGCAAGCGGAATCAATGGGATTCTCGGTTCGGTGAGACGGCCGGGCTTTTGTGGTGCAGTCCTGATCCGGCTTGCGGGCGATCAATGCACTGGACCCAGCGGCCTCCGACATGCAACTACGACTGCCTTTCCTGCCTCCAAGGATGAATCGCCATGCGACCCGGTCGCACCCCACCGCCACGCCAGGCCCTGACCCGCCGCGCACTCGGCACCCGGTTCGCCGGGGCCGCAGTTGCAATCGGTTTCGGGCAAGGGGCTGCGGCGAGCGAGGCCGCGACTACAGTGCCGGTGCTCGACCCTGACCTGCGCGACGCAGCGCTGCGGGGCCTGGCACTGGCGGGCTATCGCGGTGATCCGGTCACTGCCGCTGTGGCAAATGCTGCTCTGGCACGGCTGGCGGAAACCGATCCCGAGGCCGGACTGCTTGGCCGCATCTACCAGATGCTCGATGTCCGCCCGGCCGCCTACTGGCCCGAACGCGTCCCGGCGGCCGCAGCGGCCGATCTCGCCATCCTGCACGCGGCGATCCACGCATCACAGCCGGTGGCCTTCGGCTACACCGACCTTGACGGCAACGAGACCACGCGCACCGTGCTGCCGCTGGCGCTGGTCCACCCGCCGCAGGGCGTGAAGCTGCTCGCCTGGTGCGCCGAGCGCCAGGACTTCCGCCAGTTCTTCGTGCGCTCGATGCAGGGCCCCACGCCCCGGCCGGGGGATTTCAAGGGTGACAGGATGGCCCTGCTGGAAGGGTTGCTGGAGAAGTACGACGGTCGTGCCTGACGTGCTGCTGGCCGGTACTGCGTCCGATGGGCCTGGCACCGGCCAGTTACGTCGCGAGGGTGGCTTCCGACAGGGGTGGCTTCCTCGAAGTGGCTTCCGAAAACTGGCCAAGGTGGCTTCCTCAAAAGAATCCAGCTTGGCCAGATCGTGATTTTCTAAGCCACTGATATCATGTCGTTTACCCGACTGGCTTCCGCCAAGTGGCTTCCAAGTGGATTCCCCGGTGAAAGTGCCTGCCGCTAGCGAAACGCCGCGCTGCGCCCCCCCGCATACAAAAGGGGTCGGGGAGGAACCATGCCAGGGGGGGCGAGCTGCGCGTACTCTGGCGCAATCATGACGGGTTGATGGATGCAAGTGTCGCGCGTATCATCGTTCAGGAAAAACAGCGGAAGTTGAAGGCAAACAAGCCCTTCCGACGACTTTGGAAGGTGAAATCTTGAGCAAGGACACGATCAAGACCAACGCCGCTTACATCTGGTCCATCGCGGAAATCCTGCGCGGGGATTTCAAGCAGTCTGAATACGGCAAGATCGTCCTGCCCTTCACCGTCCTCCGACGCCTCGACTGCCTGTTGGAGCCGACCAAAACCGCAGTGCTTGAAACGGCCGCAACGCTGCCGGATGAAACCGACGACGAGGCGCGTGCGATGATCTTGACCGCTATCGCCTCGCCGGGTGGACAGATTTACAACGAAAGCCAGTTCACCTTTGCCTCGTTGCGGAGACAAGACCCACGCCAGCTGCGGGCGAACTTGATCGATTACATCGCCAAGTTCAGCCCGAACGTCCGCGATATCTTCATCGAAAAGTTCGAGTTCACCGAAGCGCTGAAAAAGCTCGATAGTGCTGGAATCCTCTGGGCCGTGTTTGACCGGGTGAGCCAGATTGACCTGCATCCCGAGGCTGTGTCCAACCTCGAAATGGGATACCTGTTCGAGGAGCTGATCCGCCGCTTCTCGGAAATGTCCAACGAAACCGCCGGAGAGCATTTCACCCCGCGCGAAGTGGTGCGCCTGATGGTCGACCTTCTGATCGCCAATGATCAGGGCGCTTTGTCAGGGCGGCACATCGTTCGGCGCATATACGATCCGGCGTGCGGAACGGGCGGCATGTTGTCCATCGCCGAGGAACGCATGGTGGAGATGAACCCGACCCTGCACGTCGACCTGTTCGGCCAGGAACTGAACGCGGAGTCCTTCGCCATCTGCAAATCCGACATGCTGGTGAAAGGCCACGACGCGTCGCGCATCGCCTTCGGCAACACCCTTATTCAGGATGCGCACAAGGGCCAGACCTTCCACTACATGCTGTCGAATCCGCCCTATGGCGTGGATTGGAAGAAGTACGCCGACCCGATCAGGGAAGAAGCCGCCGAACTTGGCGTGGAAGGCCGGTTTGGCGCTGGGCTGCCGCGCATCTCCGATGGTCAGCTGCTGTTCCTTCAGCACATGATCTCGAAGATGCGCGACGATGAAAATGGCTCGCGCATCGGAATCGTCATGAACGGATCGCCACTGTTCACCGGCGGTGCGGCATCGGGTGAGTCCGAAATCCGGCGCTGGATGCTGGAAAGCGACTGGGTCGAGGCGATCATCGCGCTGCCGACCGACATCTTCTACAACACCGGCATTCAGACCTATGTGTGGATCCTGACCAACCGCAAGCCGGTCGACCGGCGCGGCCGGGTTCAGCTGATCGACGGCTCGGGCGAACGGTTCTGGCGGTCCATGCGCAAATCCCTCGGATCGAAACGCCGGGAAATCACTGACGAGGCCCGGGCCGAGATCGTGCGCATCTACGGTGAGTATCTGAATGGAAATGCAGGCTATGGCGATGTGTCCAAGATCTTCCCGACCACGGATTTCGGCTATCGCGAGATCCGGGTGGAGCGCCCTCTTCGCCTCCGGTTCGAGGTCACGGACGACGCGCTCATCGCGCTTGCCCAAGACAAGGCCATGGAAAAGCTGACCGCCACAGACAGGCAGGACCTGCTTGTGGCGTTGAAAACTGACCTTGGTGGCGAAGTGTTCATGGACCGGGTTGATTTCGACAGCGCCCTTTCCCGGGTTCTGCGCGATGCGCGGCTGAAAGTCGGTGCGCCGGTGCGCAAGGCCAGCCTTGCCCAGTTCGGCACACCGGATGAAGATGCCGCGATCTGCCGGGACAGGGACGGCAACCCCGAACCCGACACCAGTCTTCGGGATCACGAACTTGTCCCCCTGCTGGAAGACTGGCAGTCGTACTTCGACCGCGAGGTGCTGCCGTTCGTTCCCGATGCCTGGGTGGACACAGCCTACACCGATGACAGTGACGGCCTGGTGGGTCGCGTCGGGTATGAGATCAACTTCAACCGCTACTTTTACCGCTACGTTCCGCCGCGCGCGTTGGCCGAGATCGACGCCGAACTGAAGACGCTGGAGTCGGAAATCGCCGCGCTGCTGTCCGAGGTGGTGGTGTGATTTTTTCGCGACCCAGCGCGGATCGTTATTGCTTTGGTGATGACGCTCCACTAACTCTACCCATAACAAGACCCGCCACGCCTCGGGCAGAGCTTCGGCTTTGTACTGCGCACCCTGGCGGGTTACTTGTTTTTGGGGCCTGCCTTTGTGCCGAAACCGGCAGCAGGCTGGCCCGATGAAGTTCACCAAGCCTGCCACGTCCATCACCGATCAACTCGCGCTGCTGCGCCGTCGCGGCATGGTGGTCGATGATGAACCTGCCGCGCGCCACTACCTCGCTTACATCTCGTACTATAGACTGCGTGCCTATTGGATCCCGTTCGAAGGCCCCGCGCCCGCCGCAGGTGACCATGCCTTCAAGCCGGGCACTACGTTTGATGATGTCTTGGCGCTGTATCTGTTCGACCGGCATCTGCGTCTCCTCGTCCTGGATGCGATCGAGCGGGTGGAAGTCGCGCTGCGGGCTGCGTGGGCGCACCACGTCGCCATGACGCATGGACCGCACGGGCACATCGACCCTGCACATCACCAGAACCCAATCTTCCACGCCAACTCACTTGTCGATTACCAAAAGGAAATCGACCGCTCTAACGACCTGTTTATCAGCCATTATCTTAGAACCTACGATAATCCCGCGATGCCTCCTGTCTGGATGGCGGCAGAGATCGTGTCGCTTGGCGCTCTGTCAAAATGGATCGGCAACATGGTGGCCCGCCAGGACCGCCAAGCTATCTGCAAATCCTTCGGGGTTGATGAGAAAATACTGGTATCCTTCGCGCACCATATTTCGACCGTGCGAAACACCGCCGCTCATCATGGATGCCTGTGGAACCGGCGGTTCACGGTCAAAATGACGGTCCCTGGCTATCCTGCCAACCTGGCTATCGCCATGCGCGGGGCCGACGAACGACGGCTGCACAACACTCTTGTGATGCTGGATCACCTGTTGGGCGTTGTCGCGCCGCACAGCGGTTGGCGCGGGCGGCTGGTGGCGCTGATCAACGGATGCCCCCAGGCCGATCCCGCGGCGATGGGCTTTCCGACCGACTGGCGTGCCCGTGCGGCGTGGAGGGTGGGTGCATGATCACTCCGGAAAATGCCATCAGCCTGACCCCGCCCCCAGACTGGCGCGTGGTGCCGTTCTGGTCACTGTTCCGACGCACGAAATCGATTGGCCATCCCGATGAGGAGCTGCTTTCCGTCTACCGTGACCATGGAGTGATCCCCACATCCTCCCGCGACGACAACCACAACAAACCATCCGAAGACCTGACGGGCTACCAGTTGGTCACTGAGGGCGCGTTGGTCACAAACAAGATGAAGGCGTGGCAGGGGTCAATCGCAATCTCGCGTCACCGCGGCATCGTCAGTCCAGCCTATTACGTCTACCAGCCGCTCAGCGAAGAACATGACCAGTTCTTGCACTACCTGCTGCGTTCGGAACCCTACATTGCGCTTTACCAGCGGATTTCAAAGGGCGTGCGGGTCAGCCAGTGGGATTTGGAACACGAAGCTCTGCGCACGATTCCGGTCACGCTTCCTGACTTCGCCACGCAGAAACAAATCGCCGATTTCCTAGACACCGAGACCGCCCGCATAGATGCGCTGATCGAGAAAAAGCATCAGTTTCATGAAATTGTTGTTGAGCGCGAGGAAGCCTCGTTCTTGGATGCAGTTACTGGTCGAAACCTGATGTGTGATCGTCAGCCTTCGGGCGTGCGCTGGATCGGCGAACTGCCATTTGGCTGGCTTGCGCCAAAATTCACGCAGGTCGCAAGGCAGGAAACTGGACACACGCCCAGTCGTAAGGAGCCGTCCTACTGGATCCCCGAGGAGTGCGTGATCCCGTGGGTGTCGCTGGCAGATGTTTGGCAGTTGCGCAGCGGCGAAGCTGTATATCTGGCCGACACTGCAGAAAAGATAAGTGC
Source organism: uncultured Rhodobacterales bacterium (assembly GCA_964627355.1). Lineage (GTDB taxonomy): Bacteria > Pseudomonadota > Alphaproteobacteria > Rhodobacterales > Rhodobacteraceae > JBBQXK01. The sequence goes on from CAZVIS010000001.1 coordinate 92,513, forward strand.
ATTTGGTATGGCGAACTCGTCAGCACGACTGTTGCCCAAGGACACGGTTATCCTGTCTCGCACGGCATCTGTCGGATTCGTCGCGATCATGGCCACCGACATGGCAACGACACAGGACTTCGCAGCTTGGATTCCCGGCCCAAGAGTAAGGTCGAGATTCATCTACTATGTGCTGCGTGCAATGAAGCCCGAGTTTCGCAGGCTCATGATGGGATCGACCCATCAAACCATTTATATGCCCGACATCCGCTCGTTCCGGACACCACTCCCGCCACTGTCGGAGCAGGATCGGATTATTGCAGCTCTTGATGCCTCGATTGGGACGTATCGGCAGGTCAACGTGAAGATTCAAACATCCATCACCCGACTCCGCGAGTACCGGGCTGCTTTGATCACGGCCGCCGTAACTGGTCAAATTGATGTTGCCGCCAACGCCCGCTCGGGTTCCGTCCAGCGCCAGCTTGACCACATTTCAGAGGAGGTTAGCGCTTGAGCCAAGAGGTCGCCCAACTCAAGGCATTCATTCCTGCCTTCATGCGCCAGCACATGGAAGCGGTCCCGCCCCAGCGCACCACGTCCGGCAAGGTGCATCTGGAGGTCTGGCGCTCGCCCGGCAAGCGGCGGCCAGTGGGGCTGGAAATGGATCACGACGCCCATGTAAACTTGTGGCTGGTACGAATGAACGTGCCGCCTTCCTTGCCTGCCTCGGTCGGCGTCTTTCAGAAAGAGCCCAAGGGCCGCGGCTGGACGGATGCCGCAGGTGACGGCGCGAACAGCAACCTCAGCAGCTATGACGAGTTCCGCACCAAGCGGATCACTCGCCTTGCTGTCTCATCGATCGAGGATGCGCGGATCGTGTTGGAGGCTTTGCTTGACGCACAGGCTGGCAAGGCCGGTAGTTGAGGTTCATTTCCGGCAGCCTGGCGCTGCTCGCGACAGTGAGGGTTGATCATGACTTCTTCGAACATTCGCCGTGAGAAACTGCACACCGAAGAGGCCGTCGAAATCCATCTGGTGGATCAACTTGTCACCCGGCAGGGCTGGTTGGAACGTCCTTTCACCGCATTTGATCGTCCAAACGCCATCGACCCCGAGATTGCGGCCGAGTTTGTCCGAGCGACCCAACCCGAAGCATGGACCCGGCTGAACGACCAATACCCCGGCCGCGCCGAGGCCGAGCTGTCCCGGCAGATTGCTAGCCGTCTCGGTGCTGTCGGCACACTGGAGGTGCTGCGACAGGGGATCACCATCGTCCCGGGCATCCGCATCAGCCTGTGCGGGTTTCGCCCGGCGTCCGCCATGAACCCGGATCTGGTGCGGGCCTATGAGGGCAACATCCTGACCGCCATGCGTCAAGTCCGCTACAGCCGGTCATCCGAAAACGCGATTGACGTCGTGCTGTTCGTGAACGGCATCCCGGTGATCACGCTGGAGATCAAGAACACGCTGACCGGTTCGACCTACCAGACTGCAGAGACCCAGTATCGCCGCGACCGGTCGCCAAATGGCGAGCCGCTGTTGACTTTCAAGCGCGGGGCACTTGTCCACTTCGCCTTGGACCAGGACAATGTCTCGATGGCGACCCACCTTGAAAACGGGCGGACGCGGTTCCTGCCCTTCAACCGGGGGCGCGATGGCGGCGCGGGCAATCCCGATGTCCAGGATGAGTTTCGCATCGCCTACCTCTACCGCGATGTGCCAGGCAGCAAGGCGGTGTGGTCGCGCGAGGTCTTGCTCGACGTCATCCACAAGTTCGTGCTGGTCAGCGAAGTCGAAGAGCCTGGTGGCAAGGTTAAGCGCACGACCATCTGGCCCCGTTTCCACCAGCTTGATGCCGTGCGTCGGCTCTGCGCCGATGCCAAGCAGAAGGGCGCCGGGCAGAACTACCTGTTTCAACACTCGGCAGGTTCGGGGAAATCGAACACCATCGCATGGGTCGCCCACCAGCTTGCCACCCTGCACGATGAAGAGGATCGACCGGTCTTTGACAGCGTGATCATCGTCACGGACCGGGTCGTGCTGGACAGGCAGCTTCAGAACACGGTCAAGTCCTTTGCCCAGACCGCGAACTACGTGAAGGCCATCGATGGGACTTCGCGGCAGCTGCGGGCCGCCATCGAGCAGGGTGCCAAGATCATCATCTCGACGATCCACAAGTTTTCCACGGATCAGATGAGCGTGCTGAAGAACGAGGCCCAGCGCAGGTTCGCGATCCTGATCGATGAGGCGCATAGTTCGCAGTCGGGCAAACATGCCGACAGCATGGCACGGGTGCTGGCGGACGGAGGGATTTCCGACGACGAGGAACACGATGAAGTGGAGCGAGCCCTGCTGGAACTGCAGCGCCTGCGAGGGCCACAGGCCAATCTTTCCTATCTGGCATTCACCGCGACCCCCCGCAACGTGACGATGGAGCGCTTCGGGATCAGTGGGCTGGACGGGTTGCCGATGCCTTTCCATCTCTATTCGATGCGGCAAGCAATCGAGGAGGGGTTCATCCTCGACGTGCTCCAGAATTATCAGACCTATCAGGCCTATTTTGCCTTGGAGAAGGCCATCGACGAGGATCCGGAACTTCTGGAACGAAAGTCGCGCCGCAAGGTGGCGCGCTATGTCGATTTCCACGAAACCGCGATGGATCAGAAGGCCGAAGTCATCGTCGAGCATTTCCGCCGCCATGCCCTGCCAGAGTTAACAGGCCAGGCAAAAGCGATGGTTGTAACCTCCAGCCGGGAACATGCCATCCGGACACATCAGGCAATCTGCAGATACATCGTCGCGCAGGGCTATGACGACGTGCATTCCCTGGTCGCATTCTCGGGCGAGATATTGGTGGACGGCCAGGCCTATTCCGAGCCGGGGATGAACGGCTTTCCCGAAACCGAACTGCCCCGCAGGTTCGACGGCACAGAATTCAACCTCCTCGTGGTCGCCGAAAAGTATCAAACCGGTTTCGACCAGCCGAAGCTGGTAGCAATGTACATCGACCGCAAGTTGGACGGGCTTCAGGCCGTCCAGACACTGTCGCGCCTCAACCGGACCTTTCCGTCCAAGACCCGGACCTTCATTCTGGATTTCCGAAATGCGGTCGACGACATCAAGGAGGCGTTCAAGCCATACTTCAATGCCACCAGCATGGAAGATCGCTCAGACCCAAACCAGATCTACAACCTGCACGCGCGACTGAATGCATTCGGCATCCTGCAACAGGACGAAATTGAACGTTTTGTCATCCGTTTCCTTGGAAATCGCCAAGCAGCTGATGAGCGACCGGTTCTGGAGGGGATAGTGCGTCAAGCGGTTGGCCGCTTTGAAGTCCAGTTGGCTGACGATGAACAGGAGGAGTTTCGCCAGTTGCTGGCTTCGTTCCTGCGTTTCTATTCGTTCATTGCGCAGGTGGTCAGCCTCCAGGATACGGGGCTGGAAAAGCTGCATCTGTATGGCTCCTGGTTGAAGCGGCTGCTGCCGTCGCGCGCGGCACCCGAAGGGGAAGACATCACCGACGATATGCTTCAACTCACAGCATATCGCTTGCAGGATCAGGGCGTCTCGGATGGGCGTCTCCAACGCGATGATACCGCCAGCCTGTCGCCAATCGACCGGTTCGGAGCGAATGCCTACACGGAAGAAGAGCAGAAGGCCCTGTCTGAAATCATCGATGCATTCAATGCGCGCCATGGCACGAACTTCACCGAAGAGGACTATATCCGCTTCGAGGCGGTCAACGAAGCCATTCTGGATGACGAGGCATGGGTCGAGATTCTGCGCAACAACGCTCCGGAAGTGGTGAAAGACCGTTTCAACGCCGAATTCATGCGCCGCGCGATCCATGTTTTCCAGCGGGACAACCAGATGCGAAACGCTTTCATGCAGGACAAGGAGGCGCGTGACATGCTGATGGGGTTGATGTTCCGTCGCGTGATGCGAGCGGCACGCGCTGCGTGATAATGATGCGGCTTCATGACTGTGTGGTCTTGGTTTTTGTCCAAGGCCGGATCTTCGGCATCCCCACCTTCACCTCCACCTCTCGCAGCATCCCGCCCGCTAGCAGCCCATCCCGCAGCCAATCCAGTGCTTGCCACCAATCCTCATACCCGCGCCGGGCAGCTGCGATCTGTTCCGGGTGGGGCCGCCAGGTGACCGGGCAGGCCAGGACCTCGACGGTGCGCCAGCGCCCCCGGGTCAGAACGCGTTCGATGCCGACCACGATGGTGGCGGAGCGTTCGCCATGCTGGTTCTGCCTCGTTTCGACAGGCACGCAACGTGGCGCGGCGCCGGGCAGCCAGTCGGGGGTCAGACCTGCACGCGCCAGTTCGGCCACGCGGATCGCCATGCGGATGCCGCCCAGGCTGTCGGGCAGTCCGGCCACGGTGGCGGCAATCACCTCAGCGTCGGGGTGGGTGGAGCTGCCGATCTTGTGCTGGCCGCCATCCACCTTGCAGCCCAGCGCCGCGCGTTGCAGCAGGACGTACTCCAGGCCGAAGCCGGAGGCCTCGCCGGAATCGTCCTGTCGGGGCGGCAGTTCCAGCTGGGCCCGTTCGATCCGGAACGCCCATTCCAGCGCCGCCTGCACGCCCAGCGTGCGTTTCCCCCTTGCGCCAGGTTCGCGCACGATCCGTCCGGGCGCGCTCATGGCTGCAGCCCTTCAAGGAAATCCATCTGCGCCGGGCGCTGGGCCGCCTCCGTCGGCCGCCAGATCCACGGGCCCGAGGCCATGGGCAGCCGCGAGAGCGCGCCACGCATGTGCTGCTGCCAGAGGGTGAACTCCATTGCCGAGCAGGCGCAGAGCGCGTGCCCGATGGGCCAGCCCATCAGCCATCCGACGAAGAGCGGGTTCAGCCGCCGCCGCGAGCGGCCTTTCAGGATGCGCCGCGAGACGACCCGCCCATGCGAGGCAATCAGCGAAGCCCAGAGCGGGCGCGAGATCGGGGCATGCGGCGAGGACCGCCGCCCATGCCGGGTGATCGCCGGGACCGGGCGGGTGAAGCCCTGCTCCGCCCGGTAGTGCAGGATATCCATCCTGCTCTTGCCATCGGCCCGCGTCACGCTGGCTTCGCTGCTGCCCTTCCAGTTCTGCGCCGCCGGGGTCGGCCATTGCAGCGCCTGCGCCGACAGCTTCGGCTCGCCCCGGCTGTTGATCTTGCCGCGCAGCCGGTCCATCCGGTCGTCGGCCACCGGGGTCTGCCACTGCGCCGCCTGCGCGGGCAGGGGCGGCGTCCCGCCCGAGCCATAGCTCTGGCCCGGCCCACCCTTCGTGCCATCGGTCGCCTTCGGCGTCGACCAGGTGGCGATGCCCAGCGCCAGCGCCTCTGCCTTGCGGGTGAAGTCGCTGTTCCCGGCTGGGTTGTAGCGATCCGTGCCGGGATGCAGGCTCATCGGTGTGGGCCAGGACGAAGATGCGCAGCCGCTGGTGCGGCGCGCCGACTTCAGCCGCAGAGAACAGGCCCGCCGCAGGCGTGTAGCCCAGTGACCAAAGCTGGCGCAGGACGGTTTCAAGGCCGAGGGTGACGTGACCGGCGACGTTTTCGAGGAAGACCCATTCGGGGCGGCATTCGGCGATGACCCGGGCGACGTCGGGCCAGAGGTGGCGGGGGTCGTCGGCCCCGCCACGCTTGCCAGCGGCGCTGAAGGGCTGGCAAGGGTATCCGGCGAGGACGATGTCGAATGCCCCGAGGAAGACCCGGGCATCGAAGCTGCGTAGGTCGGTCCAGATCGGGGCAGGGGCGAAATACCCGGCTGCCTGTCCGGCGACGAGTACGGCGCGCGGCCACCCCTCCCATTCGACGAAGGCCCGGGTGTGATATCCGGGTTCGGCGAGCATGACGCCCAGATCGAGGCCTCCGCCGCCTGCGCAGAGGGACAATCCGTGCCGGGGACGTGACACCAGGCCATTCACCGCACCCCCCGCATCCGGAGGCGTTCGGGCGTGACGAGGCCCCGGCCCAGCATGGCGTCGCGCATCGTGTTGCTGATGGCGCTGATGGGGACGTAGCCGTCGGCGTTGACGAGGTTGGCGTAGAACGCGGGCAGGTCGGTGATCCGCTTCGCCTCCGGGGCTGGCACCGCCTTCGGCTTGCGGCGTTTCCGGCCAGTCTCCTCGCCCTTGCGCTGGGCGGCCCGCTGCATGGCGCGGTCCAGCGCCTTGGGCCCGTCAGGTGGTTCGGGGTGTTCCTGGCGGGACGCCTCGGCCGTGGCGATGATCTCCGCCCCGGTCAGCCCCAGCTCGTCGCGCCAGCGCTGGACGTGCAGCCGGGGGGACGAGCCCTGCCACCAGCCGGGCAGGGCGGCGTTGGCGGCGAAGCCCAGCGCCGTCAGCAGCTCTGCGTAGAACCGATCAAAATCGGAATCGCGCCCTCGCGCATCCTCCTCCTCCTTTACAGGTTCTCTTAGGGGTTCTCTTACAAGGTTAGTCTCCGGATTCCGGAGATGGCTTTGGGCAAAATCCGGAGATGGCTTTGCCGAAAATCCGGAGATGGCTCCATGTCCGGAATCCGGAGATGGATCGTCGTAAGGTTCCTCGTCTGTTCCCGCAAAGCCGTCTCCGGTTTCCGGAGTCGGCTCTCGCGGAAACCCGTCTTCGAACGCCAGGATGTAGCGTGTGGCAAGGCGCTTGTGGGTCTGGGGGTCCTGCATGCGGACCCGGTGGATCAGGCGCAGGTTCTGCAGCCGGGCGAGGTGTTCGTTCAGCGCCGAGATCGACATTTCCGCGTCGTCGGCCAGCCGTGCCTGAGTCGGGAAGCAGCCGAAGTCGGGGTTGTGCCGGTCGCACAGGAACCAGAGCACGATCTTGGTGGCAGGCTTCAGCCCGCGTTGCTGGATGGCCCAGATGGTTGCACGGTGGCTCATGGTGCGAGCCTCCGCGCCGGGCGGATGCGGCTGGTGAAGCCGTGAACTGTCAGCGCGCCCAGCGCGTCATCAACCGACCGGACCAGCGCCCAACTGAGGCCTTGCGCGCAGACCGTGTCGCGGAAGACCTCCTGCGACTTGCGCAGGCGGCCGGTCGGGCTCTTCACCTCGAGGAACAGGACGCGGCCGCCGGAGATCACGATCAGATCGGCAAAGCCGGTGTGCACGCCCATGCCGACCAGGACGGACTGACGGGTCTGGCCACGCGCCCCGGCCTCCGTCACCTCGTTGGCGCAGTGATGGACGATGGCATCGCGGGGCAGGGCGACGCGCAGCGCCTGGACGATGGCGCGCTGCGCGTCGGCTTCGGGAGTGCTGCGCCGGTTCATGCCACACCCCGGTTCCGGAAAGCGGCCTCGGCGATGGCATGGAGGGGGCGGCGATCCAGTTCGCACAGGATGTCGATGGCGTCGGCGCATTCGCTGGCGCTGCTGGACTGCCCGGCGACGACACGGGCCGCCAGGATGACCTGCGAGACCGGGTGCTGCGGGAGGTCAGCAAGGATCCCGCGCGCCTCCGTCAGGCGGTCCTGCATCCAGTCGCTGGTGTCACAGGTCGACATGACAGGCGGGTGGGTCAGGAGCCGGGTCATTTCCGCCCCCGCCGCACCTTGGACGGGCGGACCTGTTCCTGCGCGCTGATCCACTCCTGCACCGAGGTGCGGCGGTAGAGCACCTTCCGGCCGATCCGGGTGCAGGGTGGCCCGAGCTGACGCGCCTCCCACCGGGCGAGCGTGTCGGTGGCCAGCCCGAGTTCACCAGCAAGCTGTTCGCGGCTGATCCATTCTGCCAGCAGGTTCAGCGGCTGGTCCTGGCAGGCAGGGGCAGTGTCGTGCATTTCGATCTCCCATCGAGAGCCCGGCGAAGGCCGGGGACGGGGAAGGGAAGCAGACAGAGGGAGCCGGAACCTAGGCGGAGACCGGAATGGGAACGGCGGGCTCAATTCCGGTCCTTGTTTCCTTGGGAATCCTGCAGGCTGTCCGGAATTCGGACGAACTGCCGCCTGCCGCCGCAACGCCCTTTCCGGTCCTTGTGGCCAGAAACCTGCGCCGCGCGTCGTGACCAGTCGACGTCTGTCCGCTTCGGGCGTCAGGCCACGGGGAAGGGCAGGGGGACGAGGATCGGGCTCACGATCCGCAGCACAATCACCTTACGGCAACTCCCTCTGGACGACGAAAGGGCACAGTGCCGGGCACTTGGTGATCACAATTCGTTCACGTTTTGTCCTGAGAGCCCGGAGGGCTAGTGCACATTCTACTGGAAGGCGAGTAGCGTCCCTCTCGTCAGTTCAAGATGATTCTCTCCGCCATGACTTCCGGGCATCGGTGCTGTCGGCACCGGGTTCGACAAGCATGTCTGTCAGCAACACCTTGGCGTGTTTCTGAACCGACCGCCTTGGGACAGGGGTCGGTCAGGACCACGATCCCGCGACACCCGGTGCTGACCCGGGCTTCGGACATCGTCGAAAGGACGCGCCTGCCATGACCTTGCCTACACGAGCCTTCTTTTCCCTCAATGAGTTCTGCGACCGCCTGGAATGCTCCCATGCGGATGTTGCTGCCTGGTCGATCAGCGGGCTCTTCTCCATCTTCACTGGCATCTCTCCGGTGCTCTGCGGCCTGCAGCCTGTGGCCGGGATCGTCGCCGTCAATGCGGCCGACATGATGAAGATGTTCCGCCGCCATGGGTCCTGCGACGAGGACTGCCGGGTGATCCGTGTGCGGCCGGAGGGCAGCACGGAATGGCATCACATCACCGAGCCCGCCGGAGGCGTCGTCGTCAAACTGGCCGACCTGCTGCTGATGGCCGACGATGTGCGGAAGTTCGAGGATGATCCCGATCGCCGCCGTCGCCCGGGAACCCCGCCCGGCGCTGCGACGCGCTTCGATTGGGAGGGGGCAACCATCATGCTGATCTGCCGGTTCAACGACCGCGGCATCCCCTCGACACAGACGGAACTGATCGCCGAGGTGCAGGACTGGTTTGCCCAGAACTCCCCAACCGGTGAGATTCCGGAGGAGAGCACGACGCGCAAGAAGATCGCGCCGATCTGGCGGGCGCTCCGCGAAAACGCCTGACGCCCCGAAGGCGAAGGGGGGTGTTGCCCCCCTTACGCTGTCTTCTTGTCCTGATCGGCATCATGGACAAGCTGCGGCCGGGGCCTGAAGATGCTGGCCACGGCATTGACCCCGTCGCGCAGCGGCGAGTCCATCAGGTGGGCATAGCGCTGGGTTGTCTGCATCTGCGTGTGGCCCAGCAGTTTGCCGATCATCTCCAGCGAAGCCCCGCCGCTGACGAGCAGCGACGCAAAGGTGTGGCGCAGGTCGTGGATCCGGACATCGGGCAGCTTGGCCTCGGTCTGGATCCCGATCCAGAAGCGGCGGATTTCCTTGACGGGCTGGCCGGGCGTGTCGCCGGGGAAGAGCCACGGGTTGCCCTTCGGAACCAGAAGGCCGCGCTGGCGGACGATCGCAGCGACATCACCCGAGATCGGGATGCGGTGAATTTTGCGCTGCTTGGTGGTCGCGGCGGGTTTCGACCAGCTGGCAAGGTCGAGGTTGAACTGCTCGAACCGTGCCTGGCGCACCTCGCCGGACCGTGCACCGGTCAGCATGCAGAGCCGGATGATCCCGGCGGCCCGCTGATCGGCGGCCGCGTCCAGCGCCTTGGCCAGCCTACCGATCTCTTCCGGCGTCAAGAACCGTTCGCGTTCATTTTCGATCCGGCGGCGGAAGGCGCTGGCGGGATTGTCCTCGCGCCAGCCCCAGCCGATGGCCAGCGTGAACATCTTGCGCAGGACCTCGCCCACCCGATTGGCGCGGACCGGGGTCGGCTTCACCCCCTGCAGCTTGCGCGCCCGGTTGTTCGGCTTGGCCTTGGAGGGCCGCGCCCGCCCCGCCGCGATCTTGGTCAGCAACCTTTCGACATCGGCCTTGCTGATCTCGGTCACCAGCTTCCTGCCCCAATCCGGCTCGACCAGCTTGGCCATGATGGTGTGCTGGTCGGCTGCATTGCGGGCGGCAAGGTGCGGGGTGTGCTCCGCCAGATAGCGCTTGGTCATGTCGCTGACCCTCGGGGCTTCGCGGGCGTTCTCGCGCTCGTTCAGCGGGTCGATCCCTTCGTCGATGTCGCGCCGCAGTTCCTTCGCCCGTTCGCGGGCGGCGACCGTGGTCCACTCCGGCCAGCGCCCGATGGTCATCCGCCTCTGCCGCCCGCCAATCCGGTAGTCGAGGGCGAAGGCCCGGCTTCCCGAAGGGTAGATGGTGATCGAGAACCCTCGCACATCGGTGTCGAAGATCTGATAATCCCGCCCCAGGTTCTCGGCCTCCCGGACGGTTTTCTCATTCAGTTTCAGCCTGTTGACCATGGATCGCACTCCTTCGCTCATCCAACATGAGGCGTGGATTCGCGCCCGGATCAAGCTAAGCATGCCGAAGGGACCGGAATGCAGGCGGAGACCGGAATAGGGGAGGGGACGGCCGTTCCGGGTGGGACTGATGTGGAAACATGGAGGGCGGCGGCGGCGGTTCTTGACAAGGAGCCATCCGAAGGATTTGCCTGAAGGTAAGACATCTCAGGCGCTAGGGTATTTTGATGGCAGATGCCCGATACAGGGTCCAAGTTGAAAAGGACCATCTGACAAAGCTGGCAAGCGCGAGGCCCATCCAAGCCCTGTCCGAACTGATCTGGAACTCGTTAGACGCTGACGCCACACGGGTTGATGTCGAGATTGAGACTAACGACATCGCAATGACCGCGGTCAGTGTTCGCGACAATGGCCACGGGATTCCTCACGATCAGGTTGAGTCGCTTTTCGGCAAGCTGGGTGGTTCCTGGAAGCGGCATGGAAGCCGCTCCAAGGACAAAGGTCGGCGACTTCACGGTAAGGAGGGGAAAGGTCGACTCAAGGCGCTTGCGCTAGGCCGCTCCGCCGTTTGGACGATCCGCTATCGACAGGACGGAAAGCTGATGTGCTATGTCATCTCGCTCCTGCGTGATGACTTGGTCGATGTCCGGGTTACTGAACCGACAGAGATTGATCCTGCTCTGGGCACCGGCGTTGATGTCCGCGTCACTGAACTCGACAGAACCTACCGCTCGCTCGAACCCGCACGCTCCGTCCAAGCATTGTCCGAAGTCTTCGCGCTGTATCTGACTGATTACAAGGAAGTGGGCGTCTACGTCGAACACGACAAGCTAGATCCCTCGGCGCTGATCGCGGATCGGCGCACCTTTGAACTTGACCCGATAACTGAGAATGAAGACGTCTACCCGGTCACGGTCGAACTCATCGAATGGAAGTCTGCTTCTGAGCGTTGGTTTTTCTTCTGTGGGCCAGAGGGGTTTCCGTACCAGCGTACATCGCCAAAGTTCCACACGCCTGGCTTCCAATTCTCGGCATACCTAAAAACCAGATACGTGGACGCTTTGCAGGATCGTGGAATCCTTGATTTGGCGGAAATGAATCCCGCACTTCAGGAGGCCCATGACGCGGCCGCCGAATTGATAAAGGCGCATTTCCGGGCGAAGGACGTCGAAGTCGCACAAACGGAAATTGCACAGTGGAAAGAGGAAGAGGTCTACCCGTACCGTCACGAGCCGCGGAACTCAATTGAGCGAGCGGAGAGGAAGATCTTCGATATCGTGGCCCTGAATGTAAACAAGCACCTGCAGGATTTCAATCAGCAGAGCGTAAAAAGTCGCGCATTCCAGATGAGGATGCTCAGGCAAGCCATTGAGCGTGGACCTGACGAGCTGCAGCACATTCTCACAGAAGTCTTAGACTTGCCGGAGCGGCTTCAAAAGGAAATGTCCAAACTGCTCGAGGAGGCGGATCTCGCAAACGTAATAAGCGCGTCGCGGTTGGTATCAGACCGCCTCAAGTTCGTGCATGGGCTTGAGGCCCTTTTGTTCGACGATGACTCCAAGAAGCTCCTTAAGGAGCGTAGCCAGCTTCATCGCATGATCGCTGAGAACAACACTTGGATTTTCGGCGAACAATTTAACCTGACTGTCGATGACAAGTCGCTGACGGAGGTGCTTCGTAAGCATCAAAAGGAAATCGGGCTGGACAAGGTGATTGACCGACCGGTTAAGCGGGTCGACGGCAAGGTAGGGATTGTTGACCTGATGCTGTCCCGCGCTGTTCCCCAAAGTCGGGCCGAAGAACGCGAGCACCTGGTGGTTGAGCTCAAACGTCCGACAGTCAAGATTGGTGCGGAAGAGATCACTCAAGTTAAGAAATATGCCTTCTCTATAGCTGACGATGAGCGGTTCCGTCACGTCAAGACGCGTTGGAGCTTCTGGGTCGTCTCTAACGATCTCGATGCTTTCGCGCGGATCGAAACTCGTCAGAAAGGCAACCCGCCTGGTCGGATATTCGTTTCCGAAGACGGCAGCATCGAAGTCTGGGTCAAGAGCTGGGCCGAGATTATAACGGGATGCAAAGCGCGCCTCCAGTTCGTCCAGCAGCATTTGCAAGCCAACGTCGACAAGGACACGTCACTGCGATACCTCAAATCGACTTATGAGAAATACCTTTCTGGTGTTGCCGATGACAACGTGGAGGTCGAATTGGAAGATGCGGCATCGGCACCGTGAAGGATGAGAAATTTAGCTTGCCAGAGGCGAACCTATGGCACCCGGTCAATGTCAGATTGGGTGTCTGCACCGTTGGAGCAGTGGAGAGATTAGCATTCTGGCGTAGGCGCTTCGGCTTTACCTCAACGCCACCTCAACCCACCTATGCAGCTTTGCCGCGTTCCAACTCAGTACGTTCCGTCGAAATCCACCCATTGCAGCCGAATGAAGGCCATAAGGTCTTTCAATTTCAAAGGCTTGTCGCCTAAGTTGCTGAATTTAAACGATTAGTGAGATTCCTAGTTTATAGGCTCATAACCTGAAGGCCGCAGGTTCAAATCCTGCCCCCGCAACCAAAAAATCACGCGTTATCAAACGCTTACGCGCCGCCCTCCGGGGCGGCGCTTGCGTTTCCAACACCCGTGGAAGCACTGTAACCGTCCGGTCTGACCGCTACCCGTTCCAGCGCCATGGCAGGAGGTCGTCGAGCTTGGTGATCTTGTAGTCCGGGATGCGGGCAAGGGTGTCTGCGATCCAGGCGTGGGGATCGACGGTGTTCAGCTTGGCTGTTTCGATGAGGGTGTAGGCGATGGCGGCGGCTTTTCCGCCTGCTTCCGAGCCCACGAAGAGGTAGTTCTTCCGCCCGAGGGCGACGGCGCGCATGCCGCGTTCGGCGGCGTTGTTATCCAACTCAAGAATGCCATGGTCGAGGTAGGGGCGCAGGCGTTCCATGCGGGTCAGGGCATAGCGGATGGCGGCCGCGAGCGGGGATTTTCCCGAGATCGTGGTGAGTTGCAGGGCCAGCCATACCTCCAGGTCGTCGAAGACCGGGGCCGCATGTGCCTTGCGAAGCGTGACGCGGACGTCCGGTGGCGACCCTCTGGCCTCCTTCTCGACAGCATAGAGTTGGGCGATCCGGCTGATGGCTTCCTCGGCAATGGGCGAGGCCTGTGCCCTGTGGATGTCGACGAACTTGCGCCGGACATGGGCCATGCAGGCGACTTCGCGGATCGCGCCCGAGCGATAGAGATCCTCGAACCCGGCATAGCCGTCGGCATGCATCCAGCCGCGGAAGCGGGCGAGGTGATCCCTGGGGTGCTGTCCCTTGCGGTCGCCGGAGAACCTATACCAGGCGGCCGGTGGCGCATCACCGCCCCAGGGGCGTTCGTCGCGGGCGTATGTCCAGAGCCGTGCGGTCTGGGTCTTGCCGGTGCCGGGGGCGAGCATGCTGATGGGCGTGTCGTCTCCGAAGATGGCCTCGGCCGACAGGACATGGCGTCCGATGGCATCGGCCAGCGGTTCAAGCAGGGCGGTGGCCTTGCCGACCCAGTCGGCCAAGGTCGAGCGGTCGAGGTCGAGCCCCTCTCGGTCGAAGATCTGGCTCTGGCGATACAAGGGAAGATGATCGGCGTATTTGCTGACCAGAACGTGCGCCAAGAGACCCGGGCCGGGGCGGCCCCGCTCGATCGGGCGCGAGGGCAGTGGGGCCTGAACGAAGCGTTCGCAGCAAGCGCAGGTCAGCCGGGGCCGGACGATGCGGTTCACGATGAAGCGGCCGGGGACATATTCCAGTTCGTCGGTCACATTTTCGCCGATCCGGCGCAGGCGGCCACCGCAATCGGCACAGGCCTCGGCGCCCGGGGTCAGCTCGACCTCCATCCGGGGGATATGGTCCGGGATCGGACGGCGCTTCGGCTTATCCTTCTCCTCGATGTCCGGCAGCTTCATCCGGGCGGTCATCGCGGCGGCGGCGATCTCGCTGGTCTCCAGCGCCAACTGAAGCTGTTCCGCCGTCTCGGAGGAGGCCCCGAACCGGTGCGCGCGGTGGCCTGCCAGCTGATGGCGCAGCTTCTCGATCAGGATCGCCTGGGCCTTCACCTCGGCCAGGAGCCGCGCGGTGAAGCTGCGCAGCTCCTCGGGGTCTTCAGGCAAGGTCAGGGCCTTATCGAGCATGCAGGAAGTTTATCCCACTGTATTCCTTGTGGGAATCATTGATTGCAGGCCCCGCGGATTATCCCGCAGCCAGAGGCCGCCACGTCCGTTCCGGTGCGCGCCAGTCGATCCCTTCCAAGAGCATCGACAGCTGCGCGGGCGACAACGCCACCTTGCCCTCCCTGGCCGAGGGCCAGACGAACCGCCCCTTCTCCAGCCGCTTCAGGAACATGCAGGCGCCCTGACCATCCCACCAGATGACCTTCACCAGATCGCCGCGACGGCCACGGAAGACGAACAGATGCCCTGCAAACGGGTCCTGCCTCAGCGCCGCCTCGGCCTGCGCTGCCAGCGCTGCAAAACCTTTGCGCATGTCGGTGACGCCTGCCGCCAGCCAGACCTGCGTGTTCGCCGGAACCGGGATCACTCCGTCAGCCCCCGGATCAGCCGCGCCAAGGCTTCGGGATCATAGCTGCCGCTGATCCGCATCCGGTGCCCGCCCGCCAGTTCGATCTCGATGTCGTTGTCCGCAACTGGCGCTGCCACTGGCGCCTTCGCCTCCGCCACGATCTCCACCGGCAAAAAGCGCGCGACATCGGACGCGGCCGCATCCGCAAACCGGGCATCACGCAGCCAGGCAAAGACCAGATTGGCGTTCACATCATATCGCCGCGCAACCTGGCTCACCGACACGCCCGCCACACGCGTCTGACCGCAGATCATCCGCTTCTCGTCGTCAGACCAGACCCGACGCTTCAGCCGCTTCGTCACAAGCAACCCCGATAGTGTCCATTATCCAATAGTGGACACTATCCTCTATGCTGCAGCACAGGCAGGGCGGTCAGGCCGGACGGTTACGAAGCACTGTGGAAGCAAGAGGGAAAGAAATTCTGCGAAATCAAGCATATCGTCAGCGGAGATGGCGGCTGCGCACATTATCCACCGGTCGCGGCTGCTCATCATTCCTTCGCTTCGAAGGCGACGTGCATTCGCCCATCCGAGAAGGCAGCGTGGGGACTGTTTTCCCAAGCGTTGCACCCACTGTGTCGGCCATCGTGTTGGTCCATGAAGTTGATCTTGTAAGCTCAGTGCTCGCGGAGTGCCTTGGCAATTAATTGTACAGCCCAAGGTGAGAGCCGGTCTGAACGGGGCAGACCACAATGACACGCTGCACGGTGGCACCGGCAATGATGCGCTTAACGGCGACAGTGGC
>CAZVIS010000002.1:0-2233 GCA_964627355.1 uncultured Rhodobacterales bacterium
CGGCCAGCGTCTCGGCCAGTGCCAGGGTCTGGCGGCGGCGCGCGGCCTCGGCCTCGGTCAGGGCGAGGCGGCGCTGTGCGAGGCGCAGGGCGACATAGGCATTCGCCACCTCGCCGGTCAGGAACAGCCGCGCGCCGGCGGCCTGGGCCGCAGCCTGGGCGGCCTGGGCGCCTGCGGCGGCGCGGTCGGCGGCGCGGCCCCGCCCGGGGTCGAAGAGCACATCGAGGCTGAGATCCGCCGAGGCCCGCGCCAGCCCCGGATCGCTTGAGGCATCGCTGCCACGCACCGCCGTCCCGCCCGACAGGGTGACCGCGCCGGGGATCGCGGCGACCGCCGCCCCGGCCGCCCGGGCGCGCGCCTCTGCCGCGGCAAGGCTGGGGCTGTCCGCCAGCGCGAGCTGGATCAGCCGGTCGAGGGCCGGATCGCGGAAGGCCTGCCACCAGAGCGCATTGTCCGCGAGAGGCCGCGCGCTCTGCGGCACCGGGGCCAGCCAGCGGGGGGCAAAAGCAAAGCCGGGCCGCGTGCTGTCCAGCGGCGGCGCGCAGGCGGTCAGCACAAGGCTCAGCAGCAGCACCGCCCCGAACGGCCTGGACCGCAACGGAACGGAGCGGCCCCCCCGCAAGGGGCGCAGGTGATGATCGGTCTGGTCCAAGGTCCTGCTACTGCCCTGTGCCCCGCCCTTGCGGCGGTGGCGCTTTTGCGGGCAGCCTGCCTGTCCGCCCCGGTCCGGGCAAGGGTTGCCCCCGCCAGGCGCGCATTTTCGAACGCGCCTGTGCCTTCGGCGGCGCAGGCGAAGGGATCAGTTCTCGCGCAGCGCGTGGCGCATGGGGGCGATGAGGGGGGCCATCAGCCAGTCGATGACGGGGCGCGATCCGGTGGCGAGGAAGGCCTCGACCGGCATGCCGGGGGTCAGCGCAACGCTGCCCAGACGGTCGATCTCGGCTGCGGGCAGGGTCAGGGCGACGCGGTAGAAGCTGCGCCCGGTGGCGGGATCGGTCACCGCGTCGGGGGCCACGCGGGCGACGGTGGCCTTGAGTTTCGGCACCGCGCGGGGGTCGAAGGCGGCGATCACCACCTCGGCCTCCTGGCCGGGATGCACATTGTCGATGGCGCGCGGATCGACCTGTACCTCGATCTCGACGCCCCGCTCGACCGGCACGATCTGCGCCAGCGTCGCCCCCGGCGCGATCACCGCGCCCGCCGCCGTCACCGCGAGTTCATGCACCACGCCCGCCACGGGCGCGCGCAGGTCGGTGCGGGCAAGGGCGGCGTCGAGGCTGAGGATCTCCTGCGTCACCTCGGCGATCAGCGCGGTGGCGTCGCGCAACCCCTGCGCCACCTCTTCGGCGCGCTGGCTTTCCTCTTGCCGCAGGGCGGCCTGCGCCTCGCGCGCGGCGGCGGCCAGGCGGTCGCGTTCGGACATCAGGCTGGCGATGCGGCCGGCAAGCGCGGCCTCCTGCCGGCGGAGTTCCGACAGGGGGGCCTGCCGGGCAAGGCCCTTGTCCACCAGCCCGGCCTGTGCGGCGATCTCTTCGGCGATCAGCCGGGCCTCGTCGCGGGCGGCCTCGATCTGCGCGGCGATGCCGGTCACCTGCGCGGTGATCTGGCCCTCGGTCTCGGCCAGGCGGGCGCGGGCGTCGGCGGCCCGGGCGATGCGCGCATCGAAGAGGGCGCGCTGGCGGGTGACGGCCACGCCCATCTCGGCGGCGAGCGTGGGGTCGGTCAGCAGGGGGTCGGCGTCAAAGCGCGGGGCCTCCCAGCCCGCCGCCTCGGCCTCAAGCCGCGCGCGGTCGGCCAGCGCGCCCGCCAGCTTGGCCCGCGCGATGTCGCGCCGCGCCTGCGCCACGGTGGGGTCAAAGGTGACCAGCACCGCCCCCGCCGCCACATGGTCGCCCGCGGCAACCAGCACCGAGGCGACGAGCCCGCCGTCAAGGCTTTGCACCGGTTGCGGCTTGCCCTCGACGAGGACCTGCCCCTGCGCGATCACCGCGCCGTCGATGGTGGCCAGAAGCGACCAGCCGCCAAGCCCGCCGAAGAGCAGAACGGCGGCCAGCGTGCCCGCGCGCAAGAGCGGCCCGGTGGCCAGGCGCGGCAGGTCGGGCGAAAGGGGTTGGGGCGAGACGGGTTCGGCCAGGGCGGTCATGCGCGTCCCCGGTTGCTGCGGAAGAGCGAGACATAGGCCGGTGCGCCGGGATTGGTCAGCTGCAGCCGGGGCATCGGGACCACGGCGTCA
>CAZVIS010000002.1:2333-3821 GCA_964627355.1 uncultured Rhodobacterales bacterium
GGCCGGTGCGCCGGGATTGGTCAGCTGCAGCCGGGGCATCGGGACCACGGCGTCAGGGAGCGGGGCATCGGCGGTCGGGGCAGCGGCGCTGCCGGGGATGGGGGCGGGCGCAGTGGCGGGCGCAGGGCTGGGTGGCGTCTGCGCCTGCAGCGGCAGGGTGGCGGCCTCTGCGATCTTGGCCTCCCCGATATTAGCCTCCCCGATTTTAGCCTCTGCGATCTTGGCCGCGGCCAGGCTGGAGGCTGTTGAGGGGACCGTGGATGGCACTGGTCCCGCCGCGATGCCGGGCCCGGTGATCCGGATCGGCGTGCTGATCCGGGCGGCGGTCTGGCGCGTCTCGGGCGCGGGGGGCGTGCCCAGGACCTGCAGCACCGCATCGCGCGGGCCCTGCTGGACCACGCGGCCGCCCTGCAGCACGATGAGGTGGTTCACCGCCGCCAGCGCGCCCGCCCGGTGCGCGATCACGATGACCGTGGCCCCGGCCGCCCGCCGCGCCATGAGCGCCCGCGTCAGCGCCGCCTCGCCCGCGATGTCGAGATGCGCGTTCGGCTCGTCCAGCACCAGAAGGCTCGGGTTGCCGTAAAGCGCGCGGGCCAGCGCCACGCGCTGCACCTGCCCGCCCGAGAGCGGCATCTCGCGCCCCAGATCCGTGGCATAGCCGTCGGGCAGGGCGAGGATCATCTCGTGGACACCTGCGGCGCGCGCCGCCTCGATCACCGCCTCGTCGGTCGCCGCGGGGTCGAAGCGGGCGATGTTGTCGCGCACCGTGCCGGGCAGAAGTTCAACCTGTTGCGGCAGATAGCCGATGTGGCGGCCCAGGCGGTCGGGATCCCACTGGTCGGGGGTGGCGCCATCGAGCCGGATCTCGCCCGCGTCGGGCCGGGTGGCCCCGACCAGCAGGCGCGCCAGCGTGGACTTGCCAGAGGCCGAGGCGCCGATGATGCCAAGGCCGTCGCCCGGGGCCAGCGCGAAGGTGATGTCGTCGAGGATCCGCGCCCGCTCGCGCTCGCCCTGTCCGGGGCGGGCGGGGGCAAGGCGGGTCAGCCCGCGCACGGAAATCTGGCCGGTGGGGGCGGGCAGCGCCATGGGCTGGGGTCGCGCGGTCCCTTCGAGCGCGGGGCCCAGACGACGGTGCGCCTCGATCGCCCGCGCCAGTCCCTTCCACTGCCCGATCAGCGCATCGACCGGGGCCAGCGCGCGCCCCGCCAGGATCGACGAGGCGATGATGGCGCCCGCCGAGATGGCGCCCTGCAGCACCAGCCAGGCGCCTGCCGTCAGCAGCGCGGATTGCAGCAGCATGCGCAGGCTGCGCGAGGCGGCGGCCAGCGTCTCGGACGGCTCGCCCCCGCGCTGGTTGGCGGCAAGGCCCCGCCGGTGCAGCGCCTGCCAATGCGCGGTGACCGCCCCGCCCATGCCAAGCGCGCCAAGCGCCGGGGCCGCGCGCCGCGCGCGTTCGGCAAAGCCGCGCTCGCCCGCCTCGGCGGCCAG
>CAZVIS010000002.1:3921-47789 GCA_964627355.1 uncultured Rhodobacterales bacterium
GCGCCGCGCGCGTTCGGCAAAGCCGCGCTCGCCCGCCTCGGCGGCCAGAGCCTCGCCCATCGGGGCCGCCGTGACCGCGCGGTTGATCAGCGCAAGGATCGCCGCCAGCGCCATGCCGCCGACCGTCAGCCAGCCCAGAAGCGGGTGGATGGCAAAGAGCACGGCGAGAAACAGCAGGGTGAAGGGCAGATCGAACAGCGCCAGCATGGCCGGCCCCGCCAGCGCGCCGCGCAGCGCATCAAGATCGCGCACCGCCCCGCCCGCCGCCCCGGGCATCAGGTCGGCGCGGAAGGCGCGGGCGGCGAGATCGGCATCCAGCCGCAAGGCCAGCCGCGACATCAGCCGCTGCCGGAGCCCGTCATAGAAGGCCATGAAGCCGTACAGCACGACCACCAGCGCAAACAGCACCAGAAGCGTCGGCACCGACCCCGAGGACAGCACCCGGTCATAGACCTGCAGCATGTAGATCGAGCCGGTCAGCATCAGGAGGCTGAGGACCGCCGAGACGCCCGCCGCGGCCCAGAGGCCCGAGCGCAAGCTGGCCAGCGCGGCCTTCAGCGGAGAGGCGGGCCGCGGAGAAGCGGGGGATGCGGCAGACGCTGCGGACATGGGGTGGCGATCTCCGGGCGGGAAGGACGGACAGAGTTCGGAACACAAGGTCGGGACACGGCGTTAGGCTACGGGGTCGCAAGACGGGACCCGAACACGAGACGGCTGCACAGGGCAGAGTCGCGGCAGGGGGTGCGCATCCTGCCCCCCGCGGTACCCCACCACCATACCAGACTGCGATCTTGCCCGCGACCGGGGCGGCATCACGGCGGGATCACGGCGGGAACGGGGCGCGGAGTTTTGCCCAAGGTGCCGGAAAACGGCTCATGGCGCGGGCGCGGACGGTTCCGCCAAGGGGGGGTGGAGCGGATTTCCGCCCGCATGATTCGCCAGCCCCGGGAAAATTCCTGTACACGTCCTGATTGTGCCACGCGCGCACCACTCTTTCGCCACGATTGTGTCACGCGAACGTCGCAATGTCGGGCGGCGGCGCTGCACAACTGCCGAAACCTGCGGCACCGCTGCGGCGCATCGGCGTATTTTCGCGTAAAATCAGCGGAAAGATCCTCGAGGCCAGCCGATGCTGCACATGCACGGTTGGGATTTCTGTCCGAGCTTGGTAGAGATGATGATAACCAAGGACAGGGGCGCTACTCGCCCGACGGTTGCAGGAGACATGAAGATGAAGAATCTGGTTCTTTCGACGGTCGCGGCCCTTGCCCTGCTGGCCCCGGCTGCACAGGCGGCCACCTACAACGTGGGCGTGACGGCCGAGTCGTTCCGCTCGCCCGGCGCGCCCGGCCTGCAGACGCGGCTGTGGAAGCTGTCAAACGGCGGTGCGCAGCTTTTCACCGGCACGGATCTGAGCTTTGACCTCTCCACCGTGGGCGACACCTTCACCACCGACATCTTTCGCCTGGTGGCTTTCGACGTGGGCATCGACGCCGACGACATCGTTCCGCAACCCGCCAGCGCGACCTTCGATTTCGGCGCACTCGGCACGCTGACGCTGACCGGCACCACTGTGGGCACCACCGCTGGCGCCATCGCGAGCTTCGGCCCAGGCACTTTGAACATCGGCGGTGGCCTCGCCATCGTCGTGTCGATTGCCAACACCGCCTTTGCTAGCATCAACGGCGAGTATGTCTCGGGCCGGACCGGCGCCACCCCGGTCGCCGCGACCTTCACGCTGGCCGCCGTGCCGCTGCCGGCGACGCTGCCGCTCGGCCTGCTGGCGCTTGGCGGCCTGGCCGTTGCGGCCCGTCGTCGCAAGACGGCCTGACATACCGGCCTTTCCGGACAGAACGGCCCCGGACCGCTGGTCCGGGGCCGTTTTCCTTTACGCCTGCCGCCAGCGCCGCATCAGCAAGAACCCCGCCATCAGCCCGCCGATGTTCAGGATCAGGTCGTCCACCTCGAAATGCCGGAAGGCGCAGGGGTAGAGGCCGAAAAGGCCCGTCAGCTGCGCCAGCTCCGCCCCCCCCGAAAGCGCCACGCCCAGCAGAAACGCCTGCCCTGCCGGGAAGGGGCCGCGAGTATGCCGCGCAAAGGCCGCCCCGATCGCGGCACACAAGGCAAAGTTCATCACCGCCGCCTGGATCACCTTGCTGCCGACCCAGGCCTTGAGCCCGATCTCGGGCTCGTTCCGCCACCAGCGCCACAGCCGCGCGATGTGGTCGAGGGTGGTGAAGGGTTTCAGGATCGCTTCTGCCCCGCCTTCCGAGCAGTCAAGCGCGGCACGGTCGGGCAGCGGAAACTGCGTGAGCGCGAGGAAGAAGAGCGCGAGGAAGAGGGTCAGCGCCCGCCGCCCGCCGATCCGCACCCCCGCCAGGCGCATGCCCGCGACAGCCGCGAGGGTTGCCCCCCCAGCATAGAGAAACGCAGGGCCGAGATAGGCCAGAAGCTCGTTGGGTGTCATGCCCGGCGGTGTCTCACGCAGTCGCGCCGCCGTCCACCGTGATGACGGCCTTACGGCCCGGGTCCGCTTGAAGCGGGTCTATGCGATTGGTAGGGTCCGGGCAGAGCCGTTTTCCCAAAGGTTTCATCCCCATGGCCGACTCTCCCGCGCCGGTCTACCGCAAGGCCAAGCGCCGCGGGCTCAATCGCCTTGCGGGCTTGCGCAATGTGCTGGTCGGGCTGCGGCGGCTGTGGCTGGTGCGGGTCTGGGGCATGGACATTCACCCCACGGTGCAGATGTCGATGTCGGCGCGCTTTGACCGCACCTTTCCCACAGGCGTGCATGTCGGCGCGCAAAGCTGGATCGCCTTCGAGGCGCGGATCCTGACCCATGATCGGACGCGCGGTCTCTACCTGCACACGCGGATCGGTGAGAACTGCTTTGTCGGCGGGCGCAGCCTGATCCTGCCGGGCGTCGAGATCGGCGACAACTGCGTGGTGGGCGCAGGCTCGGTCGTCACGAAATCGGTGCCGCCCCGGTCGCTGGTGGCAGGCAACCCGGCACGGGTGATCCGCGAGGGGATCGAGGTCGGCCCCTATGGCCGCTTCATGACCGCCGATGCCGCCGAAAGCGCGCTGGCCGAGGCGGGATTGGCCTGAGCCGACAGCACGGCTGGCGCAAAGGCCAGCCGCGCTGCCTCTGCCGACAGCCGGGCACGGATCGCGGGGGGGGGGGGGGCAACGCGGGCGCCGGCGAGGACAGCCTGCGCCTCGTCTTTCCACCCCTTTAGCCGGTACTGGGCCAACTTGGCCAAGGTATAGGCCCAGGCGGTGATCCTGCTCTGTGGCAGATGGCGGCGGACAAAGCGCATCCGCCCCCGGTGCTTGAAGTAGAGCGAGAAGGGCGAGGCCGGGCGACCGAGTGTGGGCGATCCGATCGCCGTGCCCGCGCGGTGATAGACGCGCGCCTGAGGACAGATAGCCAAGGGCAGGTTCCCCCGGCACATCGCCCAATCCACCTCTTCATAGTACAGGAAGTACTCTTCGGGCATAGGGCCCGCGCGCTCATAAAAGGCGCGAGAGGCAATCATGCTGGCACCCATTACGAAATCGAGAGCAGAGGCCTCGGGAGGAGATATATCGGCTATTGAGCGGCCGAGGTTGAGGTTCCCCGTCACCCCGGTCCGGCGATTCAGCGTACCGCCGTCGATCTGGATCATGTTGGGCTGGTCGTAATAGGTAACGCGGCCCCCCATCAGGGCGAAGGGGCCGGGGTCGTGGGTGGCAAAGGCCGCGGGCGTGCCGGGGGGGACGACCGAGTCTGGGTTCAGGATCCAGAAGCGGTCGATGGCGGGGTCGGCCGCGAGATGCGCAAGGCCGAGGTTCACCCCCGCCGCGAACCCCCCGTTCACCCCTGCGGCGAGGACCGTCAGGACGCCTTCGGGCAGGGGTTTCGGCACTGGCACATGGGGAAAGGGCAGGTCTGCCGGGGGGACATAGGTCCCCCGCCCCGCCGCCCAGTCCGCCACCGCCGCCCCACTGCCGTCGGTCGAGGCATTGTCCACCACGACGACTCGCAGGGCTGTGTCTCCGGCAGCGGCCAGCAGTGTCTCGAGGCAATCAAGGATTACATCGGCGGAATTGTAGGCGACGAGGATGACGCCGAGGGGGGCAGGAGGCATTGGAACTCCGGTCAGGGTAAGGCAGCGGCGCCGCGGCGGCGGGACGGGGCGGCGGGAAACCGGCTGTAGCGCGGGCCGCGAGGGAAGGGGGGCGGAGTATCGTCATGGCCGGCGGTGTCAGGCTGTGCGGAATCTGCGGCTGTCGCAGGCTCTGCCGCGATCAGCCAGATGCCCGCGCCGAACATGAAGAACACGAAGGAATAGACCGATCCCCAGACATGCACGGTGACCAGCGTGAAGGTCAGTCCGAGGAAGGTGAACACCCAGGCCCGCCGGATCTGCGCCAGCACCGCGTCAGTGCCGAAGTTGCGCCGCATGATGAGGTAGATCGCCCAGGCATAGCCCACCGCCAGGAACAGGAAGCCGGGAACCCCGTAGCGCACCGCCATGACCAGCCAGAAATTGTCCATGCTGCCGGAATACATGTAGAAAGGGCGCACCCAGTCGTTTAGGCCCAGACCGAAGAGGGGGCTGCCCACGATGTTTTTTTCGGCACTGCCGATCACATTGGCAAGGCCCCATTCGAAGATGAGGCCGCGCCAGTAGGCGTTGTGTGCCGAGAAGGTCGCATAGCTCATGAACACCCGGATCGGCGGGCGGTTCGACAGGATGTCGATCACCACATAGGCCACCGCGAACAGTCCCACGAGCAGCCACCAGCGCGCCCGCACCCGGGAGAACACCGTGGCCCACCCGATCAGCGCGACCTGCAAGAGGATGGCAAGGAAGGCCCCGCTGGAGAGCCCTAGGAACCCGGTGGCCCCGGTGACCACGGCGCTGATCCAGCGCCAGGCGGTCGATGTCAAACCGCGCAGTGCCACGAAGGCCAGCGACAGGCCAACCGAGCAGAACAGGCCAAAATGGATCGGGTGGGCAAAGACCGCCTGCACCCGTTCTAAGCCGAGCCGCCTGTCAATGTGTATCACTGCGACGCTGCCGACCCCGGGTAGGGCATGGATGGCCTCGATGATCGGTGGCTTGCCGGTTAACGCCTCGAACACCGCGAAGGGTGCGAGGCAGAAGATAATCGCAACTACCCACCGGCAAAGCGCGAAGAATGCTCCCGATGTCCGGATATAGGCCCGCCCCACCATGTAACCGCCCAGGAACTCCACGCCTACCGAGCCGAACTGCGACACCACAATCGTCGGGTTGTTGACTGCCAACGCTAGAGTGACCCAAGTGAGATGCGCCACGAAGAATGCGTCAGTAATCAGCAACCGCCCGAACCGTCCCATCACCAGTTGCACCAATAACGGCAGGATCATTACCAGAAGATACACCCGCAGTGTTGAAAGCAGGAGTGGACCTGCGTTAAACCAGATTGGGATCACCAAGCACAAAAGGTATATGGCGACTGGCCAAGGCAGGCGCTCGCGTGCTGGGGTTGCGCCAAGAGGAACCACCATCGCGACACCATCGCGAGGCCCCAAACCTTGCCGTACATCGAGGCGGACCTGACCCTTGTGGAGACGACCGGGGGAGCGGTCCGCTGGGGGATGATCAACGACGGCCATCAGGGCGGAAGATTCCTTGTGTCGCGAGTCCGGTGCCTGCGATCCCAGTGTGGCAACGCCGTTTTTCCTGCGGGTCTATTAGCCGATTTTTGGCGCGGCGCGACAAATTTGTTATGTCGTCTCAGCCCTGCAGTCGGCTTGCCCCCACGCCTGCTCCATCAAGCGGCCCGCCCGCGCGGTAGCGCAGCCCTGCCGGATCGGCCGGGTCGCCTGTCAGGACGGTGTCGTAGAAGCCGGGCTGGATGCGGCTGACGTCTTGCACCAGCACGTTGCGCGCCACTCTCCAGTCATGTTGGCCTTTAAAACCATTGATCTTGGCCACCACATTAGCTTCGACCATCACCTCCCGTGATGTCTTGGCAACCGAAATCATGGGAGTCCAGAGAGCCACATTCTTTTGTGCTCCCTCTGAGCGGGCGTTGCGCAGGAGCGTGTTCTTGTGAATCGTCAGCCCCTCGGTCTCGCCCACGGTGATGCCGTGAAGGTGGGCGTTGGCAATAACATTCTCCTCGATGGTGATGTCGCGGTAGAACATCTCGGGCCCGGCCAGCCCACGATCGACGAGATCGTTGCGCATGAAGATCGACTGCGTGTACCAGCCCCTTCCCGAACTGAGCAGGTTGCCCCGGATCACGATACCGGTGGAGGGCTCGGAGGTCCTGTTCGTCCAGAACTGGATCATGTCTGCATGATCCTTGCTGTCGAGCGAGCGGTTGAAGTCGTGGATGTGATTGCCCTCGATCACCACGTCCTGCACCTGGGCGAAGTTCATCCCGTCCATGCGGATCGTGTGCAGGTCGTTGCCGCGTACCGCGAGGCTGCGGCTCTCGTGCACGACAAGGCCGCGGTAGAAGTCAGTGATCTCGCAGCCCTCAACCACCGCTTCGCGGCAGCCGGTCAGCGCCAGACCGAAGCCGGTGCCAAAGCCGTTCGCCTCGGGCGAGACGCCGCGCGCCCGGTCGCCGGTGAAGCGGCAGCGGCGCAGCGCGAGGCCGGTCGCCCCGACAACCTGGAACGGCCGCAGGTGCAGCTTGTCATCTGCCGCAAAGCGGTAGTCGAACTGCAGCCCGTCGAGCACCAGATGTGCCACCTCGCGCAGGTCCATCCGGGCAAAGCTCGGCGGATCGCCCGCGTCGGCGGCGGTCAGCGTGACGGGGGCGCCGGGGGTGCCGCCGCCGCCGTTCATCGCAAGCCGGCCATAGGCGCCGGGGGCCAGGCGCAGCACCGTGCCGGGGGCGGCGGCGCGCAGGGCGCGGGCCAGCGCCTCGGGGCCCGCCACATCGACGGGGGCGGCGGCATGGGCGGGGCGCAGGAGGGCGGGGGCGAAGAGCCCGCCCGCCAGTCCGGTGACCAGTCCTGTGGCCAGCACCCGGCGGCGCGTCAGGGCGGTGGCGGGGGGGATCGCGGATGTCTTTGGCAGGATCATGGGCGCATCTCCTTCGGCTGCAGGATGCCTGTCCGCCCCGTCCGCGCCAAGTCACGTTGTCCGGATGGCGCCCCGCAGGCCGGGAACCGGCGGGATCCGGCGCAAGGTTGCCCCGGTGACCGGCGGACCCTGCACGTCCGAAACGACCAGGAAACGGCTGCGGTCAATCACGGGCGGCCGTCGGGGAGAATCACGGCACAACGCTTGGACAGCGCCACCCCTACCGCGGCGCCCGCACGGTTGGCCCCCGGGGCAACGGGCCTGTGCACCGTGCTACAGGCCTGAACCCTGAGGACGGGACGAAAGGGCGGCGGATGATGCAGATCGGTGCGGGACTGTTTGCGCAGCGGGGGGCGAGCGTCGCAGGCGGTGGCAGTGCCCCGGTCAACACAGTCCTGCCCGCGATCACCGGCAGCCCCGTTGAGGGCCAGACGCTGACCGCCTCGACCGGGACCTGGACCGGTTCTCCCGCGCCGACCTTCGCCATCCAGTGGCAGCGGGGCGGCGTGGCGATCGCGGGGGCGACCGGCGCAACCTATGTCCTGACCGCGACCGATGTGGGCACCACGATCACGGTGGCCGTCACCGCGACCAATGCCTCGGGCTCGGCCAGCGCCACCAGCGCCGGGGTCGGCCCGGTGACGGCGGCGGCAGGCCCCGCCACGCTGCCCGTCACCCCCACGGCGCGCTGGCATCCCGGCTTCTCGACCGTCACGACGAGCGGCGACCGCGTGGTGAGTGCGACCGACCTCATGGGCCTTGCCGGGGTCACCGAAGGGGCGGCGGGGATCGGGCCCAAGGCGATGACCGACGCCCTGGGGCGCAAGTTCTGGCGCTTCGAGGGGGCCGAGTTCCTGAACGTGGCCGCCACGCTCACCGCCGCCAATGCCCGCGATGCCGCCGTCTTCATGGTCGGACGGATGCACCGGAACACCAGCACGAACAACATCTTCAGCTTTGGCAACGTGGCGAACGGGACGGTCGTAAACACCGGGAACGCGAACCTCGCCGTGGCGCGGGCTGGGCTTGGGGCGCCCTTCGTGCGTGCGCATGGCAGTGCCGGGTCGGCGGATGCTACCAACCGACCCTGGATGGTGGCCGGATCGCAGCTTCAGGTCCTGGGTGCCGCGAGCCGCGTCACTGCGCAGGGCGGTTGTAGTCTATGGCTCAACACGAAGCGGGCGACCGTGGCGCAGGGGTCCATTGCGGCCACCGGCCTCGTTGGTGGCGAAATTGGTCGCTATGCCTTCTCGCCCGGAGCAAGTGGAAGTTGGGGGCAATTCGACCTCTACGAATTGGTTGTCTACAATACCGCCGTCAGCGCGGCGAATGGTGACGCGATCAGCGCAGCCCTGATGGCCGCGCATAACATCGCGGACTTTGCCAATACGCTGGTATTGGAAGGCGACAGCATCACGCAAGGCACCGGCCTTGTGACCAGCGGCCTCAGCGCCGCGATGATCCTGACCGAACCGGGCGCGGGGCTGATCCCGGTAAACTGGCGTGTGCTCAACATGGGTAGTTCGGGTAGTCAAGTTGCCGATCTGGTGGTCAGGCGCGACGATGTAAACGGTTGGCCTTCGATCCTTTTGGCTGGCGGGCAGAACGTCGTGGCCTTCGAGATTGGGCGCAACGATTTCGGTGGAGGGGCCAAGACGGCGGCGCAGCATTATACCGCCGTCACTGCCTACCTGAACACAGTCACGACTGGCGTCCTGCAACGCGGATGGACGATACGGCAAATGGCTAACATCGCGGGTGCCGGTGTAATTCAGACGCAGAACCTAACGTATCGTGCGCTGATCCGCGATGCACAGTACCTGACGGACACGCAGACGAACGCGGGTGGGGCCTTTGCCGGAAAACTTTCCATCGTCTCCACCGACCTGATCGAGGACGGCGCGGCGGGCACCGTCTTCGCGACCGAGGCCGACGCCGCCGACACCGCCTATTACGCGGGAGACAGCACCCACCCGAGCGTCCTTGGCGCCAGACTGCGCATCAACGGGGGGACGACGCCGGCCTACGGGGTGGCCGCAGGGTTGTAGAGTATCTCACAGAGGCTGAACAAACTCGACGATCAGACCGCGCGTGGCGGCAGGATGCAGGAAGTTGCACAGGAAGTCGCCCGCCCCCTTGACCGCCACAGGCTCGATCATCCGGATGTCGCGGGTGGCCAGGTCGCGCTGCAGGGCTGCGATGTCCGTCACGGAGTAGGCGTAGTGGTGCAGTCCACCCGCGCCCTTGTTGAAGCGGGCCAGCGGACCGCCCTCGGGCACCACAAGTTCGACCGCCGCAGCTCCGGGAGGCGCCTTGAGGAAGATACACCAGCACTGGAAGGGGGCCACGAACCCCCGGTAGTCCTCGGCATGGCCGAAAAGGGTCATGTAAGCCTCGGCCTCGGCCATGTCGGGCAGCACGATGCCCACATGGTGCAGGGGTGGTGGGGTGGCGAACATGCGGCATGGGTCCTTTCAGACAGGAGAGAGGGCGTCGATCCGCATCGGCAGCACCGGCGCCTGCCAGTGGGCAAGATCAAGCCGCCAGTCGGTCTGCCCCCCCGCGCCGCCACCCTGCAAGGCGAACCCCAGACGGGCGAAATGATCGGCAACCATCGCGTTCTTCGCACTCGGGATGTAGTTGCCGGTCAGGGCGGTTGCCCCGGCAGCGCGGGCGGCCGCGACGACGTGGGCAAGCACCGCCTCCTCGACCCGGCGCTTCAGGACACGGCAACTCATCAGCCAGGTGTCGCAGTGCCATTCGGGACCTGCCTTCCGGAAGATCACGACCGAGATCATGCCGTTGTCACCGAACCGGTCGGCGAGGCGCACCTGACAGGCAAAGCAGGCCGGATCGGCCTCGACCATGGCAACCTCGGCCTCGGTGTAGCGGCGTGTGGTCAGATTGTACTGGTTCGACTTGTTGATGAGCTGCGCTATGCGCGCGCGCCCCGTCGCGTCGAAGGGGCGGATTTCGCAGCGCATGTCGAGTGAGGCGAGATAGGCGTCGTAATCGCCGATCTCGGCCATCTCGGCCGTACGGGCAGCATTGGCCCGGTACTGCTCGGCCCGCGCGGCGTCGTCGGCGGTCAGCGCAAGTGCCTCGAAGTAGCCCGCCTGCGCCACGGTCGAGGGGTAGCGCGCCGGATCCTCACCGACCTCCGGCACCGCCACCTCGGGCAGGCTCTGGCGCACCCGCGCGCGTTCGGCCGGATTGTCGTCGAGAAACACCAG
The DNA here is from genome assembly GCA_964627355.1 of uncultured Rhodobacterales bacterium. GTDB lineage: Bacteria > Pseudomonadota > Alphaproteobacteria > Rhodobacterales > Rhodobacteraceae > JBBQXK01. The sequence goes on from CAZVIS010000002.1 coordinate 14,225, forward strand.
CGCGTCGGTGCCGATGTTCAGCGTCCTGGCAATGGTCGCAAGATTGGTGGCCTTGTCGGTCCAGTTCGCCACGAACACCGCGATGTCGTCCAGCCGCAGCGCCATGTCGGGGTGCTGCTCGAAGGGCAGGCGCGCCGCTGCCGCCTCGTTCTTCGAACAGACCGCCAGAACGATGCCGCGCGCCTTGAGCATCAGCGCGTAACGCTGCACTGCCAGAAACGCCTCGCCCTCGGCCGAGCCCTGGCCAATCCGGATGCCCTCCAGCCCGTCATCCCCGATCACCCCGCCCCAGAGCGTGTTGTCGAGGTCCAGCACCAGGCATTTCGCTGACCGCCCGCGTGCCGCGCGCAACAGCCGCAGCACATGATCGGCATAAAGCGGGATCACCTCGAGCGCCATCGGCACCTTGGCGCGGTGCCAGAGGGCCGCATCCTGCCAGGCGGCATAGCCCACCGTCGCGGCCAGATGGTCAGTGTCGAGCAGCACCGCGGCTTGCGCCCCGGCCAGCGCGGCCAGGCCTGTATTGAAGGCCGCGATCTGGGCCCGTACGGCGCCTGCAAAACGGCGGTCGAGATGGCCCGCCCAGGGGTCGGCGGGCAGGGGCAGCGTCTCCAGGATCACGATTGCAGCACCCGTGGCCTGCAACTGCGTCGTCTCGCGCGTTGCCCGTGCCAGTGCGGCTGCCACGGCCGCTTCGGCCTCGGCGGGGGCCATGCGCGGCGTGGTGAGTCCGAGGCTTTCCGCCGTCCAGGCGCGCAAGACGGCCTCGGGACGGAAGGCAGCCATTTCGCCAGCCGGATCGAGGATCTCGGCCGTCGCCTGCCCATAGGGCGGCACGAAAAGTGACAGCGCGAAACCGTGCCGAAGGCCGGTCGCGCGCAACGCGGGGGCTGCGTAGTCGGCCATGCCGTCGGTCAACAGCGCCAGCCGCAGGCCGGCAAACCCTGCCTGGCCACCCCGGGCCGCAACCCGATCCAGCGCAAGAAGCTGGTCGAGATCCAGCGCGTGGCCCGCCATATCGGCCAGCTGCGCGGGCGTCGGCGGCGCGGCGGCCTTTGCCAACGCACGCAGATCCGCCCGGAACGTTTCCGGCGGATGGCGGAGCCAGGGCAGCAGGTGTCCCGATATCGTCGGCATCGATGCGTCCCCGGCCTCAGGCAGCCGTCTTCTGCAGAACCAGATCGACAATGTCGCCCACTTGCTTGAGCCCCTCGATCTCGCTGTTCGAGAAGCGGATGCCGAAGCGGCGCTCGATGGCCACCAGCAGGCGGACATGGCTCAGGCTATCCCACCCTTCGATTGTGTCACCAGTGCTCGCCTCGGTCACGATGGCGGGGTCGATGTCCATGACATCTTCGAAGACCTCGCCGATGCTCTGAAGTGCGGAGGCACGATCCATGGTATTCTTCCTTCTAGTGCAAGGTTCCGTTCGGTCTGTTGCAAGGGCCCGATTCCGTCCGGCGCAGTCTTAGGGGTGGAATCGACTCCTGCACAGGTGGTCGAGACCTTGCCGCGAAACTGTGTCGCCCTGACCCTCGAACGGGCTGTCATTCCCGCCCCGGGGGGGCGACTGCCAGTTTTTATGCAGCAATGCAACATCCTGGCACCAAATGCCGCCGCTGCGAACCACTGGCTCTGCCGTGCAGAAAGTTCCGCATTGAAATCGGGGGTGTTGCAGAGGATGGTCCGCGCGAACCGGGCATGTCCCGCCGTCACGCGGGTTTGCCGCCCCAGTCAGGACCTTGCTCATGACCGTAACTGACAAAGTTGCTGCAGCCCGGGCTGACCTTCAACACCTGATCGGCCAGCGCACCGACTTGCGGCGCCTCATCGACACCGTGCTGTCGGTCTGGCCCGAACACGCCGTCTATCTGCGGCAAAGCTTTGCGCAGCGTACCCCCGCTCTTCTGGACACCTCGGACACCATGGCCGCAGCCACATTGCGGCTGGCCGGGGACGGTGCGGCCGGGATCGCGGCGGACTACCGCTGGCTCTGCGCGCAGATCCAGGAGGAGGAGCTGAACTTCGCGCGCACCGGCAGCTACCGCTACACCTCGTTTGCCGAGACGAACGCGCATGTCTATTCCGACGATGCCTTCATGAACCGCTACATGCACGGCCTCTTGTTCAGCCATGTGCTGTGGTACATGCACCTGTCCAGCCTGCATTTCTTCACCGGGCGGCTGGCTGCGCGGCTGAACCCCGGCGGTCGCGTGCTCGAGGTGGGTTCAGGTCATGGGCTGATGCTGTACCTCGCGCTCGACCGGCTGGGGCTGGCCGAGGCGGTGGCCTGGGATCTGAGCGAGGTGTCCCTGGCACAGACGAAATCGGCGCTGGCGCTTCTTGGCATGGCTGAACGGACGACGCTGGTGGTGCAGGACATGCACAAGGCAGAACCGGGGGGCCAGCCCTTCGATCTGGTGATCCTGAGCCATCTGCTGGAACATCTCGACGATCCCGTCGACGCCCTGCGACGGCTGAAGCCGGTGGTAGCTAAGGGTAGCTATGTCTTTGTCAACATCCCGCTCAACGCGCCAATGCCCGACCACCTCGTGCTGCTGGAGACCCCCGAGGCCGCGATGGCGATTCTCGAGCAGGGGGGGTTCCGCGTCCTCGAGATCGCGTCGCACACCACGCAGGGTGTGCCGCTGCCCCGTGCGCTGAAGGCGCGGACGGCGGTGACCTGCTCGATCATCGCCGAGCCGGTCTGACTGCGCGATGCTGTTCAACTCGCTGGTCTTCATCTTCGGGTTCCTGCCGGTCGTGCTGGCGGGCTACTACCTGCTGGCCGCGCTGCGGCTGGAGCGGCTGCGGCTGTTGTTTATCATCCTGACCTCGCTGGTCTTCTATGGATACTGGACGCCGGAATACACGGTGCTCTTCGGCATCTCGGTGACGCTGAACCACCTGACCGGGCGGGCCATCGCGACCGCACGGGACGGCGGGCGGATGTCGCTTGCGGGGTGGCTGGTGGTGCTTGGCGTGGTGCTCAACCTTGCCGCGCTCGGCTACTACAAATACGCCAACTTCTTCGTGGACACGCTGAACGCAGCACTTGGAACCGAGATGATCCTCGCCCGCATCGTGCTGCCGCTGGCGATCTCGTTCTATACCTTCCAGCAGATCGCCTATCTGGTCGACATCGGGCGCGGCATCGTGCGGCCGGGGGGGTTTTTGTCCTTCACCGCCTTCGTGATCTTCTTTCCGCACCTGATCGCGGGACCGATCACCCAGTATCAAGATCTGGCCCCGCAACTGGCGGCGCGGCCCCGGCTGGACCGGGCCCTGCAGAACATCCTAATCGGCCTCGTGATCTTCGGTATTGGCCTGGCCAAGAAGACGATCTTTGCCGACACCGCCGCCCTTTACGCCTCGCCGGTGTTCGATGCCGCTGCGGCGGGCAGCGTCCCTGGGATGCTGGCCGCCTGGGGGGCGGCCCTGGCCTACACGCTGCAGATCTATTTTGACTTCTCAGGCTATTCCGACATGGCGATCGGCCTCGCCCGGATGTTTGGCGTGCTTCTGCCGCTGAACTTCCACTCTCCCCTGCGGGCAGGCTCGATCAGCGGGCTGTGGCGGCAGTGGCACATGACGCTCGGCCAGTTCGTGCGCGTCTACATCCTTCAACCGATCGCCACGCCCCTGGCCCGCTGGTCGGCCCGGCGTGGCCATGACCGGGTCACCGGGCACCGCTATGCGGTGCTGCTGCCGACCTTTGTCGCCATGCTTGTGATCGGCATCTGGCACGGGGCGGGGTGGAACTTCGTCATCTTCGGGGCGCTGCACGGCGCCTACATGGTGATCAACGAGGCTTGGACCTTCCGCCGCCGCCAGCGCAAGCGGCCGCCGCTGCCGGTCTGGCTGACGGCCCCGGTCGATCGCGGCGGTGGACATGTGCTGACGCTTCTGGCCTTCGTCGTGGCCTCGGTCCCGTTCCGCGCGGTGGACGAGGCGACTACGGCACGGATGTGGACAGGGATGCTCGGCGGCGGCGGTGCTGCCCTGCCCGAGGCATGGCCACTGGGAGTGGCGGGTCTTCTGACGATCCTGGCGGCGGGCTATCTGATGGTCTATCTGATGCCCAATACGCAGCAGATGATGCGCAACATCTACCCCGCGCTCGACTGGGATCAGTGGGATGGCGTCACCGAGGCCCCGGTGCGCCTGGTCTGGGCACCGACATGGCCCTGGATGCTGGCCGCGGGCGCCGTGCTGTGCCTCGGCATCGTCTTTATCCTGCGCGGCAGCAGCGAGTTCATCTACTTCAATTTCTGACGGAGGCAGGCATGACCGGCCCGACAGCACAGACCCTTCCCGACATGCCGGAGCCGCCGCTGCGCCCGGCCTTCGAGGCGTTACAACTAGACCGCCCGGGGCGGCTGTTCCTGCCGCTGGTTCTGGCAGTGCTGGCCGTCGCGGCACTTCTGGTGGCCCTGCCGCACCCGCCCTACCTCCGCTATCAGGCCTTGTCGCAGACGATCCACAACCGTGTGCAGTGGAGCTATGAGCGCATCCATTTCGACCCCACCCCCATCGACATAGCGGTGATCGGCAATTCGCGCATGGGGGCGGGTGTCAATGCTCCGGCGCTGAGCGCCGCCCTGTCCGAACGCTTCGGTCGCCCGGTGCATCTGGTCAACCTCTCGACCCCGCAGGAAGGGCGCAACCTGCACTGGGTGATGGCCGAAGAGTTGATCGAGGCCCGCCCCGAGGTCTCGCTGATCCTGATGTCGGTGATCGAGCAAGCCCCCCGCGACGGACACCCTGCCTTCCGTGACCTCGCTCCCGCGCATGACGTGCTGACAGCCCCCTGGGTGATCAACCGCGAGGCGCCGGGGGATCTTGCCTTCCTGCCCTATCGCCAGCTCAGCCTGTTCCTGCGCTCGCTAGCGCCCGAACGGTTCGGGATGCGGGCAGCGTTTGATCCGACGACCTACAAGGGGCCTGACGACGATACGACCGTCACCTTCCGGCTGCCCGACGGCACTGTGATCGACCGCGACACGATCCCGCCCGAACCCGACCTGCGCCGCGCGGGCGAGGCGCGGATGGCAGGCATCCGTCCGCCGTTCCTGCCCACCAGCCTCGCCCGCTATGAGTTTGCGGTCGAGCGGCAGTACACCGAGCGCATCGCCGCCGCCGCCGCCGCACGTGGGATCGGCCTGGGGTTCATCTACCTGCCGGTCTATACCAACGACGGGCCGATCGACGACCGTGCCTATTACGAGGATCTGGGCTTCATCCTGGACGGAACCTCGTTCTCGGCAAAGGCGGCCTGGTTCTCGGACTACGGACACCTCAACACAGCGGGAGCGCGGAAAATCGTGCCCTGGCTGACCGAGGGGATCGCCGCCGCAATGGCCTCACAGGGGCTGGCTCTCCGCTCGGCAGGCATGGAGTGAACCTGCTTGCACAAAGGGCGCTCGAATGACTTCCCCGTTCCCCCCCACCCCCCCGCGCAATCTCCGCGAACTGACGTCAATCCGCTTCTTCGCGGCGCTCGCTGTTATCCTATTCCATGTCTATGACCATCTGCCGTGGCTTTACCAGCTCGATAGTGGGCTGATCCGCAACGGCTATCTCGGTGTCGATCTGTTTTTTATCCTCAGCGGGATGATCCTTTTTCATGTAAACCGGGCCGACCTGCAGGCCGGCTCCTTCCGCTATAGAGCCTTTCTGCAGAACCGGCTTGCACGGATCTATCCGCTGCATTTTGTGATGTTTACAGCCTTTGTTAGTCTTTACGCAATTGCCCACCAGGCCGGAATCAACACCCAGGGAGAGGGCGAGAACTGGGGTTACGCGGCTCAGCACCTACTCTTGCTACACGCTTGGGGGACAACTGCAGGACATGCCTGGAATGGACCGTCATGGTCAATCAGCGCCGAGTTCTTTGCCTACCTGCTGTTTCCGCTCTTGGCAGCATTTGCCCTGCGTTTCAGGCCACTAGCGGGCCTGGCTTTGTCCGTTGCAATCTTCTTGGGCTTCGTGTTCGTTCTAAGCCAGACCAACGCTAGAATTGCACAGCGATCCTATGACTTTGGGATCCTGCGAATCTTCCCGGAGTTTCTTCTGGGCGTATTCCTTGGTCTGGTGATGCACAGCGCGAAGGTCGGGGTGCCGATACTTCGCCTATTAGTGCCCGGCGTGGTTACCGCCTGTCTGATCGCGGCGCATCTGGACCTTCCGGATGTCGTGCTGATCCTGCTGCTGGCTACAATGACCCTTCTTCTTGGCCTGTCGGCAATGACCGACCGCCGTACCATCCTAAAACACCGGATACTTGTCTATCTGGGCGAGGTTTCCTATTCCACCTATATGGTTCACTACATCCTTCTTGTAGTCGCGATCCCTCTATCGCAACGCTTTTTCGGATCGCAGGATTTTCCGCTCTGGTACTGGCTCGCGATGATCGGAGTCATGTATCTGACCTCGATCGTTTCCTATCATCTGGTCGAGATTCCGGCGCGACGCCTGCTTCGCTCCAGACGCGACTAATTGGCGGAGCGGGGTGCTTAGCGGTCGCAGCGGCGCCAAACAGGTTTGGCGCAGACCGGATAACGGGTCGCGCAACTGGACCCGCAGTGCATTCCTCTATGACATTGGCATCAGAGGGCGGACGACCCCCTATCTATAATGCGCCTAGTTTCACCTCGATCAGGACCGAAGAGACCGCGCAAAGAAAACCGTCCCGATAAACAGCGCCGTCGCCATTAGTATCCCCCACGCCGCGGGGATCGTCCCGATAAATGTCGCCGTTGCTGCTGCCAGCAGCGCAAGACTGATCCCTACAGACCGCATCAATGGCCGCAGCCGCAACCCTGCCCGCCAGCGCACCAGCCACAGCGCCACGCCAAACCCTACTGCCTCGCCCAGAATACCGAGCAGTACTACCAGGTCGACGCGCCCCGTCCGCTCGGCCACAACCCAAGCCACCGGCAGAAGGGCCACACGGACCAAGTTCGCCACCACCGCGTTCTCGGTCTGCGCGCGGGCCAGCGCCACGGTCGAAGGGCCGCCCTTGAACACCCGCAGCGCCTGCATCACCGCCATCAGCGTCAGAAGCGGCACGAGATCGGCATATTTGGCCCCGAGGACCAGCGCGACGAAGGGCCCGCCCAGAAGCATCACGCCGAGGACCAGGGCGGTGCCGAAGATCAGATGCACCTCCATCACCGCCCCGGCCAATTGGCGGAACCGCGCCTCGCCTTCGGGTGTCGATCGGTCTGCCGCTGAAAGTCGCGGCAAGAAGAAGCTCGTCGCCGACTTCGCCGCCACCAGCGTCGGTGTCAGCGTCAGCGTCACCCCCATCGCGAAGATGCCGAGGGCGGCCATCCCCATCTCGCGCCCAACGATCAGCTTCTCGCCGTTGAAGACCAGAAACAAGAGCACCGCATTGGCCAGCAGCGGCCAGCCAAAGCGCAGGCTTCCGGCGATGATCCGCCGGTCGAGGACCAGCCGGTAGGGCCGCTCGGCCACCAGATGCGACAGAAGGGCCGTCGCCACCCCCTGCGCAAGGATCGCCCAGAGCATCACCTGCCAGTCGCCGAACAGCGCCACCAGCGGCCAGACGAGCACCAGCGACAGCAGGGCCGGCACCGTCGAGGTCAGAAGCCCCGGGCCAAAGCGCATCCGCCGCTGCATCCGGTGGATGTCGAAATGCACCAGCGCATTCAGGACCGGCATCGCCGCCAGCACCTGATAGGCCCAGGTCACCTCCGGGATCCCCAGGAAATTCGCCATCGGCCCCGCGATGACCAGCAGCACCAACCCCGAAAAGACCCCGCGCAGCACCTGAAACCCCTGCAGCGCGGCCTGAAAGCGCGGATCCTCCCCCTCTTTCGACTGCACGATCTGCTGCTGCAGGCCAAGCGCCGAGGCCATCTCGACCACCGCCATGGTGACGGCAAAGGTCGAAGCGATGCCGTAATCCGCTACGGGGAGCATCCGCGCCAGCACCAGGTTGCGCGCCAGCGTCAGGATCGCGGCGGCGGCATTGCCCGACAGAAGAAGAAGGGCCTTGCGAAGCAAAGCAGCCGCCTTTCGCGCCAATTGGGTGAAATCTGTCGCCCGCTTGTTCCGTCTTGCCACGCGGCGGTCAAGGTCTGGCGATAGGGACTGGCGCCGGGGGGCCGGAATCGGCTTAAAGACGGGCAGGTTTGCCGCAGTGCGGCGGGAAGCAAGGCGGATCGGCGGCACATGGCGGCAACTCCCTCTCCTGCCCTCACCCGCGTCGCGCGGGGCGATCTCTGCGCGGGCTGCGGGGCCTGCGCGGGGCTGGCGCCGGGCAAGATTGCCATGGCCGAGGCGTCGCCCGGCTACCTGCGCCCGGTGCAGAAGGCCCAACTGACCGCGCCAGAAGAGGCTGGCATCGCCGCCGCCTGCCCGGGCCTTGGCCAGACGGTCGAGGCGGGGGCGCGCAAGGACGATGTACTCTGGGGCCCCTATCTCGACATGCGGACAGGGCATGCGACGGACCCCGCCTTGCGCCATGCGGCGTCCTCCGGCGGGGCGCTCTCGGCGGTCCTGGCGCATCTTCTGGCCACGGGCATGGTGGACGCGGTGGTGACGAACGGCGCCGATCCGGTGCATCCGGCGCAGAACGAGACCCGCATGGTCAGCGATGCGGCGGGGGTACGGGATGCGGCGGGGTCGCGCTATGCCCCCTCGGCGCCGCTGGCAGGTCTGGCGGGGTGGCTCGAGGCGCATCGGACGACGGGGCGGCGCTTTGCCTTCGTGGGCAAGCCCTGCGATGCCGCCACCCTGCGGGTGCTGTCCTCACGCGATCCTGCGGTCGCCGCGGCCTTTCCGGTGATCCTGTCCTTCTTCTGCGCGGGCGTGCCCTCGCACACCGGCGGCCGGGCGGTACTCAAGGCGCTGGAGGCGCCCGAGGATCAGGTCACGGCCTTCCGCTATCGCGGCAATGGCTGGCCGGGGCGCGCGACGGCCAGCTTGCGCGACGGAACCGAACGCTCGATGACCTATCACGACAGCTGGGGGAAGATCCTGTCCAAGCACGTCCAGCACCGCTGCAAGATCTGCGCCGACGGCACCGGAACCGCCGCCGACCTCGTCTGCGCCGATGCCTGGGAGGCCGATGCCGAGGGCTATCCCCTCTTCACCGAGGCCGAGGGCCAGAGCCTGATCGTCGCGCGCACCCCCCTCGGAGCCGAGATCCTGGCCAAGGCCGAGGCGGCAGGCACCCTCGCCACCGCCCCCTTCGATGTGAGCACCCTCGCCGCGATCCAGCCGGGGCAGCGCGAACGCCGCCGCGCGCTTCTCGCCCGGCTGATGGCCCTGCGCCTCATGGGCCACCCGGTGCCCGCCTACCACGGCCTGCACCTCGCCCGCGCCGCCCGGCAGAACCCGCTTGCCCGCAACCTCAAGAACTTCCTCGGCACGCTGCGCCGGGCCCTGAAACCCGCGCCGCGACAGGACACCCGATGACCCGCCCGATCCGCGCCACCCTCATCATGCACTCCACCCGGTCCGACAACCTGGGCGTCGGGGCCCTTACGGTCAGCGAGGTGGCGATCCTGCGTGATGTGGCGGCGAACCTTGGCCGCGCGATCGAGATCACCGTGGTGGACTGGAAGGATGCGCGGACACCCTACGTCTCCGGGCCGGACATCCGCGTGGTGGACATGGACCGCCGGTTTCTCACGCGCCCTGGGGGGTTCCTCGCCACGGCGCGGGCCTCGGACCTCGTGGTGGACATCGGCGCGGGCGACAGTTTCGCCGACATCTACGGCGCGGGGCGGCTGAAGCGGATGTTCGTGCTGAAGTATCTCACGCATCTCGCCGGCACGCCCCTCGTCGTCGCGCCCCAGACCATCGGCCCCTTCACCAAGGGCTGGTCCAAGATGCTGGCCCGCCTGTCTTTGCGCCTCTCGGCCCTCGTCGCCACGCGCGACGCGAAGTCCACCACCGCGCTGCGGGATCTCGGCTACCGGGGCACCGCCATCGAGGCCTCGGACGTGGCGCTGCGCCTGCCCTACGACCCCCCTGCCCCGCGCGAAGGCGGTCCCCTGCGGGTGGGGATCAACGTCTCGGGCCTTCTGATGGCCGGGGGGTACACGGGGAAGAACGAGCTTGGCATCGCGCTCGACTATCCCGCCCTCATGCGCGACCTCATCGCGGATTTCCAGGTGCGGGGGGCAGAGGTGCATCTGGTGCCCCATGTCATCGTCGCCTCGGGACCGATGGTGAAGGAAGATGACGCCCGGGCGAGTGCCCTTCTGGCGGCAGAGTTTCCCGGCACCGTCCTCGCCCCCGCCTTCACCAGCCCCTCCGAGGCCAAGACCTATATCGCGGGCATGGACTTCTTCATGGGCGCCCGGATGCACGCCTGCATCGCCGCCTTCTCCAGTGGCGTGCCGGTGGTCCCCATGGCCTATTCCCGCAAGTTCGCAGGCCTGTTCGGCACGCTCGGCTACGACCGCACGGTGGACTGCACCGCCGAGACGGCGCCTGCCATCCGGGCCAAGGTTGCCGCCGCCTGGGACGACCGCGCGGCGCTAAAGGCCGAGGCCGAGGCCGCGCTGGCCCGGGGGCGCGCGAAACTGGGGGCCTATGAGGCGGGGCTTCGGGCGCTGATGGGGCGGGTACGGGGATAGGCGATGCCCGACGCCGCCGTCATCATCCCCCACTACAACGACACCGCACGGCTGATCCGCTGCCTTGCCGCGCTGATGCCGCAGGTGACGGCAGGGGTTGAGGTGGTCGTGGTCGATAACAACTCGACCGCTGATCTGGGTGCGGTGCGGGCGATCTTTCCGGATCTGCGCCTCGTGACCGAGCCAGCGAAGGGTGCCGCGAACGCGCGCAACCGGGGTGTGGCGGAGACGGGGGCACCGCTGCTTCTGTTCCTCGACTGTGACTGCGTGCCCGCCCCGGACTGGATCGCCGCAGCGCTCTCTGCCGCCGGGAAGAGCGATCTTGTCGGCGGGCGCGTCGATGTCTTTGACGAGACGCCGCCGCCCCGCTCGGGGGCCGAGGCCTTCGAGGCGGTCTTTGCCTTCGACAACAAGGGCTATGTCGAGACAAAGGGGTTTTCCGTCACCGCAAACCTCGTCACCCGGCGCGACGTGTTCGCCGCTACCGGCCCCTTCGTGCATGGCCTGTCCGAGGATCTGGATTGGTGCCGCCGGGCGACGGCCAAGGGGTTCCGCCTGACCTATGACGACGCCCTGCGTGTCAGCCACCCTACCCGGTCCGACTGGTCTGCGCTGGAAAAGAAATGGCGGCGGCTGACCGACGAGGGGTTCGGGGTGAATGGACGCACCCCGGCGCGGCGGATGGTCTGGGCGTGCAAGGCGCTGGCCATGCCGCTGTCGGTGCTGGCGCACGCGCCTCGCGTGCTCGGCCATCCCGTGCTGACCGGGGCAGAGCGGGCCCGCGCGCTGGCCACGCTGGCCCGCCTGCGCCTTACGCGGATGGTGTGGATGCTCAGGCAGGCGGCGCGGGGATAGGGCTGCCGTCCCGCATCTTTACTGTACGCCCGTGTTCCGGGGGCGTTGAACTCTCTGGCGACAGGATCGGCGACGTGGCTACGGGAGACTATCGCGCTCTTTGGCCGTATCCCTTTGTCGGCACGGCGGTGATGGGCATGATCTCGGCGCGGTCAAGAACTTGCTTCAGCAGGATGGACAACGGATCGGGTTCGTTCTTGTCGCTCGCACGAAACACCCCTGTATGCAGGGCCAGGTCATGCAGCGCCTTCAGCTTGTTGTGCAGCTTGACCCTGGTCTTGCGGACGACGTTCGTCGTGACGTCGTCACCTGATCTCTCACGCTCTAGAACCGTCTCGGTCTGCACTTCGCTCAGCGCATCGAGGTCATCAGGCCGCGCGTAACGAAGGTCGATGCGGGGCTGGCCCTCGGCATCGACGGCGATGAACCTGCGCAGCGTGCCGAAAGCGATCTTGGCCAGTTCCTGCACCACGCGGTCGGCAGTGATATCGGTCCGTTCGGCCCGCCGCACCATCAACTCGGCGATATGCGCGTCAATGCTCGGTTTTGCACGGAGCTCGCTAGCCCGGGCACTGGTCTGGGTAGGCGTCCGGCCCGGCTTGTAGCCAGCACGCTGGTAGGCGGCGGACTGGTTCAAGTCCACCAGGTACTCGTGGCAGAACAGGCGTTCCTTGTCGGTCAGATCATCGGCCCTGAGCATGTCGGTCCCTCCCGCTGCGCAAGGTGGAGTGTGAGTCAAACGGATCAGGGAATCAACATGTAGCGTATGGGCTCACAGAGCCCCATACATACAGGGGATGATACAGGGTTTGCCCCGCCCTTCAAGGCAGGCCGTCATCATCCGGCACATGGCAGACCATGCGCCTCAGGTTAAACGCCTAGCCCTTGAGGGGGTCTGTATACATTCCGCATTTCCTGCCACCTCTCTCCACTGCATTTTTACTTTCGTCGGGACTAGGAAAGGGCTGTATGCGGAAACTAGGCCTTCCCCCCCTCAGGTCAGCCCGACGATGCCGCCTGCTGTGGTGCCGGTGGCCATTACGCGGGCCAGGCGCAGGGGATAGACGACGCCCGCCTGGGCGCCCGAGAAGGTCACCACCTCGCCCGAGAGCAGCGTCACCCGCAGCGCGCCCGCAGTGCCCACATAGACCGCCCGGGTCGTGCGCAGGAGGTCGAGGGTGTCGCTCGGCGTGACGGCAAAGCCGCCCTCGGCGGGCGAGGTCAGGCCGGGCTGGTGCGAGGCGAAGGGATCGGGCATCGGGGGCTCCTGTCGGATGGGGCGGATCGGGTCGCGGGCACCCTGCCCCGGGCAGGTTGACGGGGCGTGAGGGCGCCGCGCGCCGCCCCTGCGCCGGACGCAACGGAGAGGGTCCGGGGGCGGCGTCCGGTGCGGCCGTGAACAGCCGCAGGCGATTGGCGGGGAAACGGAAACAGAGGGTCAGGGGAAAGGAATCAAACCTATGTTTATGCTTACATTTCTTCTTCCGGTTGAGCTCCCCGCTCCGCCACCTTGCCCGCATCCGACCCCGCAAATGCCCCGACTTTGACGCAAATGCCGTCGATATCGGCCTTTGCGGCAGGTCCTCCTCCCCCCTGCCGCACCGGAGTGCCCGTGATGCTGAAGACCGTCCTGCTGAAGACCGCAGCCCTCGCCGTCGCCCTGGCCCTGCCGCTCGCCGCCGCCCCGGCGCTGGCCGCCACCCTGGCCGTCTCCACCCCCCGCCCCGTCGAGGTGCTGGCCAAGGAGCATTCGTCGAACGGGGGGTTGGGCACCGGCCTTGCCACCGGCCTCGTGCTGAAACCGGGCTTCACCCTGATCGTGGATGCCGACCCGCGCGACACCTGGCGGCTTGGCAACAACACGCCCTGCACCCGCACCTCGACGGCGAACGGGCTGTCCAACTGCTATGGCGCCTACACCCTGGGCGACTTCACCGCGCTTTACGGCAGCCTGGTGGGGCGGATCGGCACGGGCGACTTCTTCCTGATCGGCACCCAGTTCGAGGCCGTCGTCGCCGACGCGGGAGAGCTGTTCCTCTTCGCCTGGGACAACAACAAGGACGATAATTCGGGCGCCATCACCGTCGTGATCAGCGCCGTGCCGCTGCCTGCGGGCGGGCTGCTTCTCCTCGGCGCCCTGGGCGGCATCGCTGCACTGCAGCGCCGCCGGGGCTGAGGGGCGAGGCGGCGAATCACGCCGCCCGATACGCACCGCATCCCGTCCGGATCGCCCGGACGACGCGCCGCCGGGCCACGAAAAGCCCTTCGGCGGTTCGGTTTTGGGGCAGGTTCAGACCCCGGGCACACGTTTGTCAGTCGTTAAGAAACACCGATTCTCGCCCAAGTTGTATTTTCGACTCCGGGGCCGGTTGTCTTTGCACTGCGGCGAAAACAGGGCCAAAAGAAGGTATCTTGCCCCCTGTACCGGAGTACATTCGATGTTCAAAATCCTTGCAACCGCCGCGACCCTGTCGCTGGCCGCCCTCTCAGCCAACGCTGCGACTATCGTCGTCAACGGCGGCTTCGAAACTGGCCCGGCTGGGACCGGGCAGAACGGAAACACCTTTGCGTCGATGCCTGGTGCCTTCGGAAGCGACTCCTGGGATATCTACTCCTCGTTCCCGGGCTGGACTCTCTCCGACGGTGAGCTCGAAATCCAGACGCGCAACACGATCCCGCTCGACCCCTTTGAAGGGGACTACTATGCGGAGCTGGACGGCAACCGGAACAACGCCATCACCCAAAGCGTGAATCTGACCGTAGGCCGTTACACGCTTTCCTTCGCCTACAGCCCGCGGGTTAACGAAGCCGGGCAGCCGATCAACACCAACTCCATCAACTATTCGCTTGGCAACTTGGCCTCGGGGCTTGTGACAGGGCCGAGCATGACCTACCCGCTCGGAGAGTGGACGGTCGTTACGAACAACTTCACGGTAACGACTGCTGGCTCGTACCTGCTGACCTTCGACGCAGCTGGCAATCCGGAATCGCTCGGCGGATTCATCGACGGTATCAAAATCGCCGCTGTTCCCGTCCCGGCCGGTGGCCTGCTGCTGATCGGTGCGATCGGTGGTCTGGCTGCCCTGCGTCGTCGCAAGGCCTGATCGGCCTTCACGGCATGAACATGCAAAGGGCCGGGGGAAACCCCGGCCCTTCTGCTTTGCTCAGTAGTAGTCGTAGCCGTAGTCCGGCCCGGTGTAGCGGCACTTGTTCAGGACCACCCCCAGCACATTGGTCTGTGCCGCCAGTTCCCGCTCGCAGGTATCGATCTCCTTGATCGTGGTGACCTCGGCCGCCGCCACCAGGATCGCGCAATCGACCTGGCCGAGGAAGGCCAGCGCGTCGTCCGAGACCAGAAGCGGCGGCATGTCGAAGATCATCAGCGTAGGGTCGTAGTCGGCCTCGATCCGGTCCAGCGCCTCGGCCACCGTGGGGCTGTGAAGGAGTTCGGCGGGGTTCTTCACCGGCCCCCGGTTCAGCGCGAGACCGAGGTTGTCGCCGACCCGGCGCGCGTGGTCGGCAAAGGGCGCCCGCCCCTCGATCACGCGGGCAAAGTTCAGGGGCTCGCGCAGGCCGATCGTGGCCGACAGGGACGGGCGGCGCAGGTCCAACTCGCAGAGCAGGGTGCGGATGTCGGGTTGCCGCGCCAGCGCGAAGGCGAGGTTCAGCGCGATCATCGACTTGCCGCAGGCCGCCGTGGGCGAGGTGATCGCCACGCGCCGCCAGTTGTTGGCGCGCATCTGCTGCAGAAGCCGCGTGCGCATCACGTCGAAGGGCACCGCCTCGCGCCCCCCTTCTGCCGCCACGATGCGGTTGCGCACAAGGAGACGCGGGTCCGGGACAAAGGGCGTCAGCGCGGCCCAGAGGGCGGGCGCGGCAGAGGACGCCGGGGTTGCAGCGGGGGCCGCAGCGGGTTCGGCCGCCGGTGCGGCGGCGCTCTGGCCCGCGTTCCGGCTTTCCCCCCGGTCCCCGCCCTGACCCCCATCCTGTGACAGGACGCTGCGCCGCTCGGCGCGGGCCTTCTCGATGGCGGACTGGATGCGTTCCATAGGGGTTCCCTTCAGCCGGCGCGCAGCACAGCGGGTGGGCCGGAGGGCGGCAGCACCAGGCTCGCCAGCCCCGCCTTCTCCATCACCCGGTCGATCAGCAGATCCAGCGGCATGACCTGCGTATGCACCAGCCACAGCGCCGCCGGAACCCCCGCCAGCGCCACCGCCATCGCCGCCCCGATGATCGCGCGGCGGCGCAGGATCTCTCCCTTCGTGCGCAGGTAGGGCAGCGTGGCGAAGGGCGTGATGCCCAGCCGGTTGGTCAGTTCCACCGGGCGGCGGATCCCGGCGTTCATCAGCTCCAGAAGCAGCACCAGACCAAGGCCCAGGGCCAGCCCCCCGGCCACCCCCCCCACGGCGATCAGCAGGCGGTTGGGACTGTCGGGCTCCAGCGGCGCCACCGCCTGTTCGATCACCGTGATGCGCTGGCCCTTGGACAGGGCCTCGATCACCTCGCCCGTCTCGGCACGGGCCTTCTTGGCCACCGCGTCGTCATACTGCGCGCGGGTGTTCTCGTAGTCGCGCTCCAGCGTGCCAAGGGTGATGGCGTTGGCGGGCGTCGCGTTGATCGTGACCTCCAGCTCGGCCAGCTGTGCCGCGATCTGCGCGCGCTGCGTCTCGACAAAGCGCAGCTGGCTGTCGAGGTCAGTGATCGTCAGGTCAAAGCTGGTCAGGGGCGCGGATCCGTCCGCGGTCACCGCGCCGCTGGCGGCAGCCGTTGCCGCCATCTGGGCCGCCACCACCGCCTCCTGCGCCGCGACCTGCGTCTGCAACAGCTTGACGCGCGGGTTGGTGGGGGCCAGCACCGCCAGCGCGCGGGCCAGCTCGTCGCGCAGGGCCTGCAGCGTCTTCTGTTCGGGCGTGGTGCCGGGGCCTGCCCCCTCGACCCCGGCGGCCAGGGCCGCGTCCTTCAGCCGCTCGGCCTGGGCGCGGCGCTCGCGCAGTTCGGCCTCCTGACGGTCCAGCGTCAGAAGCCGCTCCTGCGCCGCCGCCTGCTGGGTGCGGCGGAACTCGAGGCTGTCCGGCAGCGCCCCCTTGTTGGCCTCCTTGAAGGCGAGGATGGCGGCCCCTTGCGTGGACAGCTCCTGATCCAGCCGCCGCACCTCCTGCTCGAAGAAGTCGAGCGTCTGGCGCGCGACCCCGGTGCGCATCGAGACGTCCTCGCGCAGAATCTGCGTCACCACATCATTGGCGACCGAGGCCGCCAGCTGCGCCGTCGGCGCCTCGAAGGACACCGTCACCAGCGTCGCCTGCACCGGGCCGCGGTTGTTCGCCGCCGCCCCGCCCACGGTGACGATCCCGATCCGCTCGCGCAGGTCGGTCACGATGTCGTCGGCGCTGAGCCTGCGACGCGGGGAATCGCCGGGCTCGCCCGCATAGATCCCCAGCCGGTTCGCCATCTCGACCAGTTGGTCGCGGGCGAGGATGCGCTGCTGGATGATCTGCAACTGCTCGGTCGCCTGCGTCTCGACGGTCGAGGCGGCAAGGCTGTCGGGGATCTGTTCACTTTCCACGACCAGCTTGGCCTGCGCCACATAGACCGTGGGCAAGACGCGGGCGAGCGTCAGGCCCGCCGCACTGCCTAGCGCCAGCATCAGGATGAAATACGGCAGGCGCCGCAGGAAGATCGACAGGTAGAAGCGCAGGTCCATGGGTCGCAGGTCTCTCTCGGCCAGATCGTTCTTCGCGAGGTCTCTCTCAGCTCGTGCGCAGGGTGGGGACGCTGCGCAGGGGCGGCAGGGCGGCGTCGAGCGGGCGGGCCGAGAAGAACACGCCGTCGTCCAGCACCTGCTGCACCGTCAGCCGCAGCACCCGCCGATGCTCCTTGGTATAGGCGTAAACCAGGCAGAGGTCACACAACTGGTTGACCAGCCGCGGTACCCCGCCCGTCGCCTCGAACACCATGTCGGCGGCCGAGGGGGCAAAGATGTCACCCGCCCCGCCTGCCACCTGCAGGCGGTGGCGGATATAGGCGCGCACCGTGGCCGCATCCATCGCGGGCAGGTGGACGGCGGCCGCCACGCGCTGCGCGAACTGCGTGAGGTCAGGCCGGCGCACCATGTCGCGCAGTTCCGGCTGGCCGACCAGCACCAGCTGCAAGAGTTCGTCCTTGCCCGAGTTGATGTTGGTGAACATCCGCAGCTCTTCCAGGGATTCGCGGCTGAGGTTCTGCGCCTCGTCGAACACCAGGATAACGCGGCGGCCCGCGGCATATTCCGCGATGAGGTACTGCTGGAAGCGGCCGAAGAGATCGACATAGGTCTCCTGCGGGGCGGCGGGCTGCGACAGGGCCAGAAGAACCCAGCGCAGAAGCTCTCCCCGGTCGCCATGCGCGTTCGAGATCAGGCCCACGCGCACGTCGGATTCCACCGTGCGCAGCATGTGATGCAGCAGCGTGGTCTTGCCCGCCCCCACCTCGCCCGTCACCAGCGTGATCGGCGCGCGCGTGACGAGGCCATATTCCAGCATGCCATAGGCGCGCTTGTGCGGCGCCGACCAGAACAGGAAGTCGGGGTCCGGCACCAGCGAGAAGGGCCGCTCGGTCAGCCCGAAATGGGCGGTGTAGATGTCGATGCTGGTGCCCATGCGTGCTGCGGGGTGATTCTCTTGCTGGCGGCTCTGTACCTGTGACGGCGGTCGTGACGGTGATCTTGGCGGCGGGTCTTCCTCGCGGCGGTCTTCCGCCCTGCCCATCATGTGGGCCGGAATCGGGCCCGCCGCCAGTCCTGTCACCCCGTCCTGTGGCATGATTGCGGCGAAAGAAGCACCCCCGGCATGCTGCAGCGCAGATAAAACCCGTGCCGATGCACGATTCGCCGCCAGGCGCCCGTGCCAGAAGACTGTGGCGCAACCGGGGCGCGATCCGGATTTTCCCCACTCGCGTTTGCCGGTTGCCGCAAAAACCGACAGGTCCCGCCCCAGTTTGGCCAAGTGTTGGAAACAATCGAAATGCGACATTTTAATGTAACGAAATTAAAAGGTTAATTTGGCGGTAAGTCGCGCAACCCTGCGCTTGGACGTTGCCGGGTGGGTTAAAAATGTGTAACCATCGCCGGGTGGGGACTGGATTCGTAACCGCCTTGAGACCAAGGCCTTTGAGAGGGATCGCGCAAGGCGCGGCATTTCGGGCGTCCATCCGGACAAGCTTGGCCCTGATGCTGCACTGCAACATTCCTGGAACGGGACGGCTTGAACCATGACCGCACATTACCATGACATCGCAGCACGGCCGGCCGTGGCCGTCGCCACGCCCCAGGCCGCCGCTGCCGCAGCCACGGCTCCGGGCGAGGCCGATGCGCCGGTTGCGGGCGGGCTGTACCGCACGGTGCTGAAGCGGCTCTTCGACGTCACCGTGGTCGTGGTCTTTGCCCCGATCGTGCTGCCGCTGATCGCGATGCTGGCGCTGCTGGTCGCGCAGGACGGCGGGCGTCCCTTCTATTCGCAGCTGCGCGTGGGCCGGGGCGGGCGTTCCTACCGGATCTGGAAGCTGCGCTCGATGGTCGCCGATGCCGATGCCCGGCTCGAGGCGCATCTGGCCGCCAGCCAGGCCGCCCGCTACGAATGGGACACCACGCAGAAGCTCAAGGACGATCCGCGCATCACCTCCTTCGGCCGCATCCTGCGCAAGTCCTCGCTCGATGAACTCCCGCAGCTGTGGAACGTGCTGATGGGCGACATGAGCCTGGTCGGCCCCCGCCCGATGATGCCCTGCCAGGAAGAGCTTTACCCCGGCAGCGCCTACTATCGCCTGCGCCCCGGCATCACCGGACCCTGGCAGGTCTCGTCGCGCAATACCTCGACCTTTGCCGACCGCGCGCGCTTTGACACCGACTATGACCGCGACCTGTCGCTGGTCACCGACCTGCGGCTTCTGGCGGCGACCGTCCGCGTCGTGCTGCGCGCCACCGGATATTGACGGCAGGCAAGGCGGGGGCGGGTCGCGCCCCCCATTCGCACCTGTGGCCTGCTTCACGTCCCTGCGATCCTTTTGCGCGCCGTGCAGGCCCCCGGCTGACAACCGGACCCCTCTCCGGCTATAGAGGTCAAGAAAGCGGCGCGGGGCCTTCCCGCGCCGCATCTTGTGCCCAATCTCGTGTCGGCGGCGGCAGTCCTGTCCCCCGGCCTTTGCAGTGAAAGGTTCTTTCATGTCGTTCGCGTCGCGCCTCCGGCCCCTTCCGGCCCTTCTCCTCGCCGCCACCCTCCTGCTTGCAGCCTGCGACAGCGCCGAAGAGCGGGCCGAGGCCTATTACCAGTCGGGCCTCGCCCTTCTGGCCCAGGGCGACGAGGACCGCGCGATGATCGAGTTCCGCAACGTGTTCGAGCTCAACGGCTTCCACAAGGAGGCGCGCGCCGCCTATGCGGGCCTCCTCGTCAAGCGGGGCCAGATGACCGAGGCCTACGGCCAGTACCTGCGCCTGATCGAGCAATATCCCGACACGCCCGAGGCGCGGCGCGATCTGGCGCAGATGGCGATCCTGCGCGGCGACTGGGACGAGGCCGAACGCCATGGCCGCGAGGCGATCCGCCTTGCCCCCGCCGACCGCACCGCACAGGCGATCGGCCTGGCACTCGACTATCGTACCGCAGCACTCGCCCGCGACACCGCGGCACAAGCCAAGGTGGGAGAGGCCGCACGCGCCTTCCTCGCCACGCCCGAGGCCGCCGCCGAGGTGAAACCCGCAGGCCTGCCCGGCGCCAACCAGCTGGCCCGCCGTCTGGTGATCGACCAGGCCCTCTCCGGGCCCGCGCCGCAGGACGCCCTGCCCGAGATCGAGGCCGCCATCGCCGCCGAGCCCCAGGCGATCGAGTTCCAGATGCTCAAGCTGCGCCTGCTGGCCCAGGCCGAGGATGTGGAGGGCACCGGCACGCAGCTGAAGGAAATGGTCCGCCTGTTCCCCGAGAATGACGAGGTCAAGGCCGCGATGATCGGCTGGTTCCTGTCGCAGCGCGACATCGACGGGGCCGAGGCCTTCCTGCGCGCCGAGGCGGGCGAGGCCACCGCCGCCCCCGAGGGCCATGTCGCGGTGATCCAGCTTCTGGAAGCCGCCAAGGGCCCCGAGGCCGCCCGCGCCGAGATCACCCGCCTGTACGAGGCCAACACCGGCACCCCCAACGCCGACCTTTACGGCGCCCTTCTCGCCACGCTCGACTTCCAGGCGGGCAAGCAGGACGAGGGCGTGGCCGCCCTCGAGGCGATCGTGTCGAAGGCCGAACCCTCGGACCAGACGCGCCGGCTCAAGGTCATGCAGGCCCGCATGCTCGAGGCCACCGGCAATGCCGTGGGCGCGCGGGCGCGCATCGAGGAGGTGCTGACCGAAGACCCCACCCAGATCGAGGCGCTGAAACTGCGCGCCGCCTGGCGCATCCAGGCCGACGATCCGGGCGGCGCCATCGTGGACCTGCGCGCCGCCCTCGACCAGGCGCCGCGCGACCCCGACATCCTGACGCTGATGGCCGAGGCGCATGAACGCGACGGCGCCCAGGATCTCGCCGCCGAACGCCTGGCGCTGGCCGTCGAGGTCTCGGGCAACCGGGCGCAGGAATCGCTGCGCTATGCCGATTTCCTAATGCGCGAGGGGCGCATCCAGCCCGCCCTCTCGGTCTTGACAGATGCCCGCCGCGTCAGCCCCGCCGATGCCCGCGTGCTTGGCGCGCTGGCCCGCATCCATCTGGGCGAACAGGCCTGGCCCGAGGCCGAAGAGGTCGCCACAGCGCTGCGCGCCCTCGGCACGCCCGAGGCGCAGGCCACCGCGCAGGAGATTCAGGCCGCGATCCTGCTGGGCCAGGACCGGCTGGACGAGGGGCTCTCCGCCCTTTCGGACCTGGTCGGAGACCAGACCGCCGGGGGCGGCGACGCCAGCGGCATCCGCGCCGTGGCGGCGATCCTGGAAACCCAGATCCGCGCGGGCCGGATGGCCGAGGCGCGCGTCTATCTCGACGGGATCCTGGCCGAGCGTCCCGACGACCAGGCCTTGCGCCTGATGTCGGCAGGCCTCGACGCCCTGCGCGGCGAGGTGGCGCTGGCCGAGACGCAGTACCGCGACCTGATCGCCAAGGACCCGGCCGCCGAGCCGCCGGTGCGGCTCCTCTATGCGCTCCTCCAGTCGCAGGGCCGGGGCGAGGAGGCGGCGGCGCTGGTCGATGCGGCGCTGGCCGCGCAGCCCACCTCCGGCACGCTCCGCTGGATGAAGGCGGGCCAGCTCGAGGCGGCGGGCGACATCGACGGCGCCATCGCGATCTACGAGGCGCTTTATGCCGAGGACAGTTCCAACGTGATCGTGGCCAACAACCTCGCCTCGCTCATCACCACCCACAAGACCGACCCGGCGAGCCTTGACCGCGCCTTTGCCGTGGCCCGCCGCCTGCGCGGAACGGAAGTACCGGCCTTTGCCGACACCTATGGCTGGATCACCTTCCGCCGCGGCGACACCGCCGAGGCGCTGCCCTATCTCGAGCTTGCGGCCAAGGGCCTGCCGGGCGATCCGCTGGTGCAGTACCACCTCGGCATGGCCTACGAGGCCCTGGCCCGCCCCGAGGACGCCCGCCGCCAGTTCTCGGCAGCACTGGCCGCTGCGGGCCCCGAGACCACCCTGCCCCAGATGGCCGAGGCCAGGACCAAGCTCGACGCCCTCGGCGGCCCGCTGCCCGAGGCGGAGGGAGAGGCCGCCCCCGGGGCCACGCAGCCCTGAAGGGGGCCCTCCTTGATGTGTACGGCAATCTGCCGTATGTACCCTGCAAGGAGAACCGCCATGCAGACCGCACCCCGCCCCGCACCCCGCCAGGCGCGCCTCGAGGCGCGCCTCGCCCCCGAGGTGCATGACATCCTGAAACGCGCCGCCGAGATCGAGGGGCGCAGCCTGACCGATTTCGTGGTCGCCGCCGCCAGCGCCGCTGCGCGGGCGACAATTGCCCAGGCCGAAGTCCTGCACCTCAGCCGCGAAAGCGCCCTGGCCTTTGCCTCGCTCCTGGCCGATCCCCCCGCCCCCGCGCCGGCGATGGACCGGGCGCGCGCGCATCACGAGCGCCTGATCGGCCCGCTTTAAGGCCCGCCCCAGGACATGTCCGGATACCCGTTTTCCGTGGTCCCGCTGGACGGGCAGGACCGCAGCGGCTTTGCCTGTGGCAACGGGCCCCTGGACAGCTACCTGCGGACGCAGGCCGGTCAGGACATGAAACGGCGCGTGGCCGCCTGCTTTGTGGCGATCGACACGGGCAGCGGCGCGGTCGCGGGCTACTACACGCTCTCGGCCGCCCATGTTCAGCTGACGGACCTTGCCCCGGACTGGCAGAAGCGATTGCCGCGCTATCCCGTGGTCCCTGCGGCCCGTCTCGGGCGTCTGGCCATCGATCTGCGCTACCAGGGCCGCAAGCTTGGCGCGGCCCTCCTGGGCAACGCGGTGGCCCGCGCGTGGCGCTCGGACATCGCGGCGCACATGATGGTCGTCGAGGCCAAGGACACCGCCGCTGCCGCCTTCTCCCTGCACCACGGCTTCCGCCCCGATCCGCTGGCCCCCCTCCGCCTCTATGCGCCCCTTGCGATGCTGGGCCGCGCCCTCCGGTTGGACTAGCGGTTTTCACCCGGGGTCGGCGCCGCCCGCGCCTGTGGCGCGACCGGCACGGCGCCGCCGCCTTCCGGGGGGTGGCGGTGTTTCGTCTTTCCCATGGCCCGCGCGCGGGTTAGCATCGCGTAACTGGCGGAACAGGGTGGCGCGCCCGCCCCCTTTCGCGCATGGAGAACCGGGAATGAAGACGCTGTCCGCCCTGCTTCGCGCCGTCATGGTGCTGTGCCTCGTGCCGCTTCTGACGCCCGCCACCCCCGCCGCCGCCCAGACCGAGGCCGGCTACAAGCTGCGCGCGGGCGATGTCCTGCGCATCGAGGTGGTCGAGGATGCGGGCCTGAACCGTGCCGCCCTGATCGCCCCCGATGGCCGCGTCACCCTGCCGCTCGCCGGATCGATCCAGGCCTCGGGGCGCACGGTCGAGGCGGTGCAGGCCGATCTCGTGCAGCGCCTCTCGGCCAGCTTCGCCGCCCCCCCCACCGTCTTCGTCTCGATCGAGCGGCTGGCCGAGCGGGTTGCCGCGACCGGCCCCGCCACCGGCCCCACCATCGACATCTTCGTGGTGGGCGAGGTGGGCAAGCCTGGCCTCATCACGGTCAAGCCCGGCACCACCGTCCTGCAGGCCTTTGCCATGATGGGCGGCTTTACCCGCTTTGCCGCGACCAAGCGGGTGCAACTCCGCCGGGGGACCGAGACCTATGCGCTCGACTACAAGGCGATCGAGGCGGGCAGCAGCCCCGCCGGCGGCACCGTGCTGGCCGAGGGCGACGTGATCGTGGTGCCGGAACGGCGCCTGTTCGAATGATCCGCGCCCTCTGAGGCGCGAACAGACAACACGCGATAGAACAACACGGGCCGCGACAAGCCCGGGCAGGCAGCAGCAGGGCGAGGCGGATGACGGATCGGGCCGACAGGACCGCAGGCAGGATCGGCACCGGGGCGGGTGCAGGGTGCGGCCGCAATCCTGCCTGCCCAGATCCTGCCCTGCGCGGTCAGCCGGGCCGCATCCGGCGCTGGCTGGCCCAGGGCGTGGCTCTGGCCACCGCCGTTGCCCTGCCCGCCGCCCTCGCCGCGCAGCAGGCGGGCGAGGAGGCGGGGGGAAACACCGGCGGCGGCGTGCGCCTGACCTTCGGCCTCGACACCCGGGTGGAAAGCCACACCAACACGGGCCTTGACGCCGATGGCGGCCGCGACAGCACCGAATACGACACCCGCCTGCGGTTCGGCTACCTGACCGAGACGCGCGTCTCGCGCCTGGCCTTCGACGCCGCCGTCCGCTTGCAGGGCGACCTTGGCGGCGAAGGCGGCGCCGGCGACGTGGCCAACCCCGACCTCAGCCTCTCCTATGCGCGGCAGGGCGCGGGGACCAGCCTCGACACCCAGGTCTTCCTGCGCGAGATCGACCTTGGCCGCGACAGCACGCTCGAGGATTTCGACGGCGAGGCGGGCACCCGCCGCGACACCGGGGGCAGCCTCGCACTTCGCTGGGGGGACGACGCTCCCGTGGGCTTCGGCCTCGACCTCTCCTACACCGACAGCGATTTCCGCGACGGCGCGGCCGAGCCGGACCGCACCCGCCTGCGCTATGGCGCGACGCTGCGGCTCGACCTCACGCAGGCCACCGCGCTGACCCTCGGCCTCGCGCAGACCCGCTTCGATGCCGCCGACGAGGGCCCGCGCGACACCACGACCTTCGATGCAGGCCTCGCCTTCGACCGGCCGCAGGGGCCGCTGACCCTCGACCTGCGGCTTGAGGACACGCCCGAGGGCACGCGCAGCAGCCTGACCGCAGGGCGCACCTTCGCGATGCCGGACAGCCAGCTTGTCGCGCGCCTTGGCCTCACCCGCGGGTCTTCGGGCGACACGAATGTAACCGGCAGTCTCGCTTACGCGCGCGACCTCGCCCGCGGCCAGTTCACGGCCGAGGTCGCGCGCGACGTGACCTCGGGGGCCGAGGATGACAGCGAACGCCGCATCACCCGCGCAAGCCTCGGCCTCAGCCAGACCCTCACGCCGCGCGCCACGCTGCTGCTGGATGTCGGCCTGTCCGAAAGCCGCGCGACCGAGGGCGATGCCGTCACCCAGAACGCCAACGCCAGCGCCACGGTCCGCTATGACCTCGCCCAGGACTGGAACCTCGATCTCGGCCTCAGCCACACCTCACGCGACACCGAGACCGAGGACACCGCCCGCGACACGAGCGTCTTCCTCGGCCTCAGCCGGGATTTCGAGGTGCGGTTCTAGGCCGCCCGCCGCCGCCGGAACAGAAGCGCCAGGCCCGCCAGCGCGGTGGCCAGCAGGGGCAGCGCCGCCGGGGCCGGGATGGGCGCGGTCGTGCCGCTGGCCAGCCGGTAGTCCAGCGCGAAGCCCTGCCCCACCATGGCCGAGGTAAAGGAATAGGACAGCCCGATCGTCGCCCGCCCGGTGATGAAATCGGCGATCTGCACGTCGGCGGCGAAGAAGCTCTGGAACGCCGCCAGCGAGGCGAAGGTTTCCGCGAACAGCGTGTTGGAGCTGCCGAGCGTGCTGAGGGACAGCGACAGCGACAGGCTCTCGAACCCGCCCGCGACGCTGTCGCTGGTCAGGAAATCGAGGTAGAGCGGCATGCCGTCCACCGGATCGACGAAAAAGCTGCTCGACCCGGCATAGGTCACCCCCTCGCCCGCGCCGCCATAGCCGCTGGCAAAGGCGCCATAGCCATAGGTCGCGACATCGGTGAAGGCGGGGGCCGCGGGGGCCAGCACCGCCGTGGACCGCATGGTGCCCGCCAAGGTCTCGTAGGCGCCGACCGTCACCGCCGTGCCGATGCTGGTATGGGTGACGGCGCTGGCCGGGCTGCCCACGGGCACCTCGGCCCGGGCCGCGACGGACCCGCGGATGTCCTCGGACCGGCTCGAGGCGGTCGCCGTGCCGATGTTGCCCGGATCGACGCTGCCGGTGACCTCGGCCCGGGCATCGGCCGCGCCGCCGCCCTGCGACGCGGAGGCGCGGCCGCCCTCGGCCTCGGCCGCGACGGTGACAAAGCCCGTGGCTCCCTGCAGGGTCAGCCTGGCCTCGGCCGTGGCATCGCCCGCCCGGTCTTGCCCTGCCGTGCCTGCGAAGCCGAAAAAGCCGTTGCCGCCGCCCTGCGCCACCGCCCGGACCGTGGTGTCGGACGAAAGCGCGACCGTCACGTCGGCGACCGCCGTGGCATCCCCGCCGTCGCCGGTGGCGGCGTCACCGTCGTCGCCCCCGCCCCCGCCAAAGGCCGCGGCTTCGGCCTCGACGAAGGTGGCGGTGTCATCCGCGATCACCAGCGT
The DNA here is from genome assembly GCA_964627355.1 of uncultured Rhodobacterales bacterium. Taxonomy (GTDB): domain Bacteria; phylum Pseudomonadota; class Alphaproteobacteria; order Rhodobacterales; family Rhodobacteraceae; genus JBBQXK01. Next base: position 40,603 of record CAZVIS010000002.1, read on the forward strand.
CGCCGTGGCGTCCCCGCCATCGCCGTTCGCCCCCTCGCCCAGGACATTCGTGCCGCCGAAGCCGCCGGCGGCACTGGCCGTGGCCAACAGCGCGTCCGCGCCCGCGCCCGCCACCGTCAGGGACGAACGTGCCGCACCGCCCTGCCCGGCCTGGCCCTCGCCCTCGGCCGACCCGCCGTTGCCGCCCTGGGCGACCTGCCGCAGAAGCAGGCCACCCGGGGTCGTGCCCAAGGCGGCATCCGTCAGGACCGAGGCCGCCCCGTCGCCGCCATCCGCGCCGTCCAGGCCCCGCCCGCCATCGCCGCCCTGCTGCGCGGCCAGCACGGCGACCAGCTCGCCCTCGGTGGCCGTGCCGGTCGCCCTCGCCTCGGCGACACCGCCTGCTCCGCCGCTCTGGCCTGCACCCCGGGCATCGCCGCCCGCCCCGCCCTGGGCCACCGCCTCGACGGTGAAGAAGGCCGCCCCGCCGCTGGCCTCGGTGACGGCGCTGGCCGTTCCGCCCGCAGCGCCGCTGCCGTCCTGCGATGCGCCGCCCGCGCCGCCCGTGGCCTGGGTGGAGACAAAGGCATCGCCGCCGGGGCCGACCGTCAGGCGGGTCTCGGCCAGGGCCTCGCCTGCCGCCCCGCCCTGGGCCCCGTCGCCCCCCGCGCCGCCCGTGGCCGTATTGGCGACATCGACAAAGGCCGCATCCCCCGCATCGGCGGTCAGCGTCGAGGTGGCATCGCCTGCCGCCCCGCCCAAGGCCCCGTCGGAAAAGCCGCCCGCGCCGCCGGTCACCGTCTGCCGCAGCCTGACCTCGCCGGCCGAGGCGCCCGCGACGGCATCGGTGGCGCTGCTGTCCCCACCCGCCCCGCCATTCGCACCGAAAACACCGTCGCCGCCCGCGCCGCCCGTCTGGGTCGCCTCGGCAATGGCGGCCGTGCCGCCCGTGGCCTGCGCCGTGGCGCTGGCCGCAGCCCCCGCCCCGCCGGTACCGCCCACGCCGACCGCACCGCCGCCCTGTCCGCCAAAGGCCATGGCCTGCGCCACGCTGCGGCCGTCCGGACCCGTGGCCAGGGCCGTGGCGCTGGCCGCAGCCCCCGCCCCGCCATCGGCGCCAGCCCCCACGTCACCCGGCCCCCCTGACAGCAGGCCTCCCGGCAACCCTGAGTTCCCGCCGAAGCCGCCAAAGGCCTGGCTCTCGGCCCGCCCGCCCTCGCCCGGCACGCCCGGCACCACCGCCGTGGCCTCTGCCGTGCCGCCCGCACCCCCCGCCCCGGCCGCGCCGCCCGGATCGCCGCCGTCGCCGCCAAGGCCACCCGTGCCGCCTCCGGCCACGGCCCTGTTCTCGCTCTCGGCCGCCGCGTCCGACAGCGCCACCCCCGCCTGCCCCGCCGTGCCGTCCGTCCCTGCCGCACCCGGGGTCAGGCCGCTGGTCCCGCTGGCGCCGTCGAACCCGATGACAGTCACCGTCGCCGCCTGCGCCATCCCAGCGAAGATCGGCAGGCTCAGCACCAGCGGCAGGGCCGTCAGGCAGCGGCGGATCGAAATCACTTGAAGCGAAATCATTTTCGGACCCCCTCGGTCGTTAATGCACCGACAATAGACTTTCAGTGACATCTGATTCGGTCAAGGCAGGGCCATCGAAACAGTCGACACGGATACCGGCAAATCAAGGCGCGAAATAATCCAAGCAACTACAATCGGATCACCAGCCCAGGCTCTTGATTTTAAATGAGAACGTTACATTCAGTTTACATTTGCACGTCTTTGACTGTTTCTATGCGGATCATACATTCCTTGATTGTTTTTCGGAAGCTCGCCCTCCCTGGAAAAAAGCGTCGCCCGGCGTACCCGCTCCGGCCCCAGGTCGCCATGAATACTTCCAACGCGCGTCAGTATAAATCAACAACCCTTGGGAAAAACACAATTTTGGATTGATCCTGCAAAGAGGCGGGCGAATGCGCCGGTTGGAAGAGCTTGCGGCCCTGAACACCGGGATGGGTCATAAAGGGTGGCGACCGCAAGGCGCAGCCTACCCGGCCATGCGCCTCGGGCGTTCGCGGCTGCCACCCGGCCCTCGGCCATGGGCCTCGGGCGTTCGCGGCTGAAAACAGTCCACTGGACTGTTTTCGCCCCGGGCGCGCGGGCGCGCCCGGGGCCGCCGCTCACCCCCTGGCATAGACATCCTCATAGCGCGTGATGTCGTCCTCGCCGAGATAGGCGCCGGTCTGCACCTCGATCAGGACGAGTTCCACCTTGCCCGGGTTCTCCATCCGGTGCTTCGCGCCAAGGGGGATGTAGACCGACTGGTTCTCGGTCACGAGCCGCACCTCGGCATCCACCGTCACCCGCGCGGTGCCCTGTACGACGACCCAATGCTCGGCCCGGTGCATGTGGCTTTGCAGGGACAGTGCCGCGCCGGGATGCACGACGATGCGCTTGACCTGAAAGCGGGACCCATGCGCCAGCGTCTCGAACCAGCCCCAGGGGCGGTGGTCGCGGGGAAAGGCCTCGGCTTGCCGCACGCCTTTCGCCTTCAGCGCGGCCACCGCCGCCTTGACCTCTTGCGCGCGGGACCGGTGCGCCACCAGCACGGCATCGGGCATCGCCACGGCGACGATGTCGGTCAGACCGATCCCCACCAGCTCCAGCCCCTCGGCCTCGGACCGCAGGAGGCTGCCTTCGCAGTCGATGGCCGTAACCGCGCCATGCGTGGCCGCCTCCGACCCCGTCTCGCGCCAGACCGCGTCCCAGTCGCCCAGGTCCGACCAGGCCCCGGCAAAGGGGACGACCGACAGGTTCGCCGCCCGCTCCATCACCGCATAATCGACCGAGATGTCGGGCGCCTGCGTCCAGGGCTCAGGCGCCAGCCGCAGGAAGCCCAGATCGCGCGCCGCGCCGGTCACCGCCGCCTCGACCGGGGGCAGAAGGTCCGGCGCATGGGCGCGCACGGCAGAGAGGAAGGTCGCGGCGGTGAAGAGGAAGATCCCTGCGTTCCAGGCATGGGTGCCGGTGGCAAGCATCGCCGCCGCCCGTGCGGCATCGGGCTTTTCGACAAAGCGGCGGAGAGGGAGGGGCGTGGTCCCCTGCGGCACGCCGTCCAGCTCCAGCCAGCCATAGCCCGTCTCGGCCCGTGTGGGCGCGATGCCGAAGGTCACGATGCGGCCCGAACGCGCCGCAGGCACCCCCGCCGCCACCGCCGCCCGGAACGCATCGGCATCCGGGATCAGGTGGTCCGAGGGCGCGACAAGGATCAGCGCCTCAGGGTCCTGCGCCGCCACCTGCAGCACCCCCGCCAGGATCGCAGGCGCAGTGTTGCGGGGGGCAGGCTCGATCAGGATCACGCCGGGGGTGACCCCCGCCGCCGCCATCTGCTCTGTCACGATAAAGCGGAAATCGCTGCCCGTCACGATCACCGGCGCTGCGTAGCCGGGGCCCGACAGGCGGCGCAGCGCCATCTGGAACAGGCTCTCGCCCCCCAGAAGCGCCGAGAACTGCTTGGGATAGCTCTTGCGCGACAGAGGCCAGAGCCGCGTCCCCGACCCGCCGCAGAGGATGAGGGGGATGATCGTCTCAGCCATCATCTCGGGCATCGTCTCGGGCATCGGTCACGTCCTTCGCAGGGGGCCGCACCACTGTCGCCGCCACATGGAACCGGTGCAAGGACCCTGGCAGGGGCACTCCCCGCCCCCCTCAGAGCGCGGGCCGCACGTCCGTCCGCGCGAAATCGTCACCCTTGAACAGCAGCGGCTCCCCCATGGACTGCGCCAGCGCATAGGCAAAGCAGTCGCCGAAGTTCAGGGCCGCCGGATGGCGACCCCGCCCGTAGCGATCGAAGGCCGCCATGGCGAGGCCCGCCTGCGCCTCGGTCACAGGCTCGATCAGCGCGCCGGTCCGGGCCAGGAACCGCGCCACCCCGGCCAGCGCATCCGGCTGAAGCCGCCCCTGCAGGACAAGGTGCAGCTCCAACCGCGTGGCGGCACTGATCCGCACGACGTCCGCCGCAGCAATGCAGCGCACGAAGGCCTCCTCTTCGGGTTCCGCCCAGAGGATGGCGACCAGCGCCGAGGTGTCGAGGATCACCGCGGCAGGCCCTGCGCGTCGTAGAGATCCGCCCCGTGGTCGGGCACCGGACCGGAGATCCGCCCAGAGACCTGCCGCGCCAGGGCCAGCAAATCCTCCACCCCCGCCCGCGTCGCCTGCGCCTCCAACCGCCGGTCCAGATCGCGCAGCGCCGCGCGGATCGCACCGGTCATGCTTTGCCCCGTGCGGTCCGCGATCCGGCGGGCCAGGGCATGAACCTCGGCATCCTTGATGTTCAGGCCGGTCATCGCGCGCCCCTCTTCTACCCTATGGTAGAATAGCGCGCGCACCGGTCCCTGACAAGACGCCCGACAAGACATCCGGGGGGCCTTACGGCGCTCCTGCGGCGCAAAACCGCCCGGAACAAGCCCTTCGGGCGGCGGGGAAGCGCGCAGGCCGTGGCCGACCGCGTTCTGCCCCTTTCTGCGCCTTCCCGCATTCTCCCGTTCAGGGTTAATGATTTATTAACTATACAACCCAAGATTTAATCCCGCAGGGATCCCCGGCACGGAACATGGGAGTTTCGGGATGCGCAACGGCTCGCTCGACCATGCCCGGCTGATCGCGGCGGCGGGAATCGTGGTGTTCCACTCGGGGGCACCCGGGGCGGCGATCGGTTATGCGGGGCTGCCCTTCTTCCTGATGCTCTTGATCCTCTTGGCCTGGCCTGCGGCGGAACGGCACTCCTTCGGGGCCTTCACGGGCGCGCGGGCGGGGCGGCTGTTGGTCCCCTGGGCGATCTGGAGCGGGGTTTACGGTGCACTGAAGCTGGCCGAGGTCGCGGCCGGGCATTCCTTTGCCGAGGAGTTCGCGCCCTGGATGGTGCTCACGGGCCCCGCCCTGCACCTGTGGTTCCTGCCCTTTGCCGCGGTTGCCTGCGCGGCCCTCTGGCCGCTTGCCCGTGCGGCAGCGCCGCTGACTTCCCCGGCCCGCGCGGTGCTGGCGGTGCTGGCCGTGGCGCTGGCGCTTGGCGCGATGCTGTTGCAGCAGGGGGCCGACCTGCCCACCCCCCTCGCGCAATGGGCGGAAGCCGCGCCTGCCGTGGCGCTTGGGGTTGGGCTCGCGCTCTTGCCGGGACGCGGGGCCCGGGCCGCCCTTCTGGCCGGGACCGTTGCCATGCTCGTCGCCACCGGCTGGCCGCAGGGGGCGACGCAGCTGGCCCTTGCCGGGGCGGCGCTGTGGCTGTGCCTCGCACTGCCCTTGCCCGATACCCGCGCCAGCCGGATGGCCGCCGACCTCGCGCTGGCCGTCTATCTGGCGCATCCGATGCTGGCCGCGATCCTGATGCGCGCGACCCCCCTGCCCGAGGCGAGCGTGGCCCTCGCCCTGACCACGGTTGCCGCAACACTGGCCTTTGCCCTGGCGCTGCATCTGGCGGGGCACCTCGGGCGGCAGGCGGTCAGCCGGATGCGCGCGCGCGCCGCCGCCTGACCCCCCCGAAAACCCCTGAAAACCCCGTGAACAGTCCGTTTCCTGCCGGATCGGGCGGCACGGACGCTGGCCGCAGCGCAGCAAAGACGCTATGGTCCCGCGCGCCCCGTTCCCTGTTCCGGATGTCCCGCCCATGTCCCTTGCCTCCGGCCAGCCTCTTGCCGCGACCCCGTCCCTGAACCGGGCGGGCCTTCTGTGGTTCGCCCTGCTGGTGGCGGCGGGGCTGCCGGTGTTCTGGCTGGGGTTCCAGTCGCTGGCCACGGCCTGGCTTACGCCGGAGTACAGCCACGGGCCGCTGATCCCCTTGATCTCGCTCTACCTTTTCCTGCGCGAGATGCGGCGCGAGGCGCCGGTCGATGCCTCACTTCCGGTGGACCGCCGGCCCGGGGTCCTCGTGGTGCTTCTGGCCCTCACCCTCGGCATCTTCGGCAACCTGGTGAAGATCCCCGATGTGGTGGCCTATGCCTTCATCCTCTGGGTGGGCGGCGTGGTGCTGACCACCATGGGCTGGGCACGCGGGCGGCAGCACCAGCTGCCGGTCATCCATCTGGTCTTCATGCTGCCCCTGCCGCAGTTCCTCTACTGGAAGTTGACGATCTTTTTGCAGCTGATCTCGTCCGAGCTTGGCGTCTGGTTCATCAAGCTGGCGGGCATCCCGGTCTTTCTCGAAGGCAACGTGATCGACCTTGGCATCTACAAGCTGCAGGTGGCCGAGGCCTGTTCGGGCCTGCGCTACCTCTTCCCGATCCTGTCCTTCAGCTATCTCTTCGCGATCCTCTACCGCGGCCCGATGTGGCACAAGGCGGTGCTTCTGCTGATGGCCGCCCCCCTCACCGTCTTCATGAACAGCTTCCGCATCGGCATGATCGGGGTGCTGGTGAACAGCTATGGCATCAGCCATGCCGAGGGGTTCCTGCACTTCTTCGAAGGCTGGGTGATCTTCGGCGCCTGCGTCGGCATCCTGTTCCTGACCGCCATCGCGCTGCAGCGGCTGACGCCGAACCCGATGCCGCTGGCCGATACCATCGACCTCGACACCACCGGGTTTGGCGCACAGATGCGCCGCCTGGGCGGCATCGTGCCTGCGGGCGGGATGATCGCGGCGGCGGTCCTGTCCACCGCGGTCGCCACGGCCTTCGTCACCGTGCCCACCCCGCCCCGGGTCGAGGTGGCGCGCGACGGCTTTACCCTCTTCCCCCGCACGGTCGGCGACTGGTCGGGGGCCCCCGGCACGCTGGATCCTGCGGTCGAGGCGGTTCTGGGCGCCACCGACTACATCGACATCACCTATGCCGCCCCGGGCGAGGTGCAGCCCGTCAACTTCTTCTCGGCCTGGTACGTCAAGCAGACCGAGGGGTCGGGCATCCACTCGCCCGAGGTCTGCCTGCCCGTCGGCGGGTGGGAGGTCTATTCGATCGACCCCACCCCGGTGTCGATGCCGGGCACCGTCTATGGCGATTTCACCCTGAACCGCGCGGTGATCCAGAAGGGGCTCTCGAAGCAGCTTGTGTACTACTGGTTCGAGCAGCGGGGCACCCGCATGACCAACGACTTCGCGGTGAAAGCCTCGGTCCTGCGCGACAGCCTGACGCGCGGACGCACCGACGGCGCCATGGTCCGCTTCGTCACCCCGATCGCCGAGGGCGAGCCCGAGGCCGAGGCCGACGCCCGCATCCAGCGCTTCATGGCGG
>CAZVIS010000003.1:0-39769 GCA_964627355.1 uncultured Rhodobacterales bacterium
CGGCGTCCATCGCCTCGGCCATGTCTACGGGTGCGAAACGAGGGTTGTTGATGAAGGGCGGCGCGGTGATCGAGGCCGCGGCCAAGGTCGGCTGGGTCGCCTTCGACAAGACCGGCACCCTGACCCACGGCCGGCCGCAGGTTACCGATGTCGTGCCTTTCGGCAGCACCACCGAGGCGGACCTGCTGGCAGTGGCGGCGGGGGTAGAGACAGGATCGAGCCATCCGCTGGCCATCGCCATCTTGAACAAGGCGAAAGCGGCCGGGGTTGCCGCCCTGCCATCGCGGGACGCCAAGGCGCTGATGGGCAAGGGCGTGGTCGCAACCGTAGGCGAGGCTTCCGCATGGGTCGCATCGCCGCGCCATGCGATGGAGCTTGGCGGGCTTGATGGCCTCGGCCTGCGGCGGGCCACGGTGTTCGAGGAGGCAGGCAAGACCGCCGTGGCGGTGTTCCGCGAAAAGTTGCCGCTCGGCCTGATCGCCATGCGGGACGAGCCGCGCGCGGATGCAAAGGAAGCCGTGCGGCAGCTGACAGCGATGGGGGTCTCGTCCGTCATTCTGACCGGGGACAATCCGCGCACAGCTGCGGCGATTGCCGGGGATCTGGGCCTGAAGTTCGAGGCCGACATGATGCCGGAGGACAAGCTCGCCTACATTCGCGAAATCGGCAGGCAGGACGGCGTGATGATGATCGGCGACGGCATCAATGACGCACCCGCGCTGAAACAGGCGAGCGTCGGCGTCGCGATGGGGTCGGGCACCGATGTGGCGCTGGAAACCGCCGATGCGGCGATTCTGCGGGACCGGGTGACGGACATCCCGGCGACGATCCGGCTGTCCCGCGCCGCAATGGCCAACATCCGCCAGAATGTGACCATCGCACTGGGGCTGAAGGCGGTGTTCCTGGTAACTTCGGTCTTTGGCCTGACTGGCCTCTGGATCGCGATCCTCGCTGATACCGGGGCGACCGTGCTGGTGACGCTCAACGCGCTGCGCCTGTTGCGGTTCAACCCGGAACGCGAGGTGTGACGCGATGATTTCCGCGTTCGGATGGGCCACGCTGGCCCTTCTCTTCGGCTATCTAGTGCTGTTCTTCTGGGGCAGCGCCATGGCGGCACATGCTGCGGGCAAACCCGTCTGGCTGTTCTCGCGCGCCACCGGGCGCGACCGCCTTGCCGCCATGGGGTTCCGCGCGGCCTTTTCGCTCGCCTTCTTCGGGCCGCTCTTCTGGCTCGCCTTGCCGGTGCTCCACAAGGTCGATCCGCTCTGGACCGAGGGGCGTGCCGTCCTCCTCGGCCTGATCGGGGTCTTTGTCGCAGGGATTGGTGCCATGGTCGCCTTTGCCGCGCAGATGTCGATGGGGTCGTCCTGGCGCGTTGGCGTGGTCGGCGGCGAGATGGGTGATCTCGTCTCGGGCGGGCTCTACCGCTTCAGCCGCAACCCGACCTTTGTCGGGCAGGCCGCCCTGCTGGCGGGTGTTGCCCTGGCCGTGCCATCCGTCCCGACATTCGTCGCGCCGATCCTGTTCCTGTGGTCGGCCGGCACACAGGTCCGTTCGGAAGAGGCCGCCCTGCGCGCGGCAATCGGCCCGGACTATGACCGATACGCCGCATCGGTCCCACGCTGGATCGGCATCAACCGCAAGGCGGAACAATGACCCGAGCGATTCTGATTTCCATTGTCGCCGCGACAGTGCTGGCGGACCAACTGACCAAGGCAGCGGCGCTGTCGCTGCTGTCGCAAGGGACTGCGGTCCCGGTCTTTGCGGGCTTCAATCTTACCCTGGGGTTCAACGAGGGCGCCAGCTTTGGAATGATGGGCGGCGTCATGGCGGGCAGGCCGCTGCTGATGGTGGCGCTGACGGCCGCCCTGACCTTGATCTTCGCCGTCATGGCATTCCGTGCACAACATCCGCTGGAGCGGGCGGGCTTTGCGCTGGTCGCAGGCGGTGCGCTTGGCAACATTATCGACCGTCTGCGGCAGGGTGCCGTGACCGATTTCCTTGACGTCTATTGGCGCGACTGGCACTGGCCCACGTTCAATGGTGCCGATATTGCGATCACTCTGGGCGCGGTCCTTGTCCTTGCCGCCTCGCTTCCCTTTCGCCGCCGCACGGAGCCGTTTCTTGACCAACCTTGATGCACATGTACAGTCCCGCGAAGACCTGCCCCTGACCATCGCCTTCCTGATCGCCCTTGCCGCAACGCTGGGCGCGCTGTTCATTGGCGAGGTTCTGGGGCAGATGCCCTGCACCCTGTGCTGGTATCAGCGCATCGCCATGTTCCCGCTGGTGCCGATCCTTGGACTGTCGATATGGCGCGGGGATGGCATGGCGCGGGCCTATGCCCTGCCGCTGGTGCTGGCGGGCCTGGCGCTTGCCGCCTGGCACTCCGGGCTTTACGCGGGAATCCTGCCCGCTCCGATTGTTCCATGCACGGAGAACGGCCCGTCCTGCTCGGGCCCGGCGCAGGTCATCCTCGGCCTGCCCATCCCCTACCTATCGCTGGCCGCCTTTGCCGCCATTCTTGCCTGTCTCATTCTGCCGAAAGGAAACCGCACATGAACCGCCGCACTCTCCTGCTTGGGGCTTCGGCTCTTGGGCTCGTCGCTTTCGGGGGCGGTGCGTTCCTCGTGAACCGCCAGCGCCAGGCCGAAGCCGAAGCGGCAGCGTCGGCAGCCCCCGCTGCGGATCAGGCGCTTCTGATCCGCCCCTATTCCCCCAGCTTCGGACCCGCAGACGCTCCCGTCACGCTGGTCGAATTCTTTGATCCCTCCTGCGAGGCCTGCCGCGCCTATCATCCTGTGGTGCAGGAAATTCGCCGCCAGTTCCCGACCGAGGTCCGTGTCGTGCTGCGCTACACGGTCTTCCACGAAGGTTCGGACGAGGCCGTGCGCATCCTTGAAGCTGCGCGGATGCAGGACAAATTCGAGCCGGTGCTGGATGCACTTCTGGAACAGCAGCCCGGCTGGGCCGTTCATGGCTCGCCCGAGATGGATGTCGCCTGGGAAATTGCCGGAGCCGCAGGTCTCGATCTGGAAAAGGCGGAAACGGACCAGTTTTTCCCGGGCATCACCGGAATCCTGAACCAGGACGCGGCAGATGTCGAGGCTCTGGCCATCCGCCAAACACCGACCTTCTTCCTGAATGGCAAGCGGCTGGAGAATTTCAGCGCTGAAAGCCTTATCGCGGATATCCGGTTCGCCGTCGAAAACGCCTGATCGTCCTGTTCTACGAACTTCACTGTGACATGAGCGAAAACCGGCCCAGTCGGTGGTCCGTACTGTGCCGATGCGGGTGTCGCGGCTCGCCACCATCTCGGCGGGCGCCTTGGCTGGAACATGGGCAGAATCGCCATTGACCCAGATCAATGCGGACTTGGCTGAAATGCGCTTGATGGTGATGTTGTCCACATGTGGACGGCTAGTCTGGGGAGGTTGAGTTGGCGCAATTCACCAAGAGTACTTTCGGAGTGCTCGCTTGGGTCGCAGCATTCGTGTTGGCCGGACCTAGCAACGCGCAGGTCCCAGACTGGGGCGGGTGGGGCGGTGGTCCCTGCGGAGGTGCCATGATGGGACCAGGCATGATGGGCGACGGGATGATGGGCTCGGGAATGATGATGGGGCAGCATCGCCGGACTGGTCCGGTGACAGTCGAGTACGTACAACGCATGCTCGACATCAATCTGCAGATGTATGCCAATCCCAATTTGAAGGTCGGCACCGTGTCGGAAGGCGATGGCACGATCACCGCAGAAATCGTCACGAAGGACGGGTCGCTCGTCAATCGCTTCAAGGTTGATCGTTCGACCGGCCAATGGACGCCGAGCGATTGAGTCATCTGTAGTCGCAAGGCGACCGTTGCACCTACCCCCGCTGCGGGCGGCGTTGTCCTCTCGGGTCACGCGATCTCCTGGAATCATGAGCGCGTGGCGAACGCCGCGAACAGTTTCAGCGTGCTCTCGCTCACATGATGCTCTATCCCCTCAGCATCTCGTTCGGCCGTCTCCGCGTCCAGCCCAAGGCTGAGCAGGAACCGCAGCACGATCTCGTGCCGGTGGCGGCATTCGTGCGCGAGCGCCCTGCCCTGCTCGGTCAGGAAGATCGATCGATATTTTGCCCGGGTGATGAGGCCGTCCCGGGCCAGCCGGTCCAGCGTCTTGGCCACTGTCGGCGCGGTAACGCCCATCCGCGTGGCGATGTCGACGGGGCGCGCCTCGCCCTGGGTGTGGATCAGTTCTGCGATCAGCTCGACGTAGTCTTCCGCCAACTCGCGGCTGCGCGCCGCGCGCACGCCCTGAAACGCTTCCACCCGCATGTCGGGAGAGCGATCATCACCGGTCGGGGGCAAAGGGTCATAGGGATCATCGTGCATAGTCATCACAGTCTCGCACGATCTGGGTTGACAGGTAAACCCTGAAGGCAGATTGTTAGCCTTGTCTAACATTTCGCGCCAAGACTTTGGCGACTTTTTGAGGAAGCTCATCCATGCCGGCGGCCGACGATTCCTCAGTTGACCCATCCCGGCGCGCGTTGCTTGTCGCGGGCTTTGCCGCTGCCAGTGGTGCCGCCATAGCGGCAGGCACGGCGCGGTCGCAGTCCACGCCCGAACCGATGGCCGGACACGATATGTCGGCGATGCCGGCCGATCCCTATGCAGCACCGATGTCCGGACTGGCGCATGGCAACATGACGACCGTCGGAAGCGTCGACCATGCGGCCAACGGGTTCAATCCGTCGACCATGCTGACCGACTGGGACACCGGAACGACCGAGCTTCTGCCCGATGGCCGCACGTTGCGGACGTTCGAAGTCGCCGCCATCGACCGCGAGATCGAGATCGCCCCCGGCATTTTCTTCCCCGCCTGGACCTTCAACGGCCGTGTCCCCGGCCCCGCGCTCCGCGCCAAGGAAGGCGAGAAGCTGCGCATCATCTTCCGCAACTACGGCTCGCACCCGCATTCGATGCACTTCCACGGCATCCACTCAGCGCGGATGGACGGGGTACCCGGCGCCGGCCTGATCGGCCCAGGCGAGGAGTTCGTCTACGAGTTCGACGCCAAGCCCTTCGGCTGCCACCTTTACCACTGCCACGCCCTGCCGCTGAAGCGGCACATGCACAAGGGCATGTATGGCCTGTTCGTGATCGACCCCGACCCCACGCGCCAGACCGACCCGGCCCTTGCCGCCGTTGCCGCCTCGCGCGTCCTTGGCAGCCCCGAGAACGCCGGGTGGCAGGAGCTGGCGATGGTGATGAACGCCTTCGACACCAATTTCGACGGCGGCAATGAGGTCTATGCAGTGAACACCGTCGGCCAAGCCTACATGAATGTGCCGATCCCGATCGACAAGACGCGGCCCGTGCGAATCTATCTGGTCAACGTGACCGAGTTCGACCCGATCAACTCGTTCCACCTGCACGCGAACTTCTTCGACTACTTCGATACCGGCACGCAGCTGACGCCGACCCTGCGCACTGTCGATCTGATCATGCAGTGCCAGGCGCAGCGCGGCATCCTCGAGTTCACCTTCGCCGAGCATGAGGACGGCATGTACATGTTCCACGCCCACCAGTCCGAGTTCACCGAGCTGGGCTGGGTCGGCATGTTCGACGTACGGGGGCCGGGAGCATGAGCGAGCAGACACAAATCCCCCGCACCCCGCTGATGCGCCTGCTGCTGGTACTGGTGCCGCTGGCGGCCATACTGGGCTCCTTCGTCTGGATCGCCTCGCTCGATCCCCTGCGCGGCTTCAACAACGGAGCGCCGCCGGTCGAGGCCCTTACCGTAGAGCGGACGATACTCGACAGCACCGGCATCCGGGTTCTGGTGCGCGCGGGCGGGTCCGAGGCGATGCAGATCGCGCAGGTCGCGGTGGACGACGCCTACTGGACGTTTACGCAAGAGCCGCCCGGACCGATTGCGCGCGGCAGTGCCGTCTGGGTGCAGATCCCCTACCCGTGGGTGCTGGGCGAGGCGCATCAAGTGGCCCTCGTGACCAACACCGGCACTGTGTTCGGGCACGAAATCGCTGTTGCCGTGCCCACGCCGCAGGCATCCGGGGGGCAGCTTCAGTTACAGGCGCTGGTCGGCGCGCTGGTCGGTTTGCTGCCTGTCGCCCTCGGGCTGATGTTCTACCCGGCGATGCGCGGCTTCGGCACTTCCGGCATGAACTTCGTGCTGGCGCTGACCGTCGGCATGCTGGCCTTCCTGCTCCTCGACATGATGGGCGAGGCCACCGAACTCGCGGCTGAGGCAGCCGCGCTGTTCCAAGGATCGGCCATGGTCTGGCTGTCGGCTCTCGCGAGTTTCCTTCTCCTCATGGCCATCGGGCGCTGGCGCGGACGGCCCGAGGGGCTGGCGCTGGCGTTCTACATCGCGCTCGGCATCGGGCTGCACAACTTCGGCGAAGGGCTGGCCATCGGTGGCGCCTTCGCTGCTGGTGCGGCGGGCCTCGGCACCTTCCTCGTTCTCGGCTTTGCGCTGCACAACGTGACCGAAGGCATCGGCATCGCAGCACCCATGCTGCGCATCCGCCCTCCGCTCTGGAGCTTTGCCGCGCTGACGCTGCTTGCCGGGGGACCCGCCGTGCTTGGGATCTGGGCCGGTAGCCTTGCCTACGCCCCGCAATGGTCGGCTTTCGCGCTTGCGGTCGGCGCCGGGGCGATCCTGCAGGTCATGGTCGAGGTCACGGCCTATCTTCAACGCCAGAACAGCGACCGGCAGGCGATCCTCTACTCTCCTGCTGTCCTCGGCGGCTTCCTCGGCGGGATTGCATTTATGTATGTGACGGCGGCACTGATCAAGGTTTGACCATCGGCGAACTGGGGCAACTGACCATTTTTCGTGCGCTCAGCCGGTTGTGGCAGGACGGTTTTCCGTAGCGGTGCAGATCGGGCGACCTTCCGCCGTGCGCAGCGGCAGCATGGTCGTCTCAACCGGGCCGACGTGCTCGTACCAGTAGCAGCCGTCCTCCGGCTGCAAAACCACTGCGCGCAGGTTCTGGTAGGGCGCGGCAATGGCCATCACGCTCTCGGGCAGCTCCTGCAGGAAGCGCGACGGCTCGTCACTGATCCCGCCGACCGGTGCCGCGCAGGCTGAGAGCATCATCAAGGAGACCGCCAGCACCGCGGATCGCCCAGCACCGACCGTGCGGGGGAAACGCCCTGCCTTCGGAGTTCGCAAAGTGAAATGTTTGCTCTTAACCGTAATCATGTTCAGGCCGTCAGTTCCACGTTGCCTTCCTCGGCCGGATACAGATGCGCTGTCACTCCGGTCTGAACCTGGTCGTAGAGATCGATGATATGCGGCATTACCATGCGCACGCAGCCGGAACTGGCCCGGCTGCCGATGGACCGCGGCAGCGGCGTGCCGTGGATGCGAAGATAGGTATCACGGCTGCCAAGGAACAGGTACAGCGCCCGCGACCCGAGCGCGTTGCCAGGACCGGGATCCATGCCGTCGGAATACTGCGCGTAGACCTCGGGTTCGCGCTCGATCATCTGTGGTGTGGGAGTCCACCTTGGCCACTTGGCCTTGCGGCCAACCGTGTAGGTGCCCGGCTCGTAGAGCCCAGACCGCCCGATGGCGACGCCATAGCGCATCGCAGTGCCGTCTGGCTGGATGTGGTAGAGATAACGCGCGATCGCGTCGACATGAATGTCGCCCGGGGTCAGACCGGCGCGTGCCTCGACGCGGACCGGAAGCAGCCGCGGATGCAGGCCCCATGGATTGGTCGTAGCCGCAACATAGCCCGGGGGTGTCACCTGCGCATCCCAGGCTGCCCACTGGCCCTGAAGATCAGAGGCCGCAAAAGCCGGGGTCACAAGTGGCGCGGAGAAGAGAGCGGAAGTCATCTTCAGGAAATGCCGTCGGGTCGACATGTTGTCTGCTTTCAGCTCAATTGAGGGCAGCGAGTTTTGCCGCGCACGACAAACAAGGGAATGGAGGTGAGAATGGCATCCCATGTCCATTCAAGTCTGCGTGAAGGAGTCGGTACAAGGAGAATAGATGGCGACAGACGTATGTCAGGATGCTGGTCCCTCTGCAAAGGAGCTCGCTGGCCGCAGGGAATGCGCCGCGATGGGGGCAGATCTGACAAGAGCGTGAACGCAAGAAACCGCCATTGCACCTCTACCCACGTGAGCAATTATCGTTCGCTCTCACGTTCGGGGGGCACGGCTGTTGATCGACCTTGATGGACCTTTGGTTGTCCGATCGGAAGGACCGCGCATAGCGATCTGGCTGCCAAGTGGATTGATCTCTGGTGCCGTCTTTGTCTTGGCGCTGCCCCCCTTCTCGCTTCTGCCCTTCGCGTTACTGTCCTTCGCGGCTCTTTCACTGCTGCTGCGCGGGGCCACTGGCACATCTTCCATGCTCATTGGTTTTGCTTTCGGTCTTGGCCAGTTTGTGCCGGGGCTGTTCTGGATCACCGAAAGCTTTCAGGTCGAGGTCGACCGGTTCGGCTGGCTGGCACTGCCTTCGGTTCTTGGGCTCGCGGCGGTCCTGTCGGTTTTTCCCGCGCTGGCCTGCGCCCTAGCGGCGCGGCTGGAACGTGCGGGCCTGCCACCGGCCTTGTCGCTTGCCACCGCCTGGACAATCGCTGAATGGCTACGTGGTCATGTGCTCACAGGTTTTCCCTGGAATCTTGCCGCCTATGCACTGGCCGACTGGACCATTCTTGCCCAAGCGGCCTCGGTCTTGGGCAGCTACGGACTGGGGTTCGTCCTCGTCCTGGCAGCGGCCAGCATCGGACATGCGATGGGCGGCCCGGCGCGGGAAAGCCGTCGGGCATATCTTGGGGTGGCTGCAGCAACGATGTTGGCCTTGGCCATGTTCGGATACCTTCGCGTTGCGCTTCTGTCGGCGGACACCGGCCAAGGACGGGAGGTTCGCATCGTCCAGCCGAACATCCCACAGAGCGCGAAGTGGGACCCGGCTGCGCGCAACGCCAACATCGCGCGGCTCCTGTTCCTCTCGGCCCGGCCCGGTGCGTTCGACCTGCTCTTGTGGCCAGAAACTGCTTGGCCAGGGTTTCTTGCCGAAGATCCGGGGGCCAGAGCGGTGATCGGCTGGCTTCTGCCGGATCGCGCCGTGCTCTTGACCGGCAGCCCGGAGCGGGAACTCGCCGGTACAGACGCAGTCTATCACAACGCGGTCCTTGCCATCGGATCGGACGGCGGCGTCCTGGCTCGCTATGCGAAGCATCACCTCGTCCCCTTCGGCGAATATGTGCCCTGGCGCGGGCTTCTGCCGTTCCCGCGGATCGTTCAGTCACTTGGCGACTTTTCGCCCGGCCCCGGACCCGCGACTCTTGCTTTCGGCCCTTTCCCGTTTCCCGGCGTTGCGATCTGCTATGAGATCATCTTCCCCGGGCATGTGGTCGATGACGCGATACGGCCCGACTGGATCTTCAACGCGACCAACGACGCCTGGTTCGGCACCTCGATCGGACCATGGCAGCACTTCGCCTCGGCGCGGATGCGTGCGGTCGAAGAAGGCTTGCTGCTGGTTCGCGCGGCTAACACCGGAATCTCGGCGGTGGTCGACCCGTTCGGGCGCGTCACGGCTTTTCTCGAGCTCGGCGAACAGGGAATCATCGACGCACGTCTGCCGAGGCCGCTTCGCGCAACCCTCTATGCCCGTTTCGGGGACTGGATGCCGCTGGCAATGCTGGTCGCAAGCTGGACCGGATATGGCCTGCTCCGGCGGACCAGGCCCACGAGCTCACAGAAAAGGGGCGTCGCATGATTGGACCCGTCTTCGCCCTCGCGGGCTTCGTCTGGGGGGTGCTTGTCGCCCGAAGGCGCGGAGGCAAGCGGCTCGACTGTCTGCAGTACGGAGTCGGCTATGGGATTGCCTTCGGCCTCGTCGGTGTGCTTATCGGTATCGCGCTGGCGCGTTTTCTGGTCCCTCATGGATAGGCGAAAGCCCGCCTGCCGGATGTGGACGGGATGGTTGCGACTTGAACCTCTAGTTGCTCAAGGTTCTAGACCGCCTACTACAAAGCTTGGGACTTCTGAATGCGCCTTCGGAATCTGCAAATCATCCTCTGGACCGCAGCCATTGTGGCGACCGTGGCGTTCTTCGCGCTGCGCTGGTCATCTGCCGGGATGCAAGACGTTGCGGACGCGGCCTTTTCCCCGTCCTTCTCGCTTGCGGACAGCGAGGGGACGCAGCGGACATCGGAAGAGTTTCGTGGCAAGTTCCTGCTGGTCTTCTTCGGCTTCACCAATTGCCCGGACGTGTGCCCCACCACCCTATC
Organism: uncultured Rhodobacterales bacterium; assembly: GCA_964627355.1. Classification (GTDB taxonomy): domain Bacteria; phylum Pseudomonadota; class Alphaproteobacteria; order Rhodobacterales; family Rhodobacteraceae; genus JBBQXK01. Next base: position 10,260 of record CAZVIS010000003.1, read on the forward strand.
CGAGGTCGCGCAGGTGATGGACGATCTCGGGCCAGATGCGGCGAAGGTGCAGCCCATCTTCGTTTCCATCGACCCGGTGCGGGACCGGCGGCTCGGCCTTCGGGAGTATACCGAGGCGTTTCACCCGGCGATCCTCGGGCTTGCGGGCACTGATGCGGACACGGAGGCTGCGGCCGAGAGCTTCAAGATCTACTTCGCCCGTGAGGCCGACGCAGCGGTCGCGGACGGCTACACCATGTCGCACAGTCCCGGCCTGTTCCTGATCGGCCCTGACGGCGTATGGCTGAGGCAGTTCGCCTACGGCACGCCAGCCGCCGAAATCCTTTCCGACCTCAGATCGAGATTCTGACAAATGAAATCATTGTTCCTTTCCACGGCCCTGCTCCTCGCCGCCCCTGCCGCCTTCGCCTGCGGGACGTTTACGGTCGGCGACCTCACCATAGAACACGCCTGGTCCAAGGCGACCATTGGCGCGGATCGCCCGGCGGTGTTCTATGTCGAGATCACGAACGGAGGTAGCACAGACGACGCCCTTATCGGCATCACGACGCCGGCCGCGACCATGCCGATGCTTCACGAGACCGTCGTCACCGACGGCATCGCTTCAATGCCGCACGCGATGTCGATCCCGGTTCCGGCAGGCCAGATGGTGGCTCTGTCACCGGGCGGCTACCACGGAATGCTGATGGGTCTTGCCGAAGCGCTGAAGGAGGGCGATCGGTTTCCCGTCACCCTAACCTTCGAAAATGCGGGTGAGGTGACGGTCAATGTCGATGTGCTGTCCCTGCGCGCGGAGGGTCCGGATTGCAGCGACGCCGGGCAGTGATCCTGGGCCTGGGCGCCACAGGCGCGGCGATCGCCTTCATGTTGGGCGTCGGCGCTTGGCGGACACGTGACCGGCAGCGCGGGGACGCCGTGTTGCCCCTGCCTGTCGGCGACATGGACTGGCAGCTTACCGACCACCGCGGGCAACTCGTTAGGCCTTCAGACTGGATTGGACGTTCGGTCATGGCCTTCTTCGGTTTCACCTGGTGCCCGGACGTCTGTCCGACGACACTGAGCGACATCTCGCTCTGGCTCGAGGAACTGGGGCCCGACGCCGACCAGTTGGTCGTGGCCCTGATCACGGTCGACCCCGACCGCGATACGCCGGATGTCCTTGCCGACTACGTGAGCAACTTCGATCCGCGCATCATCGGGTTGACAGGGTCCGCCGAACAGGTGGCGAAGGCTGCCGCCGATTTCCGGGTGAAATACGCGCGCGTGCCCCGGGACGATGGTGACTACACGATAGACCACACCGCCGGTGTATTCCTGTTCCACCCGGACGGACGCTTTGCCAGCATCATCGACTTCCACGAGGACCGGCGCTTTGCCGTTCCGAAGATCCGCCGAACCCTCAGTTGAAAGGTCATTCTGCCAGATGATCCGCTCTGCCCTCATAGTCCTTGCCGCCGCCTCCCTCGTGCCGTTGCAGGCTGCGGCCGACCCGCCAACCGCGCATCTTCCCGCCGTATTCGAAGCGACGATTGCCTCCGGCGACACGCTCGACAGTGTGCTCGGTCATGCGGGTGTCCCTCCCGGGATCCGGGCAGAGGCCGCCTTGGCTCTCGCGGGGGTTTACGACCTCACCGACCTGCGGCCAGGCCATCGCATCGAGTGGACGGCCACATCGGGCGATCCGGCGAGCCTGACACGCATGTCGCTCTTCGTGGAAGATGGCGTCGAGATTGTGCTGACCTTCGACGGCCCCGTTGGAGCCGAGCGGCTTGAGCCCCCGATCCGTGAGGCGGACCGGCGAGAGACGCTTGTCCTTGACGGCACGCTTTACGAAGCCCTCGTGGCGCGCAACGCGCCGGAGCGCTTCGCCGTGGACCTGACTGCGCTCCTCGCAGGCCAGGTCGATTTCCGGCGCGACCTGCAGGGCGGCGAGACTTTCGCCCTGGTCTGGCAGGAAGACCAGCTTCCCGACGGCAGCATCGCGGGCGAGCCACGGCTGAACTATGCGCGACTGGAACTTGCGGACCGGGTACTTGAACTCGTCGCCACGGATGCAGCAGGTCCCGTCATCGTGTTCGAGGATGGGGAAGCCGTCCAGAGGTCCGCCGCACCGATCCTCGGTGCCCGGCTGTCGTCCGTCTTCGGGCGACGCAACCACCCAGTTCTCGGGGGCGTGCGGATGCACACCGGGATCGACTATGCCGCTCCGGTCGGAACCGAAGTCTCGGCCACCGGCGCAGGGCGCGTGGTTTTTGCCGGTACAATCCGGGGCTATGGCCTGACCATCGACATCGACCACGGCGGCGGAGTTGTGACACGCTATGCCCATCTGTCCGAGATTGCCGAAGATGTGCGGGAAGGCACGCGGGTCAAGGCCGGTGACAGCATCGGCGCCGTTGGCGCGACGGGCCTCGTGAGCGGCCCGAACCTGCACTACGAAGTGCGCGTCGACGGCCGGCCGGTTGATCCTACGGATCGCGAGGCATTGCCGGAACAAGAGATTGCTTCGACGGAGAATCTTGATGCGCTGGCGACCTGGCGCCGCGAGACGGGCTTTGGAGCTTTGGATGAAGGGGATCAGGGATGAGCGGGCACCACATCGGACGGCGCAATCTGATGCTTGCTGCAGCGGCGAGCGTCGCGCTCCCGGGGCATGCCGCCTGGTCGCAAGCGGAACCACCGATCCATGTCGTGAAGGGACGCGGCTGTGAATGCTGCGAAGCCTGGGTCGACTACCTGCGCGCGCAAGGCTTCACCGTGACGGACGAAGTGTCGATGGGAACGCTGCTGATCCGCTTCAAGTTGGACCACGGCGTCCCGGCGAAGGCCTTCTCCTGCCATACCGGCGTGGTCAATGGCTATGCGCTTGAAGGCCACGTTCCCGCCGCCGATATCCGGCGGTTGCTGGCCGAACGCCCCGATGCGGTCGGTCTTGCGGTGCCCGACATGCCCTACGGCTCGCCCGGGATGGGGTCCGAGGACAGCCGCGACGCCTACGACGTGCTGCTGATCCGGCGCGATGGCGAGCTTGAGGTCTACACCAGCTATCCGGCGGCCTGAAATCACATCCGCCCGGGGTCCGATCTTTGGCAGACGGTCTTCGACCAACACCGACTTATCCCTCAGAGGGCACCGACGATCTGGTCAACGGCGTCCTCGCTGTCCCACGCGAACGGGCCTTGAAGGCGTCCGATCTCCCGGGTCTGCCGGTCAATCAGAAGGGTTGTCGGCAGGCCGATGAAGGCAAGGGCTAGCTGAACCCGAAGGGCTTCGGCCCAATAGAGCGGCAGATCGACGATGCCGATCTCGTCGTAGAAGCGTCGCCCCCTGCCGATCCCCGCGTCGTCGATGCACAGCGGCAGCAACGCAAAATCCGCGCCGCCCAGCCGGGACTGGAGCCGGGCGAGTGTCGGCATTTCTTCCCTGCAGGGCGGGCACCAGGTCGCCCAGATGTTCAAGAGCATCACCCGGCCGGCGAAGTCGTCGAGTTTCCGCGTAGTGCCAGCTTCGTCAAGGATAGGCGGAGACAGCAGCGGTTGCGGATCCTTGAGCAGCCGGAAGGGTGGGCGAGCCTCGGCAGACCCTGCAAGGAAGGGCGCGGCGAGTGCACCAAGGACGGCACGGCGGCCGATAAGTGTTGGCATGGGTCCGCTCTCTCCGGGAAAGGGCCCGGACCCGCATACAGGCTGCGGGTCCGGGCGTGCGTCAGGCCGACACCGCGAACTCGGTCATCATGCCGGTCGAGAGATGCGGCATGTGGTGGCAGTGCAGCATCCACCGCGCCACCTCGCCCGCGTCCACCGCAACCGTCACCATGCCCATCGGCGGCACATGCACCGTGTCGCGCACCGCCCCCGCGATCCGGTCCATGCCGATACCCACCACCTGGAAGGCGTGGCCGTGCAGGTGCATCGGATGCGCCATCATCGACATGTTGTGAAACATGATCTCGACCCGGTCGCCGGTCTTCGCCGTGACGGGAACGTGGGTGCCCCAGGTCTGCCCGTTGATCGTCCAAATATAGGGCATCATTGAGCCGCCCAACATCAGCATCGGCTGCGAGGCTGGCGCGCGTTCGGGCAACGGGGTGACGGCGCGCAGGGCGGCCTCCTGCGCCAGATCGCCGCTGAAGGCGGGATGGTCGGCCTCCGACATCTCGGCGATCCTGGTCACCGCCGCGCCCGGCGTGGCAAGGATGACACCCGTCCTTTCCTTGGCACCTTCGCGCAGGGCAAGGATCGGGAAGGCCCCGCCATCACTCGGCACATCCAGTTCGACGTCCAGCCGCTGGCCCATTGCGACGCCAAAGCGGCTGCCGGGCAGGGGCTGCACTGGCTCGCCATCGACCGCTACCAGCCGCCCCGGCAGGATGCCGGTATCGATCCAGAAAACCGTCGCCGCCGCAGCGTTGATGATACGGACAAGGACCCGCCCGCCCTTGTCGATCTGAACCACTTCGGGGTCGTCCAGTGTGCGGTCGTTCGCGAGATAGGCGTCGAAGTTGTAGTCGTTCAGGTCCATCGCCATGCCGTCCATGCCCGGCATCGCCATCATGTCCCCCTGACCCATCGCACCCATGTCCATTCCGGAATGGTCCATGCCGCCCTGCCCCATCTGGCCGTGGTCCATTCCGGCCATGGATGCACCGCCGGTGATCTCTGCCAGGACCTCGGCGGGCGGTTTGAACGCGAAGTCGTGCAGGAACAGCGTCACCTCCTGCCGGTCGGCAGCAACGTCCTCGGGACGCCGCACGACCAGAGGTGCTGCAAGCAGCATCATCTCATGCGGCGGGATGTGGGCATGCATCCAGTGCGTGCCCGGTCGCGCCGCGAAATCGTAGGCCCGGGTTTCGCCGGGTTGAAGGACCGGCATCGGCAGGTCGGGGACGCCGTCCTGCGCGTTCGGCGGAATCTGCCCGTGCCAGTGGATGATCGTCGCCTCGCCAAGCGTGTTGGTCAGATCGACGGCGAAAGCCTGGCCAGGATCGAGGACAAGGCCGGACCGGCCAGCGCCGTCCAGAAGCCCCCAGACGGTTGCGGCCCTCCCCCGCACGTCGATCGTGCGGGTGGCGGCGGTCAGCGACATTCGGCCGGACTGGGCCCGGACCCGTGCGGGACGCATCAGTGAAGCAGCCGTGGCCGCAGAAGCGGCCAGAAAGCCGCGGCGAGAAAGTAGCGACATGCGAGTTCTCCTGTATCGCGTCGTGAATTGGACAAACGGTCTCCGGCGAATGCCGGAACCGCAGGCTCAGATCACGGCGACCTTGGGAGGCGGTCCTGGAGGCGGAATGGCCAGCGAGGTGGGAAGGGTGTCGACGTTAGCCTCCACATCGGAGGACCGCGCGACAGTTTCCGCTACCCGATCAGGCGCAGGAAAGGCCGCTGTGGCGAACATGCAGTGTTGCTGACAGAGCAACTGTTGGGTCACGTCGTCCGCACCGCCCATCCCGGGCATCTGCGCAAGATGACCGGCCATGGCCATCATCTGTGCATGGTCGTCCTGGGACTGCTGCCGTCTTTCGCCCAGTGCCAGTACGGGCAGGATCGCCGCGAGCATATAGGCGGCGAGGATCAGGACACGCATGCGAAACGTCAGGAACGCCATGCTTGAGGTATTATCAGGATGGACTGCTTCCGTCACCTGACAGTTTGGTGTCCCAGAGCGGCACCCGGCCTCGAATGTCTGCGGCATCAATGCCGCGTTTCCAAATCCTCCGTCGCACTGTCGCAGAGTTTACTGGTATCCATCGCAATTGCGCGGAACCTGCAAAAAAACGCGGGACAGCGACTCGATGAAAAAGCTTCTCCTCGCCCTTGCGGCAATCCTTGGCCTGGCGTCCTGCGGCGCCGAGCCGATCTGGGCACCCGATGAGGCCGTGGCCGCGGCGCGCTACGAACATCCCGGCCCGACCTCGGTCACGCTCTACACGGTACTCTCGACACGCAGCGGAGCGGGTGCTCATGCGGGCCTGCTGATCAACGGATCGCAGCGCGTGCTGTTCGATCCGGCTGGCACCTGGCGGCATCCCCGGCTGCCCGAACGCAACGACGTACACTACGGGATCACCCCGAAGATGGTGGATTTCTACATCGACTACCACGCCCGCGAGACCTACGACGTGGTTGAACAGACCGTCGAGGTTTCGCCCGAGGTCGCGGCACTGATCATGCAGCGGGCGATGGCCTATGGCGCGGTGCCGAAGGCGAACTGCACCATCGCGCTGTCGCGGGTGCTCGACGGCGTGCCCGGTTTTGAAAGTCTGCCGATGACCTGGTATCCGAAGCGGATGATGCAGGCGTTTGCCGAGTTGCCAGGCGTCGCCACACGGACAATCACCGACGATGACGCCGACGAGAACCATGGCGTTCTGCTGGTCCAGGCCGGGGATCCGCGGCTAGAGTAGCATTTCAGTGATCGGTGGCCGGGTTCACCAGACTTTGCTCGCGAATTCATGCGCCCGGAGCTATGGTTGCAGAAGAGTCTCATTGAAAGGCCGACATCATGACATTGTCCCGGCGCACGGTTCTCGCCGCTGTTCCTTGGCTGGCCGCAATTGCGGCAACCCCGGCCCTTGCCGGGGGTGACGAAAGCATCCACGTCGTCAAGGATCCAGGCTGCCCTTGCTGCAACGGGTGGATCGGACATCTACGCGACAGCGGCTTTCGCGTGACCTTCGAGGAACGCAGCATCGAGGAGCTTGAGGCGTTCAAGCGCGAGCGCGGCATTCCCGAGACCCTCGCCTCATGCCACACCGCCACCATCGGCGACTACACGGTCGAGGGGCATGTGCCCGCTGCCGACATCCGGCGGCTTTTGGCTGAACGCCCTGCTGCCGTCGGCCTCTCCGTTCCCAGAATGCCCTACGGGTCGCCGGGCATGGGCCCCGAGACCGAGCGCGAGGCCTATGACGTCATCCTCGTCGGCACGGACGGCAGCGGCAGTGTCTTCACGAGCTACGCCGCAGCCTGATCTCGATCAGCCGGTTGAGGTCTGTCCAGTGCCAATGACGCCTGGCACTGTTGGTGCTTTGGTCACCAGGGCAGACCGGAGGCGGTTGATCGCCAGCCGTCTTCCAGCGCGTCTTGCGGGACCACACCGTCCAGAGGTCTGATCGCGACGTCGAGCCTGCGAGCCGCATGATACCCCGTTGCCGCCATCACACCAGGCGTCGCGCCATAAGCGACCCGATAGCGCGACACGAAACTGTCGGTTCCGTCGTCACTGTCCCACCCGTCCGGCGGAACGGCCTGCTGCAAGACCGTAGTTGCCGACCGATACGCACGCGCGGCATCGCTGGCCAAAGGTTCGGGGCCAAGGACAATCACGACATCGGTCGGCTCGTCGGGCGTGCCGAACAGGCCTTCGACCAGCCCGGCTGCATCTCGTGGAAGCGGCAAGATCTGCACATCAACCCCGCCGAGATGCCCGTCGGACGTTTCGTTGGCGTGCCCGTCCCGTTCGTCCGCTGCCAGCAGGAAACCGCGGACGGCCTCTGCAAGGTTTTCCTCGACGTTCTCGCCGACGACCAGAAGGCTCACGGAGAACGAATGCGCCCAAGCAAACCCTGCAAGGCCGATCCACACCGCGGCCACGAGGACGGATTTTCCGATCCTGCCCAAGACCGTCACTCTGACCGGGAAGGGCCGCCAAAGAAGGATAACAGGAAGGCGTGGGATACGGGCACTCATTCGACAGCCCGTGCCGCTGACACCGCTTCGGCAAGCTGCGCCTTCTCGACGAAACCGGGGATCAGCTGGTCGCCTATCACAAAAGACGGCGTGCCGTTGAAGCCGAGCGCCTCGGCCAGTCGCATAGACGTGGCGATATGCTCCTCGACCTCGGGCGATTGCATGTCGGCCTTGAGCTGCTCGACATCGAGCCCGACCTCGCCCGCGATCCGCAGCACCGACTGTTCCTCCAACTTGGCGCGTGCGCCCATCAACGCATTGTGCAATTCGGCATACTTGCCCTGCTTCCGCGCGGCCAAAGCGGCCCGCGCCGCGATCGCTGACCCTTCGCTGAGTATGGGCCACTCCCGAAGCACAAGACGGATGTTTCCGTCTTCGGCCAGCAGGGCGTCGATTTCAGGCATCGCGCGTTTGCAGTAGGGACAGTTGTAATCGAAGAACTCCACCACCGTCACGTCGCCTTCCGGGTTGCCGAGGACCGGCGCGTTGGGGTCGCGCTCCAGCAGGGTGCGCTCGTCAGCCAGGGTCGCGGCGGCAGCGGCGGCCTGGGCCTCTGCCTGGCGCGCCTCCAGCGTTTGGAGCGCCTCGAGCACAAGCTCCGGGTTCTCGCGCAAGGTTTCGGCGACCAGTTCCATGATCCGGTCCTCGGTAATCTCCTGCGCCAGGGCGAGCCTGGGAGCGAAAACGAGCGTGATGGCAAGCAGGATTGACGTGACGCGCATGGGAAGAGCCTTTTGTTACGGATGTAGATCTTGAGTTTCAGGCGGTCTGCACCCTCTAGTTCCTAGAGAGGCAAGCGGAAATCGGGAGGTCGGCGGACCTGCTTGCGGCTTCAAGGCGAACCTGCTTCCAACTGGCTACGTTCAGCCTGCGCGGCGCGGATGCGGTCGGGCCAGGTTGACCGGATATAGGCGAGGACGGCTTCGATGTCGTCTTCGGTCAGCTCGGCGCCAAACCCAGGCATGCCGGAGGTGAAGTCGACCCCCATATCGTCCAGCACCGCCTGCCCCCCGCGGCGGATGTAGTCCCGCAGCATCGCGTCCCCATGATGCCAGGTGTGGCCGGTTTCGTCGTGGGGCGGCGCGGGATAGGTGCCGTCCTCCCTCGCCGACTGCCAGTCCGGCTGCCCTTCCAGATTGGCACCGTGGCAGGAGGCGCATCTGGCCGCGTAAATGGCACGCCCACCTTCGATGTCGGGCGTGTCGTGAAAAAACGCACGGGCTGGAACCGACGAAAGTACAAAGGGGGTTGCGGCGACGGCGACTCCGAGAACGCTAAGGGAGCACGCCCTTCTGAGCCAGTGCATCATGTCCGGCTCACCGTAGCCGTCGTGCCGTCCGGCGGCAGGATGCGTTCGGACAAGAGAGCCAGGTCCTCCCGCACGCGCGCCCTCTGCGATGTCGGATAGGCGTCCTCGGGGGGCAAGCCGCCATGCTGCGCAAACAGCATGATGTCGCGCGCAATTGGCGCGGCGGCCGTTGACCCGCCGCCACCGTGCTCTACCACGACCGTGACGGCAAAGCGGGGCGCATCATACGGTGCGAAGGCCACGAACAGCCCGTGATCTCGACGGTTCCACGGCAGCTCGTCCTGCGAACGGACGCCTGCGGCCCGCTCAGCTGCGGTGATAGAGAAGACCTGGCTCGTTCCAGTCTTGCCCGCCATCGCCTGCGCCGGATCGGCGATGCGCGAGGCATAGGCCGTCCCGCGCTCGTGGTTCGAGACCTCGAACATGCCCTGTCGCACGATGGCCAGTGCTTCGGCCGACAGACCGAGTGGGGCCGGATCAGGATTGTCTTGGTCCTGCCCGCCAAACGGCCGCACCAGACGCGGCAGAACGGCGGTCCCCGACGCCAGTCGCGCCGTCATGGTAGCAAGCTGGATCGGCGAGGCGAGCGTGAAGCCCTGGCCGATTGAGGCATTGATGGTGTCCCCTATCAGCCAGTCCTGCCCATACCTTTCCTGCTTCCAAGCGCGCGACGGGTTGTTGCCATGCGCCATGCCGGACAGCGGAAGGTCGTACTTCTGGCCAAGCCCCAGCCGGTCGTTCATCGCGAAGATACCGTCGATGCCGATGCGCTGCGCGACCTCATAGAAGTATACGTCGCAGGACTCGCGCAGCGCGCCGACCATGTTCACTCGGCCATGACCACCGCGCTTCCAGCAGTGGAACCTGCGGCCGGAGATCTCGACATAGCCATTGCAGGCGACAGTCTCTTCCGGGTCCATCAGCCCGGTTTCCAGCGCGGCCAGCGCATTCGACATCTTGATCGTCGATCCCGGCGGATAGGCCCCCTGCACCGTCTTGTCGGAGAGCGGGCGGAATTCGCTGTCGCGTAGCGCGCCGTAGTCGCGGCTGGAAATCCCGCGGACGAAGAGGTTCGGATCGAAGGACGGCGCCGAGGTGCAGCCAAGAAGATCGCCGTTCGTCACGTCCATCACGATCGCAGCGGCACTTTGCCCTTCCAGCCTGACGCGCATAAAGTTCTGCAGGTGGTGGTCGAGGGTGACCTGCATGTCGGGGCCCGGTGTAGCAGGGTCGAGCGCCAGCTCGCGCATCGTGCGGCCGGAGACATTTACCTCGACCCGCTGGGCTCCCGGCAGTCCGCGCAGGGTACTTTCGTGGCTGCGTTCGACCCCAGTCTTCCCGACTTCAAAATCGGGAAGGCGGAGCAGCGGCTCATTGTCGGCAGCCTCGTTTTCCAGATCGCTGTCGCTGACCGGTCCCACATAGCCGACCTGATGGGCGAAATCCGGCCCAAAGGGATAGACGCGGGACAGGACCATCTCGGGGTGAACGCCCGGAAGCACGGGGGAGTTCAACGCCACGATGGACAGCTCTTCCCAGGTGACCCGGTCCTTGATCGTGATCGGAACGAAAGCCCGCACACGGGCCGTCTGCTCGCGGACCTTGGTCAGTGTCTCCTCGTCCAAACCAAGCAGTAGACGCAGCTTTTCGAGGACATCTTCGACATCCCCTGCTTCCTCCCGCACGAGCGTGATGCGGTAGGCCTGTTCGTTGTCGGCGATGATCTTTCCGGCCCGGTCAAAGATGCGCCCCCTGTCGGGACGTACCAGCCGCAGGCTGATCCGGTTCTCTTCGGCCAGCAGGTAGTATTGTTCGGCATCACGGACGCCCAGTTGCCACATCCGAAAGCCCAGAACGCTGACCACCGAGGACATCGCCCCACCCAGCAGGAGGGACCGCCGGGTCGTCTTCCTTGCCGCATGCGCGAGTTCGCGTTCAGACCGACGCACGACTTGCCTCCTCTCCCGGCAGTTCGGACGCGGCCTTGGCGCGGATGGTCTTCAGGTAGGCCGCCGCGCGCAGACCAAGGACCAGAACCACAAGTCCGACGAACCAGGGCTGAAGCGGGTTCGGCGGTGGCGTTGCCCGGTGGAAGCTCAGGAAATGCATGAAGAGGAAGTAGGCGACATGGGCGACGGTCAGCCACCACATCGGCAGGACGCCCATCTGCAAGAACTTCCAGCCTGACAGTCCCAGACGCCGCATCGCAAAATCGCTCGACGTGGCGGCAAGCAGCACCGCGAGGACGAGGGCCGCGATCCCGATGGCATTGGCAAGTCCGAAACCATGCTGGAACATGACATAGACCAAGAGGTCGGGATGCCATTCGAACCCGAAAAGCCGCATCAGATCCCATTCGACCCAGCCGACGAGGACGATCGCCGCGTGGACGATCACCAGAAGGCAGCCATGGATACCCATCTCACGGCGGAACGGCAGCAGCGGAACCGCTGCGCGCAGGAAGCGGGTCAGCGGCCCGAAGGCCATCGACAGCGCGATCAGCACCAGCGAGGCATCCCCGAAGGCGCGGTTCCAGCGATGCATCGGGCTGAACTGCGCGTGAACCGCCGCAAAGCCCAGCACGAGCCCCGTCGCAAGGATGGCCACGAGCGTGTGCCGAACCAGCGTCTTCCGGGCCAGCCCACGCATCGCTGACCGCAAACCAGTTGACGCTGTCACAGCGGGCCTCCCGTCATGGGAGTTTCAACGCCGCCGACAATGTGAAGGTCGGATCGGGACTCGCGAAACGCGCGCCATGTGCGAAAGGCAGCAAAGCCCATGGTGATGACCCCGGCTGCCGCGAGCCAGGGCCGGACCGGATCGAACCATGCGAGCAGCGCCGGCCCGCCGAAGATCAGCATCAGCACCTTGTTGCAGGTCGGACAGGCGATCCCGAGGAAGCTCGCAAGACCGCCTGCCCCGGATGTCCGCAGCCGGCATCGGGGAACCCAAAGCGCGACCGTCACTCCGGCCAAGAGTGCCGTCAGGACAGTGGCCCCGAACTCCCACGGACCAACCGGAGTCATGCGGACGAACAGGGGGTTCGCCCAGACTGCCGTCACCGTCCCGAGGACAGCGAACATCGCGATGCCGACGGCGATGCCGCGAAACCCCCGGTGCAGGGTATCATCGTGCCTTGCCTGTTGTGTCGGTCCGTCACTGTGCATCAAATTCAACCTCTGCGCGATCCTCGCCAAAGCCAACACTGACCACCCACCGTCCAGCCATTGGCAACTTGAGATTTGCTCGCCAGACCCCGGCCTCGACTAACTGAAGCGGCGGATCAAAGCCGTCCATATGCATCTCCATCATCGCGAAGTTCACGTCCGGCCGCATAGCGGCAGATTCGATGGCATCGGCATCCGGCGTGAACTGGATATCGAGACGGACGTCCCGGTTTCCGAGCGCATAGACCTGGACGTCGATCCGACCATCCGGAAGGACTTCCGACACTTCGGCCGTCGGCTCGCTCTGATCCGCAACGGTGTCTCGCGGATCGAGCGTGCGCACCGTAGTCCAGATGAACGCGCCCACAAGGGCAAAGACGCCCAGAGCAAGCGCCACTGCGAGCACTCTAGTTCTCATTGCCCATCTCCATTTGCGAGTGGTCCATCCCCGCCATCGGGGTCTCCGTGACAGGACGAGCGGGTTCCGGGATGTCCCCGCTGCCGTCGGGGTCGAGCAGGTAGGTCGCGATGGCTTCGCGGTCGGCGTCGGTCAGGTACGAGGTGCCCTCGGCCACGACCTCGGCCATGCTGCCGCCAAAGGCATCCCCGTTGGGCAACAGGCCCGTCTGCAGCGCATAGGCCAGATTCGCGACCGTCCAGCCGCCTTCGAGGAGATCGGCTGTCAGGATCGACGGTGCCTTGCTGCCGCCAGGAAGACTGTCGTTTCCGGCGAACCGGGCGGAGTCGTCCAGGCCGCCTGCAAGCGTTCGGCCGGTATGACATGCCGCACAATGGGCCGCGCCTTCAACCAGCAAACGCCCGCGATTCCACGGCGACGATGTGCCCATCAGCGCATCCGTCTCCGGCGCGTCGAGGTAGGCAGCGCGCCAGAGCTTCAGGCCCGAGCGGAAGCTGAACGGAAATCCCACATCATGCGCGGGGGCAGCATCCGCAACCGGCGGAACGGTGCGGAACGCCTCCCACAGGTCGGCGATCTCTTGATCGGTGAAGCCTGCGTAGAAGGAATAGGTGAAGACCGGATAGTAGGGGTCACCCTCCGGCGAGACTCCCTGGCGGACAGCCTTGGCGAAATCCTGAATGGTCCAGCCGCCGATCCCGGCAGTAGGATGCGGAGTGATGTTCGGGGGCACGAAGATGCCGAAGGGCGTGTCGAGCGGCGCTCCTCCGGCGAGCGCCAGTCCCTTGGCAGCCGCGTTGGTGTGACAGGACACGCAGCCGCTGGCGCGGGCCAGATAGGCGCCGCGCTCAGCATCCCCGGGCGGGAACGCGGCCGGCTCGGTCGCGCCTATAGGCCATAGCGCCAGAACCCCGGCACCGAACCCAGCCATAATGGCCGGGACGATGACCGAAAAGCGGATCAAGCCCCGCATCGTCAGTTCCGGCCCGCGCGGAATTGCGAATGGCAGGACGAGCAGGTTGCGCTGATCCGGGTGAAGAGGTCGTCTGCCGCCAGCGTCGTCAGATCAGACGCCAGCGTCGCCGGGTCCGACGTGCCGCGCGCAACCTCGACCTCTGGGGTCCTTTCGCCGTAGCCCATCAATTCCGCTATCGTGAAGCCCTCATCTCCCTGTGGTGCCGGGGTCATGGCCATCGCCGAGTGATCCATCCCGGCCATATCTCCGGGCGGCGGCAGCGCCGGCTCAAGACCGTTCGGAGCTGCCACGGCGAGCGCGTCAGCGTAAGTCTTCAATTCCTCGGCAAGTGCTGCGAAGTCCTGCCAGTCGGACCAGATCTCCGGCCTGGCGTAGGTAACCCCTTCGAGGCTGCCTTCCGGGAACAGCGACAGCATCGTCTCGCCCGCGTGACCGGCAATGACGCTCGCACCCTCTGACACGATGAATGTGTCGTAGGGGACCGTGCCCTGCATCATCGGTGCCAGCTCAGCCACCGTGTCCCGCATCGCCGTCATTCCGTTCATCCGTTCCAGGACGACACCCGTCGCCCCGTTATGTGCCAGCGCCACTGCCGCGACTGCGGAAGCGGCAAGCGCCAAAGCGCCTGTCCATTGTGGTTTCATCTGCCTGACTGCCCTTGGTTTCTTGTTGTTGACCGATCCCGCGACCCGCCCTTCCGGCGGATCGTGAGGCTTGCACAACTGTCTGGTGTCAGGCTGACAGAGATTGAACTGTCGACAGAGCTGCGGAGAGCCTATCGAACCGTCAGACGCACGTCCGGCCTGACTGTCAGATCCGGGTTCGGGGGGGAGGCAGGGTGACGGACGGGCCGCCAAAGCGGCGTTGCGACTGTGTCAGGTCCGGTCGCAGAGTGATCACGATTGACAACGACAGTGCTGTGACCGGCCCCTCGGGCAGCACGAAAACAGTACAGGCGAGGCCCGGGTGGCATGCAGGTGCCTGCGCGGTCTCTTGCCCTAAGTTGCTCGCGATCTCGATTGAAGTCTCGGGATGATGATCTTCGACCGAGCCCGCCTCCGCAGCCTGTCCGAGAACCAGGCCAAGCGTCAGGACCAAGGACAATAGCCACATCGATACGAACCGCAACAACCTGTGCGAAAACAGGTCTTTGAGTGCGTTCGGTGAGGTCGAAGAACGTTTCATCTGGCTAGATCAGCTTCACTTGCGTCCCGACCGGCGTCCGGTCGAAAACTTCCTCGATATGTTCGTTGTAGAGCCCGATGCAGCCGTTCGACGAGCGGCGACCGATCTTGCGCGTGTCGTGTGTACCATGGATGCGGTAGTATTGCCACGACAGGTAAAGGGCACGGGTGCCGAGCGGGTTGGTCGGGTCGCCGCCAGGCACGAAGGCCGGCCATTCGGGGTTGCGTTCCCGCATCGACGGAGTCGGCGCCCAGCTCGGATTAACTTTCTTCTCGACTACCTCGGTGTAGCCCCGGCGGGTCAGCTCGTCCGACAGCGGTACCGAGGTTGGGTAGAGATACATCTGACCGTCGCTCGTCCAGTGCTGGAGGACTTTGGCCGTCGTGTCGGAGATGATGATCCCAACTCCAAGAGTATCGAAGTGATCCTGCCACTCGTGGGTACGAAAAGCCGAGATGTTGTTACGGACCGGGCCCTGCGTGTCTTCCGACGCGCTGGCGGCGCGACCGGTCACGAAAGGTGCGGCAAGTGTTCCGGCAATAAAAAGCCGTCGAGTGAATCGCATGTTCTGCTCCTTTTTCACAAGGTTTGCTTCCTTCCAACGTGGGAAGGTCAAACGGCTTTGCATCGCGACCGGGTCACAAACAGGTGAATGCGTTGCGTTTTCGCCAATCCTGGAAGGAATTTGGCGCCTCACCTTGATGTGATCAGTCGGCACTTAGGTGAGAGGGGCTATACTCCAGCCATGCGGTTGATCATGGCTTGTCTGTGCAGTTTCCTCCTGCTCGCCACCCTTTTCGGACTGGCGCATTCAGAACGATCGCCGTATGGAGCGCAAGGTGACGCACTTCACGCTCAACCCCTGATACCGGACGCTCTCTGCGGCGAGGGATCAGGACACGGGACATGTCAGCTTGTTTTCCCCGGCGAGCCAGTGCTCGTCACTCTGATGTCGGTGGCCGGATCGTCGTATTTCGAGATCACGCCGGTCATGGGCTCCAGCCGCAGTTTGGCCCCCCACACGCCGCCGCCGAGATACGTGTCCTGAACGAACCCGATCCTTCTCGTTCCTCTCAGGAGACAGCATGATTTCCCGACGCTTCCTCATTGGCGGGGCCGCACTTGCAGCGCTGTCCTCGCCCTCCATCCTGCGGGCCCATTCCGCAGAGCCATTCGTGCTGGCCGACGAATTCCAGCCCCGCGAGGTGCGCGTCCGCGAACAGCACGCGCCCGGCCAGATCCTCGTGTTCCCGCGAAGCTTCTTTCTGTACCATGTCTTCGATACCGAACGTGCGATCCGTTATGGTGTCGGTGTCGGCAAGGCCGGACTTGCCTTCAGGGGGTCCGCGATCATCGAGCGCAAGGCCGAATGGCCTGCTTGGCGTCCGACGACCGACATGATCCGCCGCAATCCTGACCGTTATGCCCAGTTCGCCGATGGTGTCCCCGGCGGGCCGAACAACCCCCTTGGGGCGCGCGCGCTCTACCTTTACCGGGAAGGGCGCGATACCTACTACCGTATCCATGGCACGACCGAGCCGTGGTCCATCGGCCAGTCCGTGTCGAACGGTTGTATCCGGATGCTAAACGAGCATGTGATCCAGCTCTACGAACAGGTGCCGGTCGGCACACCCGTGACCGTGGTGTGACCGTGAGACGCCGCGACCTTCTCGTCCTCAGCGGGATCGTTGCCCTGATCTATGGTCTGCGTGCCCTTCCCTGGGACCGGCTCCCGGGCCGCGGGCCGCGCTATGCCGACATTGCGGATCTGCCGCCGTTTCGCCGCCTTGAAGGGGGTGGCCAAACGTCCGGAGCAACGCCAGCATTCGTTGGCCTTGATCCGCCGTCAGAAGATGCAGACCAGCGCCGTGCGCGTGCTGACGTTGTGCGTGTCGACCCCTGCCCTGCCCTCTTTGGCGCCGATGGGCCGCCGGGGGTTGTGCCGATTGCCTATTTCAGCGAGTTCCGCTGCCCCTACTGCCGTGCGCTGGAGCGGGATCTCGACACGTTGTTGGCCGAATTTCCCGTTTCCTTCCGCCTGGTCCAGCATGAACTCCCCATCTTCGGACCGCCCTCCGAGCTTGCCGCGCGCGCCTCGGTCGCGGCTGCACGGCAAGGCAAGCAGCAGGAGCTGCGGCGGCGCTTCATGCGAACACCGCTCGTGGCCGAGGAGACCTCAGTCCTGCGCGTGGCGGCCAACGTTGGCCTTGATGTCGATCAACTGGCCCGCGACATGGCATCGCCCGACGTGCAGGCAGACCTAGATCGCTCCCGGGCGCTTGCCGATGTCTTCGGCTTTGTCGGCACTCCGGGCTTGGTCGTGGGACGGACCGTCCTGAACGGCGCGATCCCCTATGCGCTGCTGCGCCGGATTGCAGAGGACGAAGCATCCATGCCGGACCCAGTCTGCTGAGGTCATGAACACGCCGTCGCACATGCTGATCGGGGCTGCCCTCTTCGCGCGGCCATTAGCACCGGCAACCTTGATCGCAGCGCTCGCAGGAGGGCTAGCCCCGGACCTGCTGATGTTTGCGATGGTGCTCTGGGCGACCCGGGTTGTTGGCGTGCCAGAACATGAGGTCTTCAGCACGCTTTTCTTCTCGGAGACCTGGCAGTCGGTCTTTGCGATTGACCACAGCTTCTTTATCTGGGGAGGGCTGCTCGGGTTGGCTGTCTGGCGCAGACAAATCATCCTGCGCGCCTTTGCGGGTGCCGGTCTCCTGCATGCCCTTGCGGATTTCCTGACCCATCACGATGACGCCCGCCGCCAATTCTGGCCCGTCTCGGACTGGGTGTTCCGCAGTCCGGTCAGCTATTGGGACGCGCGGTTCTACGGCAATGCTTTCGGGTTGTTCGAGGTCGCCTTGGTCGTGACACTGGCCGCATTCCTGTGTTGGCGGCTGGTGCGATGGCGGGAGCGTCTGCTGGTCCTTGTCGTCGCCGCGCCGGTCCTGCTTCCAGTTCTGATGACCGGCAGCCTGCATGGGCTGCATGGTATGGGATAAGCGCGTCAGCCCTGGTAGCGCCGCAAAAGCTGGGCGTTGATCGCGACGATGATTGTCGAGGCTGACATGAACACCGCACCGATGGCAGGGGTCATCATGAACCCGGTGCCGAAGGTGATCCCTGCCGCCATCGGGATGGCAAAGGCGTTGTATCCCGTGGCCCAGATCAGGTTCTGCACCATTTTGGAATAGGTTGCGCGCGACAGGCCGAGGATTGCCTCGACGTCGCGCGGGTCGGAGCGGACGAGCACGACGTCGGCCGACTCCACCGCCACATCCGTGCCTGCGCCGATGGCGATGCCGAGATCGGCCTCGACCAGCGCCGGGGCGTCGTTGACCCCGTCGCCGACCATCGCGACCTTCAACCCGCGTGCCCGCAGTTCCCGCACCTTGGCCGCCTTCTGGTCCGGCAGCACCTGGGCGAAGTATTCGTCGAGGCCCAGCTCGTTTGCGACCGACTTTGCCACGCCCTCAGCATCGCCTGTCATCATGATCGACTGCACACCGCGGGCCTTGAGCCGGGCGACCACGTCGCGCGACTCCGCCCGAACGATGTCCGCCAGCGCGAAAAGCGCATGCGGCTTGCCGTCCTTGACCAGAACGACCACCGTCTTGCCCGCCTCTTCCAATGCCGCAAGTCGCGGATCGGTGACGGGCGTGTTCTGTCGGCGCAAGTGGCCGGGGCTGACGATGGCCACCTCCTGCCCGTCCACTCGCGCGGCCACGCCCGCGCCGGTGATGCTCTGCAACCCGTCCGGTGCCGGGAAGGCGACTCCCTTGCCCGTCGCGGCCGCCACGATCCCCTGCGCAATCGGATGCTGCGACTGGCTTTCGACCGAGGCTGCCATGCGCAGCGCCGCATCTTCGTCGCCACCCTCCAGTATGACGATATCGCTGACGCCGAACCTTCCCTCGGTCAGCGTTCCCGTCTTGTCAAAGACGACTGCGTTCAGGTCTCGTGCCCGCTCGAAGGCGGCACGGTCGCGGATTAGCAGGCCGTTCTTGGCCGCGAGCGAGGTTGACACTGCCACGACCAAGGGCACCGCAAGGCCAAGCGCATGGGGGCAGGCGATGACCATCACCGTTACCATCCGCTCCAGCGCGAAGGTGACGCTTTCGCCTGCCCAAACCCAATACGCGAACGACCCGAGGCCCACGGTGATTGCGACCCAGGTCAAGACTGTCGCCGCGCGTGTGGCAAGGTCTTGAGTCCGCGACCGGCTGTTCTGCGCGGCCTTCACCATGGCGATGACCTGCGACAGATATGTGGCCTCGCCCGTCGCCTTCACCTCGATGGTGACCGCACCCTCGCCGTTGACCGCCCCGCCGATCACTGTCTCGCCCGTGGTCCGGTTGACCGGCTTCGACTCGCCGGTCAGCATGGCCTCGTTGAACGAAGAGGTTCCTTCGGTGATCGTGCCATCGACCGGCACCTTTGCGCCGGGGCGGATCACTACGCGGTCGCCTGCGACCAGAGCCGCAACGGGCACCTCTTCCGTCCCGCCATCCGCTTTGACGCGTAGCGCCGTATCGGGCAGGAGGCGCACCAGTTCCTCCAGCGCCCGCGAGGCGCCGAGGACCGAGCGCATTTCCAGCCAGTGACCCAGCAACATGATGGTCACCAGCGTGGCGAGTTCCCAGTAGAACGGTTCGCCCCCCGGAAGGCCAAGGGTGACGGCGGCGGAGTAAAAATAGGCGGTGGAGATCGCCAGCGCGACCAGCGTCATCATGCCCGGTCGGCCGCTACGAACCTCTGGAAGCGCGCCGGTCAGGAAGGGCCAGCCGCCCCAGAAATAAATGATCGAGGACAGGGCCAGGGCCACCCATTCCTCGGCGGCGAACAGCGGGGCCATCCCTTGCCCAAGGAAATCGCGCACCATTGGCGACAGGACCAGGACCGGGATGGTAAGGACGAGGCAGACCCAGAACCGGCGGCGGAAATCGGCCACCATGTCGCCGTGGCCTGCGTGGGCACCACCGCCCTGCGGCGCATGCCCCATCGCAGCATGATCGACGGATTTCGCGCCAAGGCCCATCGCAGCGTGATCAATTGAGGACTTTGCACCATGCCCCATTGCGGCATGGTCCATTCCGGCCATCGGCGGCGGGGTGTCCGGTTTCTGCGCGTTGTTGGTCATGGAACCGAACTCCCTGCGTCCCGGATTTGCAGGGGGCGCGGCCAATCCCGACCGCGCCGCCCAAGGTCATCATCCCGGGCTTACATGCCCTTGGAGGCGAGAAACGCCTTGAGCGTGGCGATCTCGGATTCCTGCGCAGCGATGATCGCCTCGGCCAGTTCGCGCATCCCGGGATCCGTGCCAAATTCAAGCTGGATCTTCGCCATATCGATGGCCGCCTGGTGGTGCGGGATCATGCCCGCGGCGAAATCGACATCCACGTCACCCGTATAGGGCACCATCATGTCCGCCATCATCTTGTCCATCGCGGCCGCATAGGCCACGGTTGCCGGATCATTGGCCAGTTCCGGCGGGATCAGCGTGGCATGGCTCATCATCGCCATGCCATCGCCCCCCATGTTCATGCCCGAGTGGTCCATCCCCGCCATGCCGTCCGACTGGGCATACACGTAAGTTCCGCCTGCCACCATCGCGGCGAGAACAGCACCGATTGCGATCTTCTTCATGGTCGTTTCCTTTTCTCTGTTGTGGAAAGTCTGTGCTTCAGGCGGGCGCGTAGCCGACCTCGGTCAGCGCCGCTGTCAGCCGCTCACGGGGGGCCACAGACTTGACGTCGACCTTGTGGGTTCCGGGGTCCGCGCTGACCTCCGCCGCCGGATCGACCGACTGGATGGCCTTGGTCACGCTGCGCACGCAGCCGCCGCAGGTCATGTTCTCGATATGGAACTGCATGAGTGCCTCCTTCAGCGTTTTGCCTCATGCACCATCAGATAGGGCTTCCCACGGTTGTAAGGTCAACCCCACAAAGCCGTGAGGTGAAAATTGAAGTTACCCCTTGACCTTCCCATGATGGGAAGCCCTATCTCCGTTTGCGGAAGCACCTTGAAAGGAGTCCCGCAATGAACATGCAGGCAAGGCAACCATCCGTAACCGCCACAGCCCGGATGGTGATCGACGTCGAGGGCATGACCTGCGCCTCCTGCGTGGCGCATGTCGAACGGGCGCTGAAAGCGGTGCCGGGGGTGGCAACGGCATCGGTCAATCTCGCGACCGAGCGCGCCGAAGTGACCGGCCCGGCGCTGGACCGCGCGGCTTTGGTACAGGCGGTGGAGGGTGCAGGCTACGCCGTACCCGCGCGTCCCGTGGATCTGGAGATCGAGGGAATGACCTGCGCCTCCTGCGTTGCGCGGGTGGAACGGGCGTTGAAAACGGTGCCGGGCGTGACCTCTGCCGCCGTCAACCTTGCGACCGAGCGGGCGACAGTGACCGGGTCTGCCGATCTGGCATCGCTGATCCGTTCAGTTGCTGATGCGGGGTACGAGGCCCGCCCCGCTGCGCCTGCCATGGCTGCGGCGGACGAGACCGCCGCGAAGAAAGCCGCAGACGAGGCGTTGCTCAAGCGCGACGTGCTGATTGCCGCCGCGCTGACGCTGCCGGTGTTCGTGCTGGAGATGGGGTCGCACCTGTTCATGTGGGTCCACATGGCGGTGATGAACACCATCGGCATGCAGGCCAGCTGGCTGATCCAGTTCGCCCTGACCACCGCCGTCCTGTTCGGCCCCGGCCTGCGCTTCTTTCGCAAAGGCCTGCCCGCGCTGGCCCGTCTGGCCCCCGACATGAACAGCCTGGTCGCCGTCGGCACCTCGGCAGCCTATGGCTATTCGCTGGTCGCGACCTTCGCCCCCGGCGTCCTGCCCGCGGGCACCACTTTCGTCTACTTCGAGGCGGCGGCGGTGATCGTCACGCTGATCCTGCTTGGCCGCTATCTCGAGGCCCGCGCCAAGGGTCGCACGTCGGAGGCAATCAAGCGGCTGGTCGGCCTTCGGTCAAAGACGGCCCGCGTCGTCCGGGACGGCGCGACGGTCGAGGTGCCAGTTGCCGAGGTCCGCCCCGGCGATGTGGTCGAGGTCCGCCCCGGCGAGCGGGTGCCGGTCGACGGCGAAGTCACGTCAGGTGCAAGCTGGATCGACGAAAGCATGATCTCGGGCGAACCCGTGCCCGTCGAAAAGACCACCGGCAGCCCCGTCACCGGCGGCACGGTCAACCAGACCGGCGCCTTCACCTTCCGCGCGACTGCGGTCGGCGAAGCGACGATGCTGGCGCAGATCATCCGCATGGTCGAGGCCGCGCAGGGTGGCAAGCTGCCGATCCAGGCGCTGGTCGATCAGGTGACGATGTGGTTCGTCCCCGCCGTCATGGCTCTGGCCGCGCTGACCTTTGCCGTCTGGCTGTTGTTCGGCCCCGATCCGGCGCTGACCTTCGGCCTTGTGAACGCCGTCGCCGTCCTCATCATCGCCTGCCCCTGCGCAATGGGCCTGGCCACGCCGACGTCGATCATGGTCGGCACCGGACGGGGTGCGGAACTGGGCGTACTTTTTCGCAAGGGCGAGGCGCTGCAATCGCTGCAAGGCGTGAAGGTGGTGGCGCTTGACAAGACCGGCACGCTGACCGAGGGCAAGCCCCGGCTGACCGACCTCGTGCTGGCTGACGGCTTTGACCGGGCCGCCGTCCTCGCCGCCGTCGCGGCGGTCGAGACGAAGTCCGAACACCCGATCGCCCGCGCCATCGTCACGGCGGCGGCCGAGGAAGGGTTGCCCCTGCCCGACGTCACGACCTTCGACTCCGTCACTGGCTTCGGTGTCACCGCCGTTGCAGGCGGGCAGAAGATCGAAGTCGGGGCCGACCGCTACATGGTGAAGCTCGGCCTTGACGTAACCCCCTTCGCCGACACCGCCGCGCGGCTTGGCGACGAAGGCAAGTCGCCGCTATATGCCGCTATCGACGGGAAGCTGGCTGCGATCCTCGCCGTCGCCGACCCGATCAAGGACACCACACCGCAAGCGATCCGCGCCCTGCACGCCCTTGGCCTGAAGGTCGCCATGATCACCGGCGACAATGCCCGTACCGCCAATGCCATCGCCCGCCAGCTTGGCATCGACGAGGTGGTGGCCGAGGTCCTGCCCGACGGCAAGGTCGATGCAGTGAAGCGGCTGAAGGGCATCGGCCAGCTTGCCTATGTCGGCGACGGCATTAACGACGCGCCCGCGCTGGCCGAGGCGGATGTCGGGATTGCCGTCGGTACCGGCACCGACATCGCTATCGAGGCGGCGGATGTGGTGCTGATGAGCGGGCGGCTGACTGCCGTGTCGGACGCCATCGCACTCTCCAAGGCAGTGATGCGCAACATCCGGCAGAACCTGTTCTGGGCCTTCGCCTACAACGCGGCGCTGATTCCGGTTGCCGCAGGTGTCCTGTGGCCCGCCTTCGGCCTCCTGCTGTCGCCGATCTTCGCCGCCGCCGCGATGGCCCTCTCATCCGTCTTCGTGCTCGGCAACGCACTTCGGCTGCGGCGGTTCGCGCCAGCGGTCGTCAACTGAGGGAGACCTGTCATGAACATCGGTGAAGCCGCAAAGGCCTCGGGCGTGTCCGCCAAGATGATCCGCTACTACGAATCCATTGGCCTGATCCCGGCAGCAGGACGGACCGAGTCGGGGTATCGGGTTTACGCTCCAACCGAAGTGCAGATGTTGCGCTTCATCCGCCGGTCCCGCGACCTGGGCTTTCCGGTCGAGAAGATTGAGGAACTGCTGGCACTCTGGCGCGACCGGACCCGCCAGAGCGCGGACGTGAAGCGTCTGGCGACGGAGCAGATCGACGGCCTCGAACGCAAAGTGCGCGAGATGCAGGCCATGATCGACACGCTGCGCCACCTGGCGGACGCCTGCTGCGGCGACCACCGGCCCGACTGTCCGATCCTTGCGGATCTCGGGCACGGAGTGGAGCATGGACTCAATGGCGCAGGGCAGCAGGGCTCCGAGGGCGGACCGATGCAGCTTTCGCCCATCCGGTAGTCAGTTGACTTCGGACAGGATCGGCGCGAGCCTGTCAGCGTTTGGTGTTCAAGGGGTGCAGAGCCCTGGAACTCAATCGGGAATGGGGAAGGGCGGACCCAGTTGCGGCGCCCGAAGCCTCAGCCGCCCCCGCGACTGTATGCGGTAGCGGCCCTTCATCAAGCCACTGGGCGACTGCCCGGGAAGGCGAAGGGCCGTGCTGATCCGCGAGCCAGGAGACCGGCCAGACTTCGATGAAACCCATTCCCGTCGGGTGTGACGGGCGGAGACCTGTTGCATGACCACATCGACTCTTGCCGTTTCGCCTTCGAATGCTTCCCTTCGGCCGGTTCTCCTAAGCGCCGTGTTCGGGGCCGCTTTGCTGCTTATCGCAGGGTTCTCCCAGCCCGATGCGCTGCACGCAGCGACTCACGACACCCGGCACGCGACCGGATTTCCCTGTCACTGACGGCTGGAGGTCATGTCATGTCCAAGATCCTGCTTTCTGGCGGGCTGATTGCGGGTGCCTTGGCCGGCGTCGTAGTCGCACTGCTCCAGCTGTGGCTGATCCAGCCTCTGATCATCGAAGCCGAACGCTATGAAACCGGAGAGTTGGCTCTGCCGTTGGTCCAAACCGAAGATCAGCCCGGCATTTCGACAACGATCCAACCCGAAAACATGCAAATGGACGGAACGGATCTGTCCCGAACTGGTCTGACCGTCATCTTTCTGACGCTGACGTGGTGCGGGTTCGGGCTTCTGGCCGGCGCTGCGATGTCTGCTGCGCAGATGTCGAAGTACGTCCGGCCCTTCTCGGCAGTCGGGATTGCTGTATCCGGATTTGCCGTTGCATCGCTCGCCCCCGCGCTCGGCTTGCCGCCCGAGCTTCCGGGAATGCCTGCAGCAGATCTCGGTTCGCGCCAGTTGTGGTGGATTTTGACACTCGTTGCCACAGCTGCCGGATTGGCACTCACCCTCCGGTTTGAGAACTGGGCGGCGCGTGGAGTCGCACTCGCCGTCATCGCCTTGCCCCACGTTGTGGGTGCTCCAACCGTGCCTGTTGCCACACCAATGATCCCGCCCGACCTTGCCGGACTTTATGTCGCTCGGGTCTTGGGTGTGAATTTCTTGGGTTGGCTCGTTCTGGGTGCCTTGCTCGAACGGCTTCTTGCAGGCCCACTAGGAAGGAAATTGCCAACGTATCGCAAAATGCTCGACTAGGCCCTATCACCTTGCGCCATCAGGCTTCCCGCGCTTCTCGAACCAACTATGGCAAAACTTGATGTAGTAAGGTCGTGGCGCTCCGGTTCGATCTCTTTGGAAGGTATTCAGTCCGACGGCGGTGGCCCACGAGGGGAGGCTGGGATTTCAGATGATCAGGCCTTTTCTTGTTGCCAGTCCTCCCAGTATGTCCCGATACTCCGTGATGCCTCGAGTTGGCCCGATGTGTTCGTTCCGCGCAAGATGTGCTGGTAGTTTCCGTTGGATGGACGATCATCTGGGGCACCATCCATTCGCTCAGGACGGTTTGCAAATCGTCGGGCGCTGATCCCATTCAGTCAGGACACCAATACAATCTCCGTCCTTCTTTCATGACAATATCCGCCACATCCGATACCGCCCCTGTCCGGTCACCTCGCGGATCAGAGTCCGCGCCTCCATCCACGCAAGATTTCGCTGGACGGCCGCGCGACTGGCGCCGGTCAGGGTCTCGGCCATCGGAGCGGAAACGAGTGGCCATTCGGTCAACACGGCGCGCAAGGACGGGGGCGTCTTGCCCGAAAGTCGCGCAATCTCGGCCTCCGCCCGCGCCGCCCACGCCTCGATATCATCAAGGTGCCGCATCGCTGTCAGACATGCCGTCTCCATCCCATGGAGCCAGCGCGCAAGACGGTCAGCCGGTAGGCCACCGGAGCGCAGCCCCTCGGCCCCGGCCATGGCCAGAGGCGCAAAGATTGCCCCTTTCCCATCACTGGCTGCGATCCGCGCTGCGGTGACTGCCGCTTCCATGCGGTCGCCGTACTGCTGTCGCGTTGCCCTTAAATCCGAGACACGGCGCGTTTTCTGGTCTTTCTTGCCCTTAAATATGAGATGAAGTGGCTGAAGCGCCGTCGCATGGTCGCATTTGCTGAACTATCTTGTCTATGGCCGCAAGCAGCCGGGGCTGATTTTCATAGGCGCGTAGCAGGGCAACTCGTGCGTAGACGTCGATGTCCATGCTGCACAACGCAGCCTTTACCAGTGGACGTGATTGGGCGGAGACAATAGCGGCAAGGCAGAAGAGCCTTATGTTTGGCCGGGGACTTTGAAGGGCGAAGAACGGATCTCCACGCAAGGCATTCAGTCCCATCGCGAAGGTGACCGCCCGCATGGCTCGACGTAGTTCACGCGGGCTGCCGGACATCGCGACGCGCTCCAGCACCTGTGCCCCGCTCCGAGCACGATGAATCAGCTTTTCGGAGACCGCGGCGCCATTTTGCCTATCGGCCTTTGGAAGAAGCCGGGCTCCACACATCTGGCAGTCGAACGCCCAGGCCCTTCGCCAGTGCCTGAGCGCAACGCCGCCATCAGCGCAGTTTGGGCAAGCCTGGAAGGGCAACTGCGCGGTCAACCGCAACTCTGGTTCCGGCATCGCCGCGAAAGTCATCGACAGCACGAGTGCGGGGTCTATGCGTGCAGCAACGGAAATCCTGTCCGCATCCAGCATGTCGATACCATGATTGAGGGCGGCAGCATATTTTGCGTCGATCCCGATATGGACGAGAAGGTCTACTACCTTGCAATGATTTGAAGCGGCCAGGCGTGACAACCAACCGGAAAGCAGCTCGTCCGGCACTGGCGTCACCGTTATGGGCAGTGGGCGATGCTTCATGCCCCCGACTTCTCGAGCCGTCGCTGGGCATTTGCATGGCGCGACCAGACCGGTGTCCATTTTGCAATGGCATCATCAGTGACACACTCGTCACCGCTGTTGATCGCGTCGATGGATAGATCCTTGACCAAGGCAAAGATGCGGGACGTCACCCCGCCTGTCAGCGCGAGGATCTGCTTGAGCGAACGCACTTTCAGATTGGATTTCCTCTCCAGCGGCATCGCCGCGATCAAGGTCTGAATCATGTCCGAGAACTCGGCATCATCGCGCCAATTCGGGAGGTGGTGTTCATCAAGCCGACGGGCCAGTTGGACATCGCCGCGAATGGCATCGACGGCTTCACTTACGCCGAAGCAAACCAAAGATGCTTCCAGTTCGTTGCTGAGATACCTCAAGACATTTAGGAACCGGCGCTGTTCCCTGTGCGTGCCCGCCAGAAGGTTGTGGACTTCGTCGATCATGATCATCCGCAGCCCGCGGTCGCGCAAAAGGCCCACGACCCGAACTTCCAGGGAGGCAACACTCTGGGCCTTCGGGCTCAGCGTCGATGAAGGGGCACCAACTGCTGCAAGGATGTGCATATAGAACCGCCGTTCATCGGGAGCGGGTGGCGCCTGCAACAGGAGTAACGGGGTGTGGGTGATGCCAGACTCCGGATCATACTCCGGCGCATAGCGTCGGGAAAGGTTGCGGGCGATCATTGTCTTGCCGATGCCGGACGCCCCATGCACCAGAAGGCCAGGCATGCGGGTCTGCCGCGGCATCTCAATCAGTCCCTGTAACCGGTCCAGCACTTGCTCCGCCCGGGGAAAGCCGATCCAGATGTCCGACTGAATGAGAGCGATACGGCCGTCATCTTCAGTTTCTGCCCTCAATTCACCAGCGCTCCACCTTGAACATGGGGCGCGATGTATCACCGGTGTCGACCGGTCGCAGCCCCTCGGATGCCCGATCATCGTTGGCAAGACTCATCCTCGCCGAATTCCTTTCGCGGGACCGGCGCTCTGCCTTGGTCAGCCCGCGGCTTTCACGCTCGATCTGGCGTTGCTGCCGGATCAATTCGGCAAGGACCAATTCATTCGTGCCCACTTTTCCCATGGCCCGGGCCTTTTTCATGGCCTCGCGGTATTCCCAGAGCGACACAGGCGGGATCTCTAGATTTCGGTATCGGGCCTCGACGCATCTGCCGCCATCCAGTTCGACCCAGACGGCCGAGAGATCGCGAGGATCGTAGCGGACAACCACCTTTCCGCCCTGACGACCGACATAACCTGCGAGGGCGTCAGACCAGTAGCGCATGTCGAACAGATGGATTCCGTCGCGCCGAACCTGTCGCTGCTCACTTGGCAGGAAACTCACCCGAAAGGCCTCCATGTCGAAGGGGATGTCGCCGGACATTTCCCTTGCGAGCGCGTCCCACTTGGCAACGGGCGTGCAGTTGAGGCCTGAGTGGATGCTGTTGTTGTAACGGCATATTTCGAGGGCGAACCACAGATCAAACTCTCGAAGGGTCATCGCCGCATTGGCTTCGGCATCGTAGCCGCCCTTGGCCGCAACTGACGACTGGGTGGTCCCTGGCAGGAGATGCACCGCGCCCATCATCGTGCCGATCAGCCGTTCGATGTGGCCCCCAAAATGAGGGCTTCCTGGCGGTCGGTAGACCAGGTTGATCCCCCATTCCGCACAAGCTGACTGAAAGGCTTGGGACCGGAAATCGCGACCATTGTCGACATGGATGCTCCGCGGTTTGCCCTGGGCAGGCCAAGGCACAGCGCATTCAAGGTCAGCCAGCAGTTCTGCTTTGGGGGCCACGGCATGCGTAAGACAAAGGGCTACCGAAAGGCGAGATGGCGCCTCGAAGCTCACGTGGTAACCCGTCACCATGCGTGAGGTGATGTCGATCGCGAGGGTCACCCAAGGCCGGCCGATTGGTTTACGCTCGAAACTGTCGACAAGGATGATGTCCGCCGGAGTGTGATCAATCTGCACAACGTCCAGCGGCCGTTCCGCCGCGTTTTGCCCTGTCACCGGCGCGAAACGCTGCCGTGCCGCCTTCGCCCCCTCGCGCGCTTTCATGACTTCACGCGCATCGATCGCATCGAGACGGCGCTGAACTGTCCGACGCGTCGGCTGCTGAAGCCCTTGCTCCGCGCAAGCACTCCGGATTTCTCTAACCACGCGCGCCAAGCTGGGACGCTCTCGCCGCAAGTAGTATCGGCTGAGATGATCTTCGATGATGGCTTCGACCTCGTCGGGCACCATGGCGGTTCCCGCTGGACGGCCACGCTTTCGAGGAACAATCGCACTGGTTCGGCCGCCTCCTTCGGCAAGCCTCTGAATCCACCGCCAGACCGTCGCACGGCTTACACCTAGCTCCCAGACCGCGTCACGGATGCCGCTCTCTAGGCTACCGGCCCCGGACAGATAGGCCTGAACCAAGGGTCGCAATACTGCTGCCCGGCGCTGGTCCTCCGCGCCAACAACTCCGACTTCTTCGCGATCGGCTTGCATCGTCGCTGCAGACCTGCCCTGTGAACCCTGTCTCACCGTTAACGGCAAGAATCTCAGAATTAAAGGCAACATCTCACATTTAAGGGCAACGGTGTACCATTGACTTTATTGAATTCGTCTTCTCAGAATTAAGGGCTACGCGACAGCCGACGAGATTGCGAAATGAAACTTTTCTGTGCCTTCATTTCCCATCGATAGGAATTGGGCTCCAGCACTGTGTACCGCTGAAATCGCTTGTTTGTGTGCGGTAAGGAAATGAGCTGTGTCGATACCTTGGGACAGGTCCGGCTGTTCGCTCTGCGTTTGGCAACATCGCGGACGTGACATCTACGGCGGCTCATGCCGTGGTTAGGTTTGATCCGGTCATCTGAATGGCCCAACTCTCCAAGGCATTCGGTTCAGGCGCCAAAG
>CAZVIS010000004.1:0-37418 GCA_964627355.1 uncultured Rhodobacterales bacterium
GACGAGACAGGCCCGGAGGCAAGAAACCGATGACGATCCACACCCACGACGACGCGTATGAACCCGCCCACACCGCATCCCAGACCGCCCATGCGCTCGACGAGCTGCAGCTCTATGGCTACCGCCCCTTTGACGAACCCGATCCGCGCCCGATGCCCGATGGGCAGCGCCTTGCGGTCGCCGTCGCCGACATCTTCGACGCCCTCGTTGCGACCCTGGAAGACACCCGCATGGAACCCGACCTCGAAGAGGTGCTCTGGGGCCAGGTCAACCTCTTCCACCGCGCCACGGACCGGATCGAGCGGTCGCTCGACGCGAACGAACAGGCGCAGCGCCGCCTCCAGCGCGAGCAGGACGGCTCCGAGGTGAAATCCACCGAGCTCGAGCGCCTGACGGCAGAAGGCCTGACGCTGATCGAACGTCGGAACTGCATGGACATGATGCGCGATCACGCCGCGACCGAGTTCGTCCATCACACGGGCTCCACCTGGCGCCCCCGCACCGGCTCGATGGTGAACCGCCAGCACATGACCGCAGCCCTCATCGACAGCCGCGATTTCCTGGCCGCCAAGCACCGTGCAGAAACCGAGGTGATGCTCCCAGCAGGTCCCAAGGTCGCCCTCACCGGTGGGACCGACTTCAACGATCACCGTCTGATCTGGGGCAAGCTCGACCAGGTCCGGACCAAATATCCCGACATGGTCCTTTTGCACGGGGGAAGCCCGAAGGGCGCGGAACTCATCGCCGCCAAATGGGCTGAGGCTCGGGGCGTGACGCAGATCGCCTTCAAGCCTGACTGGACCAAGCATGCCAAGGCCGCGCCCTTCAAGCGCAATGACGCCATGCTCGATGTGCTGCCCGTGGGCGTCCTCGTCTTCCCGGGCAATGGCATCCAGGAGAACCTCGCTGACAAGGCCAAGAAGCTGGGCCTCCCGGTCATGAAGTTCGAGAAGGGGGCGTGAGCCCCCATCCTCAGGTCCGTTCGAACCGGTAGCCTTTAGCGTCGCGATTACCCATGCATTCTGCACAGTAAACCGTTCGGTTACTGTAGGAGGTAAAGGTGTCGCGTGTGTTCTAACGCGTTACTCTTTCAAGCAGAATTCCTCGGTTGTCAGGCCCGAAGAGGCCAAATCCACCAGATTGGGCACGATCAATATGGCGGTACAAATCAAGATACTCGTTTCCATGGCTGTTTCCAACACTGTCACGAGTCGGGATGATGACAATTCGATCAAGTCCTTTAATACCGTCTGCGTAGCCAATCTCCCAAGGGCACCATCGACTTGTCGCGGAGTTGGCCGTCGCCAAATACAGGAACCAGTCAAGGCGTTTAATCTTGACCTTGATCCTGTCGGCGGTTTCTTTGTTTGGACGAGGTGGCATTGAGGTGTCCTGCCAGTCAATGTAGACTAGCCAACCTTGAGCCTGCAAAAAAGCCTGCAGGCCCTTAGCAAGATCAGCGTCTTTGTGGCTATGGGACAGGAATGCAGTCTGACGGCCAGACCTTATGGCCTCCTCAACGATCTCTTCTGATTTTCGGATCGTGGTTGAACCTGCGTATGCGCGAATGCTCGCTTGATCTATCATGTTTCACCGTCCTACCGTAGCAGCCGCGTTACTGACCCAACCCGAGAAATTGTCCTTCCCGGAGTTGCGAACATAGCAGTAGGTCGGCGCGTACTGCGAGAGCTTCACAACGGTGTTGTCCCGAGGCGCAGACCATTTCGCAGGTAGCGTAAGGCCCTGCGCGTAGTCGCCATAGGCCACCCACTTCAGGCCGTTGTGCTCCGCAAGAAGCACTCTCCCATCTGATCCCCGGTAGAGGCCCATGTAGTCGAAGGGTGATGGACCGGGTTGAGATAATTGACCCGAACGATCACCAAGAAGGTGAATTTGAACAGCGAGTAGACCGTTGCCCTTGATGATCGAGCGTGCGATTTCGTACCGAACCCATCTGCGCTCGAATGTGTTCGAACCCACAAGCACCGCTGTAACGGACGTGTTCTCCATACCTGAGCGGATTAGGTCTTTCAGGCTGTCAGGGTTGCGGCGCTGAGAGCTCTCCCAAAGGCTCGCATCAAAAAAGCCCTCAGACTCGCGCGTAGCCTCGTGCTGATATCTCCATGAGTTTCGCACTTGGTTCACGCGCCAGATGTCGTTTTGATAATGAAACGAAAAGAACACTCGGCGCTTTGCCGGAGCATCAAACAACCCTCGGGACAAAATACCACTCACTCAGTTTGCTCCGTCGCAGTTTGCGGGGCTGTGCCAAGAATTCCCGTACTGTCCATGTAGATCAGCAGACCAACCGCACCAAGAGAGATGAGGATCGCAACGTAGAACCAGGCGACCGACCATGTGACGGCTAGCCGGAATACATGGCCGGTTTCGCTCATAAAAGGTTCGGCATTCAGGTCATAGGCTTCGACCTCCTGGCCTCGCCGAACACGCTCAAACATCTTTCGATAGCTTCGCTCGTAGCGTAGATACTGTGCGTCCATGAGCCAGAAGATCAGGATCGGGATCACCGCTGCGACGGCATAGAGCGGCGAGGGCTTCTGCGCAGTTGCCATGACGGCAATGGCTGCACTGCCGAACGTCGCTGAAAGCGCCTTCAGCGTGAACGAGTTTGATCCCATCCGCGCGATGACACCTTGCAACATCGTAAGATGAGCAATCCGAATACTTTCAGTTTCGGGGCTCTTCTCAGTCACTTCAACCTCCCATCATAGAGAGCCGCCACGCTGGCGATATGCCCGGCGAACGCCGTCACAAAGGTCTTCAGCGAAGTGAGATCACTTAGGTGTCCATACGTCCCGTCGGCGTCCGCTGTCCTAGGTGAAGCAAGGAAGGTTGCGGATGTGTAGAGCCCTTCCTGTACTAGCTTGCGGCACATGATGTCATAGCGCGCGGCATAGGAGGCCGATCGGAACTCTGGAAAAATCGGGAAGTGCGGGGAGGCTTCCCGGACAGGAGCGCGTGATTCCGGGCAGTCCTCCAGCAACATGAGCCATCCTAGGAAGGGGCGGGGGCTATCTTTTCCGAGTGCGCCCTCGCGGTAGGCGGTCCAAAGATCGTGCGCAGTGCCGATCGCTTCCTCGGCACGGTTGTTGAAGTTGTTCCCGAAGGATGGTCCGACCTGGGATTTAAACTCAAGGGCCGCGACGAGCTGGCCTCGGTACATCACCAGCATGTCCCAGAGCTTGGTAGGGCGGAAGTAACCTGGCAAAGTCAGCATGCGGCGTTGAACGTGAATGTCGGCCATGGCAAGGCCGTTGCGTTCGATCAAGGCAAGGACAAGGGCCAAGAAGCCGTCCATATTCTTGCCCGCTGTGACGGCACCGCGCGTGCCAGCATCGACCTTGCCCAAGGCGATCTGCTTTTCAATGGCGGCGGCCCGATTTCCCCAAAAGAGCTTTACGGCTTCTCGTGCACGATCCTCATAATCCGCCAAGTCCAACGTCATGCACAAGCTTCTCCACCAATCAACCGAAGTTCAGCGCTGCTCAAACTATAGAGCCCCGCAACAAGCGCTCCGATTTCGCCAGCATCGTTCTTCCACGCGGCGTCCGCAAGCCGGTGCTGAACGGTTTCAGGAACAGAATGCCAGTGTGGAAGGCGTATCTTGCGAAGGTATTGCGCTTGGAAGCGCAAATATCCGCCCCTCATTTTTGTGGAGTAGAGCGAAACGAAAAGCCTTGCGATTCCGGACCGCATGACGGCCTGGAGGGCCCGCACGTCCCAATCAGTGGATGTGACAAAGTATAGATTGTGATGAGGGTAGAGCCGGCCCGGTTCGTGAATGATTGAGGCATCACCTCGGATGTCGGGGATCAAAAGCTTTTCCCGGTAGGTCAGCTCTGGGTAGATGCGATCAATCGTCCGATACCAGTTTTGTGGGCTCTTCTCCGCCACATGCCTTCCGGCGATTTGCTCTCTGCGGTCTTCGAGGAAGCGCTTCAGCTTGGGATAATCTTCGAGCTTCACGAGCCGTCCATCCTCGGCGAAGGGGTTGATGATCCCTTTGCCGCGCCAAGCGATTTCGCCATCGACAATATCGCGTGTCATGACGAGTGGAAGCTTACGGCAGGGCTCGACATCGAGGGCTTCGTAGTCGGCGATGAAAGCTCGGTCGGCTCCCGTCGCGACCCCGATCCCAACCTTGCAACCGGCATCCTCGATAAGGGGAAACTGCTGTTCAAGCCGCCTTGCTAGGTCGAGCGCCTCGAAGGATTCGAGGACCCAGGCATCGCTGCCCTTTGTCGGCGCGTCGATTTCTTGGACTCTTGCTCCCTTGCCCAATGAGGGCGATGTGAGCTCTGCCGCTAGGCCGTCAAGAAACTCCTTTTGGACGGCAGGGCGCGCAAAGACACGCGTAGGTTTACCGGCGCCGCGTTCGATCACAGTGATCGCGGGGTAGGCGCTGACTTCGGCATGAAAGGCGTCAGTCCCCACCATGTCCACATAGGTGGTCATCGAATATGACCGGCTAACCAAGTCACGCAGCTTTTGGCCGTATTTGTTCTTCATCCAGCGGTCGGCACAGATGAAGCCGAGCTTCCCGGTTTCAGCCAGGAGCCTGAGCGAGAGCTCGATGAAGGGGACATAGATGTCCGCGCGGTCGTAGATCGTGAAGTACCGCTTGCGGTACTCTGCCATGAGGATGTCGGGCACGCTCTCCTGCCGAACATAGGGCGGATTGCCGACGACATGGGTGAACGTATGATCGAAGCCCTGGAGCAGAAAATCGCCTTGTGTGAGCCAGGTCGAAGCAACGCTCTCGCTGTCGGACGCTGTGAGCCCGGCAGTTTGCAGGCGTGTCATCACGGCAGCGCGGGACCGATGGAACGTATCTCTATGCAGTTCGACTGCGCGGATCGCGTGCGCGAGGGTTTCTACCGAAAGATTACCCCCTGCCTTCTCAATGGATCCAAGAAGACGATCAAGCGCGGGCAGCAAGAAGTCACCGTCACCAAAAGACGGCTCCAAGAGCCGATACCCCCAAAGTGGTTGGTCAACGGTGTAACCGACCAGGTCCAGAATAAAGTCTACAACCTCTCGGCGAGTGAAAACAGCGCCTCGCTCTTCCACCCCTCCCGCTGTCGCGAGCGTATTGACGGCCTCGGTCACAGGGCAGAGGCCCGGGAGGGAAGGTTGCAGGACGAGCGTCTGATTCATCATACGGCCTTACGGAACATTTGAGGAACAAGTCCTAACATATCCAGCCAGATGCTCCTAGTATGACTGTTGCACCAGCGTGTGACTTGGAGCAAGTGGCGTGTGTGAGGGGGCATTGAAGGGTTGTGCCTTGTCGCGCCAAGACCCTTTCCTAGCCGGCTGCTTCTAAAGGACGTAGTCTATCTCGCTGTGCATGGTGACATTTGCTAGCCGTTCTTCATGGCGAGTCCGAAAGTTCAGCTGATAGACGCTTTGCGGTGTTCTCCGCCAAATTGACCTTGCCGCCACAGCACCAAAAGACGACATCGGTAAGTTTTCGAACAATTCAAGGACGTTGCCGGACGACACTCATGGCTTGGCGTGCGAGTGGCCATGAGCTCTAGGGCGAAAGGCTAGCTGTCGTGCAAAGGCCAGAACCGCCGCGCCACAAATGGTGTATGACATAATCGAAATTATGCGTCATGGCGCTGTAAGCGCAAAGTAGAACTGTCGCACACGCCCTTCTGGCCAAGGCGTATCTCGGTCATCCGCTGAAGGACTTCCTCGTTTCGCCTTCGGTCATCCAGTCCTGCCCACCGAAGGCAACAAGTGCGACAAAGACACAGTTCTTGTTGAGATCGGCGCGGAACACGACGGTAAGGCGATGGCCGCGGCCGCCATGGCGGACGAGCCATCCGTCCAGCGGTGGCGCCAGGCGAACGCCTGACATCGGGTTGACAGAGATTTCGGCAATAAGGTCGTCGACCTCATCAAGGCGCCTGCTGGCGGCGTCGAAGTCCCCGCCGGTCACTTCAACGATGTGATCTACCAATGCAGCAAGGTCTTGGTCGACCAAGGGATGTCGAACGATGCGCATCAGGCAGCGGTGCCACCGGCGGCCTTTGCAAGTAGGGCAAGATGTGCGCGCGCGCCTGACGTGATGGACTCGCCCGTTTGGACGGGCTCCCAGGCATCAGGGGGAAGCGCGAGGCGCCGTTGAACTTCGGCTTCGAAGAGAACACGCTCCCTCTCCCGCGCTGCGCGCGCACGGGCCATTTCGCCGGAGACCGCAGCGCTGATGTTCGGATACTCGCCGCTCTCTACGAGCTCGCGGGCGAAGTTGAAGGCTGCATCCGTGAAGCTTACACTTTGCTTATGTACGCCCATAATCTTCTCCCTCGGTAGTCCATTGGAGCACCATAGCCTTTCCGCTGAATGCTTTCAACGATCGGAAGCGGGCAAGGGTCTGGAGACCATGGATGAGCGATAGACGCAGGATCTATAGCTCAGGAGGGACGACTGGCGACGACCCTGGCCGGACGAGTTGTACAGCGCCGAGGGCTGAGCGCTTCTTCACCGAACTTAGCGCCGCGCGTTGCCCTTTCGTTTCGCTTCTGGTCCAGTCGTGCTGCACGAATTTGAGCTGAGGCAGCACCAAGATGAAGACCCCAAATGGCGATCTGGACCGATGGCCGGACCCGGCCGGCGCAAACGCCCGCCGCAGCGTTTTCGCGCAGGACCTTGTCATCGAAGGCGATGCCTCTTCGAGTGGATCGATCGAGGTCCAAGGCAATGTCTTTGGCTCACTGCGAGCGCCGGAGATCACCGTGGCTGGTTCAGGTCGTGTTGAAGGTTCCGTCGTCGCCCACGAACTCGTCGTGCTTGGGGCGATTTCGGGCATGATCTCGGCGCGAAACGTTCAGCTCGCGCCGAGCGCGGTCGTGCAGGCCGATGTCCTCCATGAGCGGATCGCTATCGAGACTGGGGCCGAGCTTGAAGGCAGGCTTCAGCGTAGGGCCTGACAGATCTCATTCCGCAAGGTCTGGCGGCAGCATCTGACCGGCCGGCAGATAGCCCCGCCGCATCTTCTGTCGGAGTGTGTGGGATGCCGCCCTCTCCGCTTCTTCAACGGAAGCACAGGTCTCGATGCTCGTCCGGCCGTGGGTCCCGATCCGGCCCCAGGTCCGCAGGACGGAGACGTCACCGAACAGCGTCGTCGCAACATCGATGCAATAGAACCGCGCCATATTGGCGTCAGGGTCGATGCGATGCAGATGTGCCAGAGTCATGCCGGTCCTCCCCCGCACAGACTCTGCCCTGGCGCTCTCCAAGTCCAATTGCTTTTCTGAATCGATCCGGGCGGTCCGATTCAGAAAGCTGATGGGTCATGGCGATGGATCGTTCGGTGGTCCTTCGACAACCTCGACCCAGAGAACTCCGCGCAGGGTTTCTTCCGGGACCAGCCACACGGTCCTGAAGCGACCGCTCACGGTGCGATAGCGCTCCGCGACAAGTTCCCGGTTCCCGCAGTCGATCCGCCACAGCCGACGATCGATGATCGACCGCTTGGCACTGCTTCGGACGACGTCACCCATTCCTGCCCCCGATAAACCGGTGTCGCGCTGCAGTCATGGACATGAAGTCCGTCAGAACATATCTATCGACATCAGAAGTGGTGCTTTGCTGTCGCCACGCGAACCACGAAAGGCGTTTCTGTCGATGCATATCCTGTCCCCCGTTCTGGCTGTTTCCGCGTTCGCGGCGATGTCTGTTCCCGTCCACGCGCTCGACGCCTGGACAGTCGGTGTCGAGCGCGGCCTGCCGACCTACTCGCTCGCTAGCGAGGCAGGTGAGGTGCGACTTGTCTGCGATCCGGATCGCGTTTTCGGGCCGACGCCCAACGGTGCGCTTGTGGTCCGCTTCGACAAGGATGCGGCGCCAGACATGGTCGTTGTTCTCGCCAAGTCCGGTGAACAGGCCCGCCTGCCGGTCAAGAATGGCCTTGCCGCACAGGCCTCGGTTGATCCCGCTGACTGGTCGAAGATGGTTGCGACTTTCCGCGCTGGCGGTGAATTCGCCCTGGTTACAAGCGCTGACAGCCTGACCTTCGAGACAGCGCCGCTGCCCGAGCTCGCCTGCGAGTGACCGCAGGCCGTTCATCGAATTCTGTTGCATGGTCCGGGTCTATCTGACGCGTCGCGCCTCGATGAGCCGCGACGCGATGGCGGCGAGGAAGGCACCAACGATTGTCGCCCGGGGCTCGATCTGCCAGGGGTCACCAAGGGCTGCATGCATGGCCCGGATCGCTGAGCCTTGGGCGTAGACGGTCATTGCTTCGCCGACGGCCATGTCTGTTGCCGACATGGCGAAGATGCGCCTCGCCTCGTCTGCCTGCGCCTTGATATCCTCTTCGGCCAATAGTCGCCGCAATTCCGCGCGGGCTTCCTTGGCAAAGGCGCGCAGCATGTAGGCTGGGGTCACCTCGCCCGCACCTGGGATTTGCTTCAGACGCCTCTCGGTCCCCAGCGGAAGCCGAAACAGGACCACCAGCTTCTCTTTCCGGGGCTTCACCAACACACCAGCTGGAGTATCGGGTGGCAATGCCGGGGACAGCGTCTGATCCCTCTCCCCTTCCCTCTTTCCGGCAAATCTCGCTTCCGCCTGGGGCGTAGTTGGCAGGTCAGGGAGTTGGGCCTTGATGCTTTCCGCTGGCAGTCCCGCCTCTGGCGCTCGCCGTTCGGCAAGAATGCGCGACTGAACTTCGCGCGACGACCGCAAACGAGCTGCGGAGTTCTGCAGGCCCGGCTCTTCCGCTGCCGGGGAGGGTGCGACACGTGCAGGAAGGCGGAAACGGCTCATGCAGGGATCACCTCGTCGATCCCCGTCAGGACAAGTTCCGCAACTTCAAGCTGGCGGGTGATGGCGTCCGCCACCAGCCGACCGCCGGGAGCCTTGGCGTTGGCGCGGGCCGCCGGTCCAAGCGGGCCGTGGTAGCCCAGCTGTTCGAGGATCCGCGAATGTGGAACGATCACGTCGAGATGGTCGAGACGCAGGATCTCTTGCAGCACGTCCTGGTCGCGCTTCGGCAGTTGTGCCATGCCCCCTTCCCGGGTTGCGGCATCAATGATCTTCGGCCCTGCATCCATGACGAGTACCCGGACCGCCGGGAACCGCTCGGCTTCGGCAATGGAAGCGCGGAGGTCGTCCATCCAGAGGACGGCGCGATGGGTCATTTCCCATTCGGCGTAAACGGGGCGGGCCGGGATCAGCACCAGATCAGAGATCAGACAGAAATCCTCGGTGTCGGTATGCGTGCCCGGGCGCGTATCAATCACCACGAGATCGACGCCGCGCGCTTCCTCGGCCTCGAGGAGTGATAGAAGCCCTTCCACACTCTCTGGCGGTGAAAGGATCGCGAGGCTCTCCGGCCAGTCGGGCTTTTGCGCGCCCTCCCAGGCGGCCAGTTCGAAACTGTCGCGCCAGCGGCCGAGTTGCGCATTCACGTCGCCGTCGATCAGGGTAACGCGGCGCCCGAGGTTCAGTGCTGCAGATGCGAGAAGCATGGCGGTCGTGGTCTTGCCCGAGCCGCCCTTGGTCTGCACGATGGTAATGACTTGCATGAAATGACGCCTCCACAAACGGTACTCACTACCCCTGGCACCGACGCCCGGCGCTCTTTCATGACGCTGCAGAGGGCGATGCACCGCAGGCAGGCCAAGACCGCGCGAAGCCTTTGTAAAGGCGTCACTAATCCGACCGGCATCCGGTGCGCCGTTTAGGCATAAGGTTGCAGAAACGTCAAATCGCATGTGCTGGAAGTTGTAACACAGCGCCGAGACCTTCATGTTTCTTAAGGATTCCCGCAGCCGTAATGCTGTGGCGCAGCGCCCGAGCAGTTCTGAGGCCTGCCCGTAATCGTGGCTATCTGCCTTCTGGCCCGTATGACGGTTTGCATGTCTGCATGCCTGCATAGGTGACAGGCCGCACACCGGCCTTGGAATCTGTCCGCACGGCTGATCCGAAGGCAAGGTGACATCAGACCTCCGTCAGGGGACGATCCCGAACTTGACCCGCCAACCGCCTGCATGCCGGACAATCTGCCTGCTTGCCTGTCGGCCTGCTTGCCAGTTCGCCCAGTGACGGGTTGACGCTGCGCCGATCCAGCTTGTGGCTTCATGCCCAAAGCTATTCATAGTCCGCCATTTTCCGTCATGGGCAGGCCTCGGAGCATCCGGAGACCCCTTCCCCCGCCCCTCTTCTCTTCCCTGGCATCCCTTCCTTCAGACTGTCGTGCCCGTCCCAACAGTCCCTCGTGGAGGAACCGTACACTTCTGGAAAGCCCGAGCTTTCAAGGCGCTCCACCCGTTTGGTCTCGAGTGAAACGGAGGCCTGGCGGCCGGGGCGCAGGGATCCAGTCGGCGGGCCAGCCGCCGACCCCTGTCGCCATATTGAGTCCTCACCGGCTGTCCGGTTTCCGCACGCGGGCTCCTCTTCGGAGGAGCGGAAACCGGCCGGTGAGGACGGTTGGCAGGAACGGTGTTGTGTGGTACATGATGCGCAACGACTTCAAAACACATGTAATGATGCAATGCAACGCTCACGCCTGACCTCTGCCGAGACTGCCGCCGTCAAGGCGCGGCTCCTCGCTGGCGAGAGCGTCGCGGCCGTGGCGAGGTCGATGGGCCGTTCCCGCCAGGCGCTGTCTCGGATCAAGGGCAGCCTTGATCGGAAGGAGGTGCGGCGGCTTTCGGTCAAGCTGAACATCCGCATCACGGAAGACGAGCATGCAGTCTTTCAGGCGGTTGCCGAGGCAAGCGGTCTGACGGTTTCCGAGGCAATCCGGCATCTGGTCAGACAGGCAAGCGATCGTCTGGCCATCCAGGCAGACGAGCTTGATGCCATCGCTGCAGCCCGGCGCGAGTTGTCAGCCGTCGGCAACAACCTCAACCAGATCGCCCGTCTGGGGGCAGTCGGACGCCTGACCTGGAACGCCCGCGATGCCGCTCTGGTGCGCAAGGTCGGAGCGCGGGTCGACGACCTTGTCGAAGAAGTTGTCCACCTCCTCTCGGCGCTGAGGGCCAAGCAGGGACTTGGTGATCCAACCTCTCCTTTCGCTCTTGCCGCTGATACTTCTGCCGAGGCGCCGAAATGACCCGGTCGCCTTCCGTCGAGGATCTGGTTCTCGGTCATGTTCTCGACGATCGGCGTCGTGGGCGCGGCGGAGAAGGCGGCGCGTCGTCTCGGCTCGGCACGCGCAAGGAACGCCAGACCCGGGCACTCCTGCGAAACGCTGGCGGGCCGCGTGGTTGGCAGTCGGTCGTCAAACGAATTGCGGGTGGCAGTGCCCGAACGCCGCAGGAGCTGAAGCGCCTTCTCGACTATGTGGCCCGGGAAGACGGGGTGCAGAGCACCTGGTGCAATCTGGCGGGTTATGAGCGTGACTTCGATCCATCGCGAACGGGCCGGACGGCGGATATCTGGTCTTCAACCTGGACAGGTGCACCGCGCCGGGGACATGCCGATCACATCGTCCTTGGTTTCCCGCGCGGGGTGGACGCCGAGCGCGCCGAGGTCATCGCCCGGGAATGGGGGCAGGCAGTGTTCGGGTCCGGTGAGTATGGGGATGTCTGGCGCTATGTCGCGGCGCTTCACAAGGACACTGACCATCTGCATGCGCATTTCGTGGTCGACAAGCATGGCATCGAGGAAGGTCGCTTCCTGTCGATCTGTCGCCACGCCGCACTGAACTTCGATGTAATGCGCGAGCTTCACGCCGAGATCAGCCAATCGCATGGGCTGAACATCCTCGCCTCATCGCGCCTGTCGCGTGGCATCATCGAGAACCCACCGCGCCAATCCGAGTTGCGTGCCTCGCGAGAGGGTGGGAAGGCCACACCCCCTCCGCCGCCGCCTCTGTCCGACGGGGAGCGGAGCCGACGGCTTGCAGCGCTACAGGGCTTTGCCCGCGAATATGAAACCCTCGGCGAGCTCGCCGGTCTCGCCGCTGAAACCGGCACCGAGGCGAGCGCTTCTTCCTACTTTTCCCGGCTGGCCCGGGCGCTTGGCGCGTCTGCCGCTGCACTCAGACAAGGAGTTCCTCTTATGCCCGATCACTCGCTTCATGCCGAAGGCGACCCCGCTGCACGGATTGAAGCTGCGCGCAGCGAGATGATCGCTTCCGCCACCGAGGCCTGGGAGGCAATTCGTGCCATGGAGCCCTCAGCTGACCGGGTTGACCTTGAACGGAGTTTTGCCGAGCAGGCGCGCGCCTCCCTGAAACTCGCACCAGAAAGCGTCCTCCTGGCAGAGCATGCCCAGGTCGCAGACCCAAACACCGATCCCTACCACAACCCGACACTTGCCTCGCTTGCGCGACTGGAGCAGGGCCAGACCGAGGGTGTTTCTCTCGATGAAGGTCTACGCGCGACCCTTGCCCATGTTCGCGACGAGATCGGCGAACGGCTCACGGCGCTGTTCTCGATCCGGGAAGATGAGCTTCGCATAGCCGGCACGTCCGTAGAAGAAATGGTTGCCCGCTTCAGTTTGGCCGAGCGCAGTGAGGGCCAGCGGGCGAGCTGGATCACTGAGCAGCCGAACACAATGCAAAAAGTGTTCTGGATGGAAACGGAGCGTGCACTCGGTGAGGAGGTTCGCGCAGAAGTCGCGGCTTTCAACCTTGCGCCGGAACTGACCGAGGCCATCGCGCGCGACCAGCTGTTGAGCGCTGATCGCCATATGAAGCTCTCTGAGGTGCCCGCGCTGGAAGCCATCGTCGACCGCCTGCACGATACCCTGAAACCCGAAGATCTCGACCGTGTTCGGTCCGGCGATTTGGCCCCACTCAACGAGCAGGTCCGAGATCCAGCACTTCGGGCCGCCGTCGCGCATGAACTGAAGAACGAAGGTGACCTCAGTCAATCGGGTGAGGTCGGACCTTGGGCAGATCTGGCACGGGCGCAGCATCGCGCCGCCGAACTGGGGCAGCGCGATCGCGCCGCAGAGCACTCCATCCAGCGCGACAGCGGCCACGAACTCTGAGGACAGACCCATGCTTTCGAACCTCGACACCGCCTGGCGGTATCCGCTGGCGCTGCTTCTTGGCCTACTGACCGGTCTCTACATCGGCGGCATGCTGGCGACGATCTACGTGATCACCGCCTTCCGGGAGAGCCTCGATACGCTTAGTCCGATGGGACCCTGGTTCCTTCGCTACGCCTGGGACGACCTCGCCGCGCGGCCTTCGGTCCTGCAGGGCGCGCTGATCATCACGGGTGCCGTGACCGTCGCCTTGACGCTTGTCGGACTTGCCGGAGTGCATCGCGGGCGGCTCAACCAATATGACGACGCGCATTTCCAGTCGCGCCGCGAGTTGAAGCGCAACCACATGGTCGGAACTCTCGATCAGAACGGCTTCATCTTCGGCAAGCTCGGCCTTCCGAAGTCCAACGCGCCCTTTGTGATGGCGCCGCCCGACCGTTTCCCGCATGCGATGATGATTGCACCTACGGGCCGCGGGAAAGGCGTCGGCTTTGTCATCCCGAACCTCCTGCACTTCTCGGGATCGGCGATCATCCTCGACGTGAAGGGCGAGAACTTCGCCAAGACCTCGATCCACCGCAAACATGGACTGAAGAACGGCATTTGGTACTTCTCGCCCTTCGATGAAGACCGAGGTTCGCACCGGTTCAACCCACTCGCCCGGATCGCCGCCCTACCCTCTGCCGAGCGTCAGTATACCGCGCTGAACTCGATGGCCGATCTCTTCCTCATCCCGGAAGGCGAAAGCGCCCAGAGCTTCTTCAATGCCGGCAAGCGGCTCTTCATCGCCTCGTGCCTCTACGCCATCGAACAGCGCCGCCCGACCTTGGGCTTTGCCGGTGAAATCATGGCCGGGGGTGGTGACAAGAAGAAGAGCTACACGGCCATTGCCGAGACCACGAATATTCCGATCGTCTCCCGCACCTTCCTGGAGATGGCCGACGTCCCGGAGAAAACCCTTGGGGCCTATGTGTCTGTCATCCAGGGATCAGGGCTCGAGCTTTGGAACGACCCCGCGGTCGACCGGGTGACTTCCGCCAGTGACTTCGACTTCTCGACCTTCCGCCGCGATCCCCAAAGCCTCTACATCGTCGTCCAGCCCGAGCACCTGAAAACCCTGGCCCCCTTGGTCCGTCTTCTCTTCGCGGATGCCATCGCCTCGCTGCAGCGCAGGGAGCCGGGGCATGATGAACCCCATGCTGTCATGTTCCTGATGGACGAGTTCGACCAGCTTGGCCGTCAGCCGCTTGTCCTCTCTTCCATCAAGACCATCCGCAGCTTCGGCGGCCGGTTCTTCATCATATCCCAAACCATTCCCGGCCTCGATGACATCTATGGCGAAACTGGGCGGAGGTCCCTGCAGGGCGGGGCCGGTGTGCAGATATACATGACGCCGCAGGATGACCGTACCGCCGAGGTCCTCTCGAATGCCTTGGGCCGATCCACCATCACCGCCGTGACCGAAAGCCAGTCGCGGGTTCGGGCGCTCGAAGATAGCGCGAACGTCAGCAGGCGTTCCGAGGAGCGGCCGTTGATTTCGGCAAACGAGGTGCTGCGGTTTCCTCTGGATGAGGTGCTGGTCCTGCCCGAGGGGCAGTATCCGATCCGGGCGCGGCACATCCGATACTACGAGGATCGACACTTCGGGCCGATTGATCAGGCGCGGAGCCTCCACGATCTGAAGACGGTGTTGGCGCGCGGACCAAAAGCAAGCGTCGACAAGGCAGCACTGCTAT
Source organism: uncultured Rhodobacterales bacterium (assembly GCA_964627355.1). GTDB lineage: Bacteria > Pseudomonadota > Alphaproteobacteria > Rhodobacterales > Rhodobacteraceae > JBBQXK01. Next base: position 14,712 of record CAZVIS010000004.1, read on the forward strand.
CCGGATTGGCTAAGGCAGGCGCGACGGTCGCAGCGACTGCAGAACAGCTTCCCCAGGCGACCGCTGCCTTCCGGCAACTCACGGAAGCGGCGACGGGCCGACGTAGGGTCGCACAGCGAAAAGGGCTGGTCATGCCGAGCGGCTGAATGATGGCAGACTCCCGACCAGCTGAGCTGCTGGCAGGTGAAATCTCAACAAGAGCGAGAGGACAGAGAATGGCAAGGAAGACGGATGCGGCGTTTGAGCCGACCGATCGAATGGTGGCTGCCGGTCGCAAGGCGATCGAAAAGATTGGGCGAGCCGAGGTGCGGGAGGACCTGGACGGTCTTGTCCGGGAGATTTGGCGAAAGATGGCGATGGAGGCTCAAAAGGAGCGGGAAGACACTACCGCCGCTATCTTGGCGAAGTTGGGGTAGCGACATTTGGTAAACTGCGCTGGAATCTCGCGGGAAGAGCGCAAAGAACGGCTCTGCACGACCTTCACAGACACAGTATTTCCGCTACCCCGCGCCGCCCGCCCTGCCGCGACAGCTGGACCACCAGGTCCACGCTCCCCTCGCAGTACCGCTTGACCTCCTCGAACCCCATGCCCAGCCCGGCAGCCATGACCATGATCGCCAACCGGTCGATGGCTTTTCTCGCTGTGTCAGCATGGATGGTCGTGAACGACCCGCCGTGGCCGGTGTTGATCGCTTCAAGGAAAGTGCGACTTTCCTCACCCCGCAGCTCGCCAAGGATGATCCGGTCCGGCCGCATCCGGAGCGAGGCTTCCAGTAGCCGCGCAGGCGTCCGTTCGCCTTGGGCACTACGATCCGCCTTGAGTGCCACGGCGTTCTCCTGACGGGGAAACAGCTCGTAGGCATCCTCGATGGTCAGGATCCGCTCGCCCGGGTCCACCATGGACAACAATGACCTTGCAAAGGTCGTCTTGCCGGTCGAAGTTCCCCCAGAGATCAAGATGTTCATCCGCTCCTCGACGCAGAGCCGCATGGCCTCGACGACCTGCCCTGCCACGGCCAGTTTCATCGCCTCCCCTGCCCTTTCCCTTCGCTTTGCGTCGAGATCGACGAGACCCCCATGCAAGAGCCGTGGCTCGATCAGCTGATCGGCCGCAACCTTGAACGGTCGGAAGGTGATGGCCATTCCCCCCTCTACGATCGGCGGTGCCACGACCTGCGCCCGGATCGCCATATCGCCCCAGACGATCTTTCCCGAGACGGTGGGCTTCTTGTCGGAGAATTGCACTCCGACGGCGGAAGCGATGGCCTGGCCGAGGTTGGTCGACAGGACTCGATCGATCGAGAGATGCGCGACCCGCTCCATGTGGGTTGCGCCTCTCCGTTCGATCCAGACCTTTCCGTCCGGGTTGATCGCCACCTCGACCAGATCGTCCCGCAAAAACAGCGGCGCAATTGGCGTCAGGTAGGACCCGAGGAAACTCGGCCGATCATGCATCACCAGATTTCCAGATCGCGGTCGACCATGACCGTGATCGCAGCCCCGGGGGAGACGGTGATGATCGGCGGCAGGCTCGTGTAGGCCTCGACCGCAGAACCCATGGCCGCGCTCAGATCCTCGCCCATGCTCTCGGCAGTATCAGAGCTGATTTCGTCGGTGTATTTCGCGGCGGCGACAGCGGGGGCCGCCCCGAGCAAGGAGATGAGCGCAGCCGACCCGAACCGCGCGCCGAAGCGGGTGTTCACCTTGCCGGTGATGCCGGAACGACCTTGGGCATCGCCGCCAAAGGCTTCCATCTGCACGGACTGCCCGTCCGGGGTGACGAGCCGCGTCCAGGCGACAAGGATGCGGCCCTGACCGATGGCCACGTCTGAGGAGTAGTCTCCGAAGAGGCGCGAGCCTGCCGGGATCAAGACTTGCGCCTGATCGAAGGACCAGACAGGCCGGGTCACGATTGCGGTGATCTGGCCAGGCAGGCTCGAGTCCACCGCATTTTCGAGGGTCGCATCAATCATCGTGCCCTGAAGGACGGTGTTCGACGGATTGGCGATCACCTGGCTCACTTCGGTGGCGGTGGCTTCCCGTCCCGTCTGCACAAAATCCCGACCTGTCGCATCTCGGCCCTCGGCAGGGGCCTCGGGCATCCCCATACCGGCATCCCCTGCCCCACCCTTCTGACCATCGTCAAAGACGACCGAAGGCGAGGCCACGCGGGCCGCAAGTTGCGCCTCGCGCTCGGCACGTTTGGCGGCCAGTTCGGCCTCCCGGGCGGCTTCTGCTGCCCCTGTGGTGTCCGCGCTTGCTTTCAGGACAGCGATCTCCTGATTGAACTGCCGCCGCATGTCCTCCATGAGAGCCAGATTCTGCGACTGTGCTTCGTCGAGGGCAAGCGCCAGTTCCTTGGCGGTCTGGTCCTTCTCGGCATCGGCCCTGTCGGCGAGATCACCCAACTCGCGCTGCAGGCGTTCGACCTCGGACTGGAGCGTGGCGTTCCGCGCTTCGAGGTCTTCACGCTGTGAGGCCAGTTCGCCCTCGATGTCGGAGAACCCATCGCTTGCGGGTTTCGCTTCTGGGCCAGGCTCAATCGCGCCGAAGGGCGAGCCGCCTGCCTGATCCTGGAATTCCTCGACGGCGGAGGTCTCCACTTCGGGGATGGCGCGGCTGGAGGGCCAGACCGTCCAGAGCGCTGCAAGGCTCGCCCCTGCCAGCAGTGCGCCCATGCCAAGCTTTTGCTGCCGGGTCATTTTCGGCTTGGGCCGCTCGACCTTGTAGTCCGGCTCAGTGCCCTTCTGCGGATCGGTCATATCGGGATCAGCCATGTCAGAACTCCCATCCCTGAAGCTTGGCGAGGAGGCTTGGGTCGGTGGTCACGCCGCCATCCACCCGCTCGATGCACAGAACCTGGCCGCCGATCCGGATCGAATAGGCCGCGCGCAGCCCCGAGACGCGGACGATGCTGCCCCGCGTGCCGGAGTTCAGCGTCACCTCGCGGCCCGTCGCATCGACGCCGAAGATCGAGGGACGAAGGCCCGGGGCGAAGGCGAAGTAGGTCGCTTGCCCATCGTTCCAGATATGGACGGGTTTCAGGGACTCGTCGCCTGACCAGGCGTAGCCGATGTCGCGGGACCCTGCGGCCACTGTGCTTCGGGCTGTGCGGCTCGTGCCGGTCTCGGGATAGCGCAGGACCAGCCGGTAGGTTGGGTTGCGGGACCGGCCCTCGCTGATCGACAGCGAGATCGTGCGCCGCCCGGTATAGATCGTCATGTTGGTCTCGGCCCCGGCGATCAGGGGTTTCACGGACACCGTGGTCCGGTTCGAGAGCACCTCGACCTCGAAAGCTTCGCTGTCGCCAAGAAGGACCGAGTCGATCCGCTCGCCCGCGCCTAGTTCGATGGCGGTGTTCACACGCAAATGCGTGTCGAGCCGGATGACATCTACGGGGTTGTAAAGGACCGACCGGACGCGGGCATCGGCGCCCATCGACGCAGGCGCAACTTCGGCGAAGGCGACGCTCGCGCAGCCGAGTGCGCAGGCAAGGGCAAGTCCCGGGAGGAGAATAGAACGGGTCATGGATTGGTCTCCAGGGTTTCGGCATCGACGCGGTAGGCCGAGACGTTGAAGCCGAGCGGGTTTTCCCAGACATGGGCAAGGGAGCGTTCGGTCTTCGGCTCGAAGGCGAACTCGACCGTCGCGACGAAGGGCTGGGTCACCGGCTCCTGCTTCGTCTTGCGCAGGGTTTTCAGGAAGCGGATCTGGGCGACGTTTGGCGAAAGGAAGGTGATCCGGCGCACGGTCACCGTGACTTCCGCACCGGGGCCGTAGACATCAGGCGGATATGCCGTGTTGGCACCGCCCTTTGACCAGAGAAGCCGCAGGCTTTCTTCGGCACCCCCTGTCGAGCGGCGCTGGACGCTCTCAAGGCGGGCCTGAATGCCTGCGAGGAAATAGCCCTCGCGATCGGAGACGTAAGCCACAAGGAGGCTTTGCTTCAGCGCTTCCTGATCCTCGATCCCGGTCGGGGCGACTTGCAGGATGTTTTCGGCGTCGCCGGTCTGACGATCCACAAGGACGGTAAAGACTTGGGTTTCCCGCAAGGGCAGAACGAGTACCAAGGCGGTCGCAAGGATCAGGCTCAGCGCGCCTGCGGCACTCGCGACGATCCAGGCGCGCCGGGCCGAGAGGCGGGGCTCCAGAACGAGATCGACATCAAATCCATGCGCCTCCATGGGCGGTTCTCCACTTCTCGAATTCTGGGGCATCAGCTTTTGCCGGGTGTCCGGCCGGCAAGCCGCATCGCGGTCTGAACAGCGGACCGCCCGATCTGTCCGGCGGTATTGCCGTTCAGGCGTGCGTCCGATGGACGGCGGCCACCGGCATCCAATCCAGCCGCTCCCCGGCCCGCGCCGATCCCGGACGCGATGCCGGTGCGGCCGTAACCCATGACGCTGTCGGCGGTGCGGAAGGTCGAGGCCGCGACGCTGCCGAGACCGGTCGCGGTCGACGCGAGGGACTGTGCGATCGTGGGCACCATGGCCATGAGGCCGGTTCCGAGCATCATGACGACGACGAAGCTCAGGACATCGCCGATGGTCTCGACTGAGGCCAGAGAGGCCGGGGTGAGGCCCTCCGCGATGTAGATCGTGAAGGCCGCCATTCCGGACGTCAGCATCGGGTAGAGTGCGAAGCCGAGGGCGAGGTTCACCCATCGGTCAAAGAGCGGGGCAGTGACCTTGAAGAGCGTGCAGGCAATGGCCACGGGTGCGAAGATGACAAGGACTCCGATCATGATCTTCGCGGCCGAGATCACGATGATCGACACGGTCGCCATGAGGGCTGCCACAAGAAACATCAGGAGGCCCGCGAGGGCGCCGGTGATGTAGCTGCCGTTCTGGCTGATCGCCTGACCCACATCGAGGGCTTGCAGATAGAGGGCATCCAGACCCTCGTAGAGATTACCCGACCCATCCCCGAAGGCGTTCATCACGACAGCTCCGATTTCACTCGGGGCGCTGGTCAGAACGCCATAAACCGAATTGAAGTTGGTCCAGGACGACAAGAACGCCGAAGCAACCGTGATCCGAACCATGAGGCCGAGCCCGTTGCGCAGCGTCATCGGCACGGCTTGTGCCATCAGGTTGATCCCGATCAGAGCCACCACCAGGACCGACCCGACCCGGAAGACCGGCACAATCTCGGCTGCCACAGCATCAAATGCCGTAGCGCCAACCGCTGTTGCGGCGGCATCGACCTGGGTCAGAATGTCGGCGATGATGGCCATGGATCACTTGGCCCGGCAGCTTTGCTCAAGCTCGCGAAACCGCGCCTCGGTTACACGCCGATCTTCATCGCGGATACGTTCCAGCGCCGGACGGTCTGCATCGGTCAGTTCTGCCGTCGACTTGCCCAAGGCGGCCGTTACGAAGGCGTCGAAGCTGAAGCCGTTGAAGAGGCAAGCGCAGGAGCCTTCTTCAAGCCGCCGCGACATCGCTACGCGAAAATAGGCCTGCCGAGCCACTGCGCGGAACTTCCAATCGGTGATCCCCTCGGGCAGGTCGATCACCTCTTCGCAGGAAGGCCGGTCAGCGGCAGCAAAGATGCCGGTACCGCGCCTCTGCATTTCGCTCAGGAGCTCCAGAGCGGTCTCCGCATCCTGCGCGCCTACCGCTTCCCGGGTTTCTTCGATCAGCTGAACGTCACTGAAAGTGGCGATGTCTTGCGCAGCAGCGAAGCTGGTAAAGCAGACCATGACAACAACCGCCGCGACGTGGTGAGAAGCCCGCCGCATCATTCGGCCCCCGAATAGTCGAAGAAGCTCTTTTCCTTGGCCTGCTCTGCGGCCCAGTTCACACCCGTCTGCCCGGCGGCCAGCCCCGCAGCTGCGTTCAACCGCCACATCTGGCCGAGCATGTAGTTGGTCTCGGCCGCCATCCGGGTGTTGAGGTCGATGCTTTCCTTCAGGCCCTCCTGATTGGCGATTTCAGCCACCAAACCGTCGATCCGCGCGAGGCTTTGGGCGGCTTCCTCGTAGGAAAGCTGCGCCACGCCCATGGCCGTGGCACTCGTGGCAGCGGTCGTCGCGATCAGCTTGTCCTGCGGGTTCTCCGATGACGACAGCCCGGCCAGGGTTTCCGGAGTCAGCCCGGCCCCTTCCAGCGTGTCGCGCATGTATTCGGCGGCCATCTTGTCGCCCATGGTCACATCGCCATCGAGAAGGCTGTCCAGGAGCCCATCGAAGTCCCCGATGGTCAGTGCGTCCTGAAAACCGGAAAGGTCTGTGATCTTGGCCGCCCGCGAGCGCAGGTCCTCCACCGAATTGTAGAGGCTTGCGATCTCATTCAGGCCAGAGATCGACCCCAGGATGCCTTCGAGGTTGGTCAACTGCTCGAGGCCGGTCTCAACCTGCTTCTTCAATTCTTCAATCTGCGCGATCTGGTTTTCTGCATCGCGGAGGGCTGCCTGCAGCTGCTCGATGTTCTTGGCGAGGTTGGTGCCGTCGATGACGGGCACGCCTTGGGCGAAGGCTGCTGACCCGATAAGAGAAAAGCACAGCGCCGCTGTCGCGGCCGTGAGGTTACGGTGCATCCGAATACTCCCAGAATGTCGTGTATTGCAGGGCTTGCGCGGCATCCGAGAGCCCTCGGGCCGCCTCAACTTTGACGGCGCCCGCGCGCAGCCGAAGCGTCAGGGCCATGAGGCGGGCGCGCTCGGCGAGCATATAGGTGTTCTGGTCGACCGCCTGTTTCGGGGTCTGGGGCTTGGCCTCTTCCAGGAACCCCTTGATCCGGGCCATCGCCGCCTCGATCTGCCCCGACTGCTGGCCGGAATAGCCGATGAAGGCCGAGGACATGTTGCCCCATTCGGCACTGGCGCCCTCCACCCCGGCCAGCGTGCCCGTCACGTCCGCGCCGGTGATCACCGAGAGATAGGCATCGTAATAGCCAGAGATCCGGCGGACGTAGTTCCGGGTTTCCTCGAAAGGTGGGATGCCGCCGTATTTCTGGACGTTGCCCGGCCCCGCATTGTAGGCAGCGAGCGCGAAGTCGATCCGGCCGAAGCTGTTGAGCTGGGTCGCGAGATAGCGTGCGCCACCATCGAGGTTCTGCAGCGGATCGCTCGGATCGACACCGAGATCGGCGGCGGTGCCGGGCATCAATTGGCAGAAACCCATGGCCCCGACCGGGCTGATCGCCGCGTTGGAAAACCCGCTCTCCTGCTTCACCAGCGACTGGAAGAGAATGCGCCAGGTCGTGGGCGTGAGACCGACCTTCACGACGCCGGGGTGCGTCTCGTACCGTGCGGCCGTCGCGATGATCATCGCCTCGACTGTCTCGCCTTCACCGAAAAGTCGCTGGCTTTCCGGACTCGTCTCCCCAAGGGGATAAACTTCCTCGGCAGAGGGAAAGGTTCCCGCCCCCATCTCGAAGCTGCTGAGGTCAGTCACACCGGTCGTATCCGCGAGGAAACGCTCATAGGCGGCCAGCTGATCGTCTTCGATCTCGCTGAGTTCGGTGCGGGTGGTGAGTTTCTCCCCCTGCTTCACGGCATCCTCGGCCTGTTCAACGAGGCGCGAGATGAAGTTCGACAGCCGCGAGCCGTCGATGATCGGCACGCCTTGGGCCAGGAGGCCCATGGGCAAAGAGCTGCCGAGGAGTAGCCCGAGAAGAATGGGAGCGCGGCGCATGCGGTGGCTCAGTTCCCGCAACGCGCGTCGGGGGCGTTCATTGTCGAGACGACGACGGTGCTGCCGTCGGTTTGTTCCCGCGCCGCGAAATACTTGCCTTCGGCCCGGAACTGGCCGTGGCAGGGGGAGACCGCGCCCGTCTCTACACCCGCGCAGGCGGAGAGGAGGGTGAGCCCGAGAAGGGAAGCGGGGGTCAGGCGGTTGCGTCGGATCACATCATGTCCTTCCAGAAGTCTGGGGTGTCGCGCCAGCCGTAGGGCGCGCGGTCCTCGCCGGATCGGCCGCCGCCAAGAACGGCCAGCGCGGGCCCAAGAGCCGCAAGACCCATGTTGACGAAGACCGAGTCCCCGGCTGAGCGCAGGAGGGCGAGGCGCAAGCCACCCGTCGGCGTGCAGAGAAACTCTGCCTCCTTCTCGTTCAGCCGCAGGATCCGGTAATCCTCGGGGTTGGCGCGCGGGTTCGGGTAGAGAAGCTGGGTCACCACGCTTTCCGCGATGATCTGACCGACCTTGACCCGGGTCAGATGGGTCGGCGTCTGGGTCAGCATCATCACCACGGCATTCTTCTTCCGCATGGTGACGAGCCAGTCATGCAGGCGCTTCTCGAAGATCGGATCGTCGAGCATCTTCCAGGCCTCATCGATGACGATGAGGGTCGGACGGCGATCCTCGATCACCCGCTCGATGCGACGGAAGAGATAGGCTAGCAGCGCCGAGCGTTCGGTCCCGAGATCAAGGATCTCGGACATGTCAATGCCGACCACATCTTCGGAAAGGCTGATCTGGGATGTGGCGCCGGGCCCAAAGAGCCAGCCATGCCGCCCCCCTTGCCCCCATTCCCGGACCCGGCCCACCAGATCGCCCTCGTCGTCGGTCGAGGCGACGAGAGTTGCGAGGCCATCGAAGGTCCGCAGCCGCGGATCGGCTGACACGATCTGACGCACTGCGGCGTTGAGGCTGACGGTTTGGGTTGTCTCGAAAGGGCGCGACCCTGCAAGGATGTCACCAAGCCAATCGGTGAGCCAGGCCGCGCCGCGCTCGTCGACTTCGGTCTGGAATGGATTGAGGCCTGTCGCCTCGCCGATCCGGATCGCGGAATAGCTGCCACCCAGAGCGCGCACGGCCATCTCGAGGCCCCGGTCCTTGTCGATGACGAGGATGCGGGCATGCACCCGCCGCGCCTGCGCCATAAGAAAGGCCGTGCCGAGGGTCTTGCCGGACCCCGTGCGGCCCAACACCAGCGTGTGGCCGGCGCTAGGCTCGGCTCCCCGCTCGCCCTTGTCGTGGAAATTGAAGCGGTAGAGGCTCGAGGTAACCGTTGGAAGCGCCGTGATCGTCTCGCCCCAGGGCGACTGGACTTTCGGGCGGCCTTCGGTCACCCGATGCAGCGCCGCGAGATGCGTGAAGTTCTGGGCCGACAGAAGCGCGGTCCGTGGACGGTAGGCCCAGTTGCCCGGGGCCTGAGCGAACCAGGCCGCGCGGGCGGCGAAGCTCTCGCGCACCAGAGTCGCCCCGCAATCCTGTCCGGCCCGCCAGACTTCGGACGCGGCTTCCTCCAGCTGTTCCGGGGTCTCGGCCGTGACCATGACGGTCAGGTGGTGCTTGCCGAAGACCTGTCTGCCCGAGGCGACGTTGTCCGCGGCCTCATAAAGCTCCTGACGCAGGGTTTCGGCGGCGTCCTCAGAGGCGCGCATCTGACGTGCCGTGCGCTTGATGCGCTCTTCGATTTCGTTGTTGCGAGCGGGCGTGAAGCTGTTGGTGATGACGATGTTGTAGGGCAGTTCCAGCGCATCGAGCATCCGTGCCCAGGTTCGGGCCGGATAGGATTTCACGCCGAAGATCGTCCCGAAGCGCTGCCCGGCGCCAGTTTCGATTTCCACCCGCTTTCCGGCAAAGGTCATCTGCGATGACGCGATTGCCTCGCTGAGAAACTGGCCGCGCATCGGCAGCACCTTGGCCATCGGCTGCCCAAAAAAGACACCCAGGAGACCGAGCCATTCCCCGGAAGAGATGCTCAGGCGCCGGAAGCCCAGACCCAGGCAGGCCCCGGCCAAAAGCCCCATCGCTTCATTCAGCCGCTCAATCCTCTGGCCTAAGTCGCCTGTGAAGGCTGCCTTGAAGAGTGCACCGATCAGAGGGGCACGTTTCAGCGCCGTGGGGCGCAGGATGAGGGACACCACCAGCACCCGCCGCTTCAGCGTGCGTGCGCGAAGATGCCCTTGCCAGCGGGTATCGACCATGGCCGCGAATTCGGCCCCAGTGCCCTCACCATCGAAGGGCTTCAGCTGGGGTGCGTCCGGCAGGGTCAGCTTGGAGACATGGAACCCGAAGCCTTCGCCCAACTGGCCGATCAGCCGCGCAAGCGAAGTGGTCGCGAGCGAGAGGTCCCCCTCTTCCGTCGTGAAACTGTCCTGTCCCTCGACCACCGCCGAGGCGATCAGATCACCCTGACGGGTCAGGATCAGGTTGTCCGCAGGCGCGGAGAGCCAGGGCAAGTGTCGGGCAAGTGTCTCGGCTGCGAGATCCTCAGGCCGCAATACAGATCGAAGCGCCGGGGTGGCCGGGAAGAGGGACTTCAGGTCAGCTGACATGGCGATCTCCGCCAAAGCGCGACTTGCCGCGCGTGCGCGGTGTCCGGGAAAAGACCACCGCGACCGTCTCGAAGAGGTTTGGGTTGCGGTCTGCCACGAACCACAGGACCGGATAGCCGACGACCCCGATCAGCAGGAACCGCCAGTCGTTGGCGCCCACGAAGGGAATGACCGAGCCCAGCATCAGGCTCACGAAATAGCCGATGGGCAGGCCGAAGATCTTCGGCGGCCTGGTAAGGCCGAGAAACAGGGGCGCGTCATGCATGGGGAACATCCGGGGGATCGGCCATGCCGGGTGTGCGAGGCCACCTGGCATGTCGCCTATCCCGCCTCAGGGGGCCGCAAAGCCGTCGATGATAGTCGCGGCCGAGAAGACAAGGACCACGCCGAAGAAGATGGCCAGGAAGAGGGGCCAGTTCAGGCGGCCGGTGAACATCATGTAGCCCGCAGCCACGACGGCGAGGATGGCGATCAGCCGTCCGATCGGGCCGGTCAGAGCATCAACTACGGTCTGAAGCATGTTTTCCAGCGGGTCGAGGTTCTGCGCGAGAGCGGGCTCCGCGAGGATTGCCGCGAAAGGCAGCGCCAGCAAAAGGGTATGCAAAGCCAGGCGCGGCAATCGCGCGCCAAAAAAGGTCCTAAACATGTGAGGGAGTTACTCCGAACTGAGGGTTGCGTTGGTCAGCCGCAGAACCTTGGCCACATGGCCCTCGGTTTCGGCATAAGGGGGAATGCCGCCATAGTCGCGGACCGCTTCGGGCCCCGCGTTGTAGGCGGCAAGCGCAAGATCGGCGGTGCCGAAGTCCTCGAGCTGGGCGAGGAGATAGCGGGCTGACCCGTGCAGGTTGTCTTCCGGATCGTAGGGATCGACACCGAGGAGATCGGCGGTTCCTGGCATCAACTGCCCAAGTCCGATTGCACCGACCGATGAACGCGCATCCGGATTGAAGGCGGATTCCACGGCAATGTTGGCCCGGAAGAGCGCGAGCCATTCCGTCCCCGAGAGCCCGGCCGCTTTCAGGGCCGGATGGCGAAGGTAGTCGTCGCCCACGTCGAGAACGAGGTCCTCGATCTCGGCCGTGCCACGCGGACCGCTGCCCGCCTGGGTCGTGCCATAGGACGCAAGAACAACGAGACTGTTCTCAGCGGCATCGGTCGCAACACCATCTGCGAGCTCGTCGCCGTTCAGATCGCCGCGCTTGGGAAGTTCTTTGCCAAAATCGAGAACGCTGGCCCGAACCCGCAGGTCCTCTGCCCCTGCCCCGAGGTCGATGACTTCGGCGACTGCACCTTGTCCGGCAACAAGCCAAAGCGCTAGCCCGCCGCAGAGGGTCAGATCACGAGATAGGGTCCGCCTCCGCGTCATGGGTCCAGGTCGCCTTCTCGCCCTTCTTCAAAGGAACGGGGACCGTGGTCAGACCCAGCTCGACCGCGAAGGAGATCAGACCGGTGACAGTCTTGAACTCTCGGGGTTCGAGCCCGCGCGAGATCACAAGAAGGGCTGTCTGGTCGCCAAAGCGCAATTGGATGCGCCACGTGCCTTGCCAGACATTGAGAACCTTCTTTGCGTCCTCGACACAGAGGGCTTCGACGATGCCGCCTTCGGTCAGGGCCTCCTTAAGTCCGGCCTGCAAGATCACCGGGGTCAAGTTCCTCATGGGTTGGCACCTTCCGAAGCGACACGCTTGCGGCAGAACATAGTGCATGTTGCGCTGATGAGAAACATGTCGTCGCACAACATGGCGCTCACCTAGCGGTAGAATCCTGTTGCGTCAATAGCGGTGTTTTGCAATTCATGCACATGTTTTGAAACCGCTGGTCCTCACATGCCGCCACGACTTCCGAGACACGCCCGCTTCGTCTTCGCCGCTCTGCTCACGATGCCTGTCTGCGGGCTCGCTCAGGCCGCGACGGCGTTGGACTGCCTGCCGCCAGTCCCGCCCGCACCGGTGGTCGATGCTGCCACACGTGCCGAGTACCGCACGGAGATCGGGCAGGAGTTCACGGCCTATTTCGATGAGGCTCAGGCCTATCTGCGGTGTCTCGATGCCGCGCGAACTGAGGTGTCCGAAGAGATCAACCGCGCGATCCGCGACTACCAGGCTCTTGGCCAGGACCCTGACGGTTGATCGCGCCAGATCAGGTCTCCTGCCCATCCCCTCCCGGCATGTTCACAAGGAAACTCCCATGAAAAGTCTACGATCTGCGGCTGCCCTCGCAGCGACCGCCGTGTCACTTTCTCTAGCAGCTCCGGCGGAAGCCTACCCTGTCGATTGCGCGATCCTTCTCTGTCTCGCAGGCGGCTGGCCAGCCTCGGCGGAATGCGCTCATGCCCATGCCGTCTTCATCGCCCGGATCACGCCCTGGCCTGTCGAGCCGCCGCTGCAGATCTGGAACTGCCCAATGCGCGCAAGCTTCCGCAGCGAGGCGAAACCGATTGAGCGCCTGTTCGACATCGCTGTTCGCGAAGAGACTGCGCCACTCGTCTCGATCCCGGAAACGCCGTTAGCGCTTTATCTTGTCCAGGATCGGGCGGATGTCGATATCTCCGATCCGGCGTTTGACTTCGTCCGCTCGATCCGCGTGTTCGAGATCACCTACCAGCAGCGACGCAGCTCTGACGGCGACTGCAACAGCTGGGGTGCCGTGTACATGGGTACCTATGGCGCTCAGGGCGAGTACAGCCGTCGTCGGAGCAGCGTTTCTGCGGTGCCGACCGCCTCAGATCTCGCGGTGCCGGCGGACTGTCGCTCCTATTGGCACAGGTCGGTCTTCGTCGAGTGGCGCGACTATGAAGGCAGCTACGGACACGAAGAGGTTCATTACTGAGCCTCAACGTCCGCCCTCCTCCAAAACGATCGAAAGACCAGATCCCTAGAAACAGAAACGACGCCAGACCATAGGCCCGACGCCGCACTGATTTCCTCGTGGTAGTGGGAATTTAGCGCGAGCTTTGGGTCCGTTCAACCGGCAAATGCCTTTGCCGGAACGAAATTTCGCACACCTCACGGTCTGGTGTCGCCCAAAGACGGAACGACACATCATGGAACTCACGACCGGCGCCATTCTGCGCCGCATTACGGAAACGCCGCTCTCCACGGCGGCTCATAAGCTTGCGACGATCATCCTTGACGGGATCGCCTGGAAGGATGGCTACAACGGGCTTGAGCGTGGAACGGCCGCGTTCACGCTGGCGCATCTCGCCGAGAAGATGGGCGTGTCACGGCAGCACCTGACGGCACTCCTGATCGAGCTCTCCGCGTCTGGTTTGGCGCTGGTCAGGTGGAAGCCGAACGGTAAGTTCGCGCCGTGGCTCTTCAGGTTCGGGGAGCGAGAGGATGCCGATGCGCTGCCAGATGTCGTGTCATCCTCAAGCGACACATCACTATCTAGAGAGTCTAAGAACAAAACTATCTTTACCGGGAGGATTGCTATTAATGAAGCATCCAACGTCTATCGGACACCTTGGGCGGACCTGATCAAGGCCGCAAAGGCTTCGCTCGCATGTTGGAATGTCGACACGCAGGTCATCTGGGAGCGTTTCCATGCGTTCAACCGGTCGCGCGGAAATGCGACAGTGCCGGCTGGATATCTGCTGGGTTTCATGCGGCGGTGGCGCACCACGCCACCATCTGCCTCGAAGGCGCTTTCAGCTGAGCCCGCGCGCCAGCCCTCCGTTGAGCCGAAGGTGAAGGAGCTTCACGATCAGATCCGGGCTGCACCTAGTTCCAACCGACAGTTTCATGCATCTGACCTGTGCAGGCTGATTGGGCGGACCGCCTATGATGCTCGAGTCCTGGACGTCGTCCGACAGTTCGGATGCCCCAAGTTCGCTGCAATCCTTGCTGTCCATGGACGGGCGGTTCTTGCTGGGGAGATATCACGTTGACCATGGCACGACCCGGAAACTGAACTCCGAGCTCACCTAGCACCTTCCTTTTGCCCACAGGTCCTCAATTTTCTTTAGGGTTCGGATTTGCCGCACGACAACACAAGTCCACGCTTGGTCGCATTGATTTCTGCTATAGCTAACCCGCGCCCCTTGATCAGCGCGTAGACCGCCGGGATCACGACCAGCGTCAGGATGGTGGACGACACCATGCCGCCGATCATCGGCACGGCGATGCGGCTCATCACCTCAGATCCGGTGCCATGCGCCCAAAGGATGGGCATCAGGCCTGCCATGATGGCGACGACGGTCATCATTTTTGGCCGCACCCGTTCGACCGCGCCGACCATGATCGCCGCATCAAGATCGGCGCGGGTGAAGGTGCGGCCCGCGCGGTCGACCTCGGCCCGGCGTTCGGCCAACGCATGGTCGAGATAGATCAGCATGATCACCCCGGTTTCTGCAGCGACCCCGGCCAGCGCGATGAACCCGACAGCGACCGCGACGGACGTGTTGAAGCCCATCCACCACATCAGCCACACCCCGCCGACCAGCGCAAAAGGCAGCGACAGCATCACGATCAGGGTTTCGGTCAGCCTGCGGAAGTTCAGGAACAGCAGCAGGAAAATCACCGCCAGCGTGATCGGCACGACGATGGCGAGACGTGCCTTGGCGCGTTCGAGATATTCGAACTGCCCGCTCCAGCCCAGCGAATAGCCGGGCGGCAAGATCACCTCGCCCGCAACCGCCGCCTGCGCCTCGGCGACATAGCCGCCCAGATCGCGGCCCGCGATATCGACGAAGATATAGACAGCCAGCTGGCCATTCTCGGTGCGGATCGACGTGGCCCCCCGCGTGCGTTCCACTTTTGCCACCTCGCCCAAGGGCACGGTGCCACCACCGGGCAGCGCCACCTGCACTTCGCGCGCGATGGCATCGGGGTCTTGCCGCAGCGCCGCCGGATAGCGCAGTGCCACGTTATAGCGCTCACGACCCTCGACGGTCTGGGTGATCGCCTCGGCCCCGAGCGCCATGGCGATCACCTCCTGCACGTCCTCGATCGACAGGCCATAGCGCGCCAGCCGTTCGCGGTCGGGCAAAATGTCGAGGTAATAGCCACCGATCACCCGTTCGGCATAGGCGCTGGTGGTGCCGGGGACGTTGCGCAGCACCGCCTCGACCTGCCGCGCGACGGCCTCCATTTCGGTCAGATCGGTGCCGAAGACCTTGACCCCGACAGGGGTGCGGATGCCGGTCGCCAGCATGTCGATGCGGGCGCGGATCGGTTGGGTCCAGGCGTTCGACACGCCGGGGAATTGCAGGGCGGCGTCCATCTCGGCGCGCAAGCTGTCCATCGTCACGCCGGGGCGCCATTCGTCTTTCGGCTTTAGCTGGATGATCGTCTCGAACATCTCTGTTGGCGCGGGGTCGGTAGCAGTCATTGCACGGCCTGCTTTGCCGAAGACCGTCAGGACTTCGGGAAAGGTGCTGATGATGCGGTCCTGCATCTGCATCAGTTCCGCCGCCTTGGTGACTGACAGACCCGGCAGCGTGGTCGGCATGTACATCATCGTGCCTTCGTCCAGCGCTGGCATGAACTCCGACCCCAGCTGCCGCGAGGGCCAGATTGTGGCGACAAGCGCCACCAGTGCCAGACCGATAGTGAATACCCGCGCGCGCAGCACCCACTGGATGATGGGACGGTAGAGCGCAATCAGCACGCGGTTCACCGGGTTCTTGTGTTCTGGTACGATCCGCCCGCGCACGAAGATCACCATCAGCGCAGGCACCAGCGTGACCGACAAGAGCGCCGCTGCTGCCATGGCGAAAGTCTTGGTCGCGGCCAGTGGGCCGAACAGACGCCCCTCTTGCCCTTCCAGCGCAAAGATCGGCAAGAAAGATACGGTGATGATGAGAAGGCTGAAGAACAGCGCCGGGCCGACCTCGGACGCGGCCTCGATCAAAACTTCGACCCGAGGTTTGCCGGGCTCCGCCCGTTCCAGATGCTTGTGCGCGTTTTCGATCATCACGATGGCGGCGTCGATCATCGCACCGATGGCGATGGCGATGCCGCCAAGGCTCATGATGTTGGCACCGATTCCAAGCGCGCGCATGGCGGTGAAGGCCATGAGCAGGCCCACTGGCAGCATGATGATCGCCACCAGCGAGGACCGGACATGCAGCAGGAAGACGAACGTGACCAGCGCCACGACAAGGCTTTCTTCCAGTAGCGTTGTGCGCAGGGTGTCGATGGCGGACAGAATCAAGTTCGACCGGTCGTAGACGGTGACGATCTCCACCCCCTCGGGCAGGCCCTGCCGGATCTCATCGATCTCGGCCTTGGCGTTGTCGATCACGTCCAGCGCGTTGGCCCCGACCCTTTGCAGCACGATCCCGCTGGCCACCTCGCCCTCGCCGTCCAGTTCGGCAATGCCCCGACGTTCATCCGGCACGATCTCGACCCGCGCCACGTCGCGCAACAGGACCGGCACGCCACTCTCGGCGCGGATCGGCACCATTTCCAGGTCGGCGATGCCGCCCAGATAGCCGCGCCCGCGCACCATGAACTCGAATTCCGACAGCTCAACCGTGCGCCCGCCGGTGTCCATGTTGCTGGCCGCGACCGCCTCGCCGATTTCGGAGAGCGTGACGCCGAGCGCCCGCATCCGCACCGGATCGACGGTGACCGAGTATTGCTTGACGAAGCCGCCGACGCTGGCGACTTCCGACACTCCATCGGCGCGGCTGATGGCAAAACGCATCACCCAGTCCTGCAAGGACCGCAACTCGGCCAGGCTGAGGTTCTCGCCCTTCAGCGCGTATTGATAGACCCAGCCGACGCCAGTGGCGTCCGGACCGAGGGCGGGTGTCACGCCATCCGGGAGACGCGCAGCAGCGGCGTTGAGGTATTCCAGAACGCGGGAGCGTGCCCAGTAGGGGTCCACCCCGTCCTCGAAGATCACATAGACAAAAGAGATGCCGAAGAACGAGAACCCCCGCACCACGCGCGACTGCGGCACGGTCAACATTGCCGAGGTCAGGGGATAGGTCACCTGATCCTCGACCACCTGAGGCGCTTGCCCCGGATACTCGGTCAGCACGATCACCTGTACGTCTGACAGGTCGGGAATGGCGTCGATCGGCAGAGTGCGCAGTGACCACAGGCCCGCCGCCACGGTGAAGACGGTCGCAAACAGCACCAGCAGTACGTTTCTGGCAGACCAGGCGATGATCTGGGCGATCATGGCTTCGCCTCCGGCGCAGAGTCGGGAGCTGCCAGGGCTGCAAGGGCCGCGTTGAGGTTGCTTTCCGCGTCAATCAGGAACGTGGCCGCGCTGACCACCACGTCGCCAGCCACAACTCCGCTGACGATCTCGATCATGCCTCCGCCCCTGCGCCCGACGATCACCGGCTCGGGCCGGAACCGGCCTTCGCCCAGATCAAGGATCACCACCTGCCGGTCGCCGGTGTCGATGACTGCGCCTTCTGGCACCTGTACGACCGGCGTCTGGTCCAGCATGATTTCCACGTCCGCGAACATGTTGGCGCGCAACAGGCCCTCGGGATTGGGAAGTTCGATCCGCAACTTGGCCGTGCGGGTCAGCAGGTCGAGTTCAGGGTAGATGGTGTCGATCCGACCCGGCGTCGCTTCCCCGCCAAGGCCCTGAAAACTGACGCGCACCTCGGACCCCGGGACGATGTCCGTTAAAGCGGACTCCGGCACTTCAGCGATCACCCAGACGGTCGAGACATCGGCGATCCGAAAGAGGGTTTCGCCGGCCTCGGACATCATGCCTTCGACCGCCATCCTTTCCAGAACCACCCCGCTACGCGGGGCCATGATCGGGATGCTGACGGTTGTCTGACCCTCGATGGCAATCCGGTCGATGACCTCGCCCGGCACGCCGAGATTTTCCAGCCTTTGTCGCGCGCCTTCTTGCTGTCTCCCTTCTGACCGAACGTCGGTCACGAACTGGGCAAGCGCCGATGCGATCTCTGGTGAGTAAAGTGTCACCAGCGGCGCACCTTCGGCAATCGTGCTTCCGGTGGTCACATCCGCCACAGTCTCGATGAAGGCATCGGCGCGCAGCGAAATGACGCTGATCTTGCGCTCATCCAGCACCACGATCCCCGGCGCGCGCAGGGATGCGGCCAGCGGTGCCAGCACGGCCTCACTTGTCCGCACCCCGGTCCGTTGCAGTTTGCCGGGTGAGACAGTAACCGACCCTTCGTCACCGTCGCCACCCTCATAGACCGGAATGTAGTCCATCCCCATCGAGTCCTTCTTCGGCACCGGCGAGGTGTCGGGCAGACCCATCGGGTTGCGGTAGTAAAGTACGGTGCGCTCGCCCCCTTCCTCGGGGGCGGGCGCGGCGACAGGCTTGTCGGACGGGTCCAGCGAGATGTCTTCGCTGGACCGCACTGGCAGGAAGGCGCGGCCATCCGCTGTCACGGCTTCTGTGCCCGACCATTCCGGCAGCCCGTCCGGGTGGCGCCAATAGATGACGGCTCCGGTCGGTTCCGGTGCGGGCATCGCTGCGACATCGCGGCCCAGCAGCACGGAGACCTGCATCACGGCAGCGTCCTGCAGGCTACTGACGGTGATGCCCCGCTCTCCAGCAGCCAGCCCGCCCCAGGCGGCGGCCCCTGCCACGACGCCGAGTGTCACCAATCTAGCCGCGCCGCTCATGGACCGGCCTGCAGCTCGATTTCGGCCGAAATGGTTTCAGGTTCGCCCTGAACCTTGGCCGCGACCGAGAACCTCCAACCGCCGGCCATCGTCAGATCGGTGGTAAAGCGGTAGTTTCCGGGCACGTCGGAGGGCATCGCCGTTACCGGCGTAGTCATCATTTCCATCCCGTCTGGGGCCATGTCCATGCGGGTTGCGTAGATGACAGCTCCTTCGACCGGCTTGCCGGTGCGAAGGTCGGTCAGCCGAACTTCGAGGATCGCGCCTGAGCCGACGCGGTGATCGGTGGAAACCAGATCGAAGCGATAATCCTCTGCGCCTGCCAAGACAGCGGACGAGGACACTGCTAGCGCAAGCACAGCGCCGCAGAAACCAGCGTAAGTCGTTTTCATAGGAAGTAACCCCATTGCATTGATTGAAGCCTTGCCCCGATCGCCCAAGATGCGCGGGTGCAACCGGTATCATCTGCGCGCCAAGACACGCGGCGGGGTCAGGTCCGGGGAGGTCGCTTCAAGCCATCTGGTGGCAACCCGGACGGCGGAGGTCGCTCCGGCATCATCAGGGACACGATGGCCTCGGGAGAATTGAACAGCACTTCTGGAGTCTGCGGCAGGGCAAGGGACGGAACTCCGCACCGCATCATCATCATGCAAGCGGCACCACAGGCCGGATCCTCGGGGCAGTCGCCTTCGCAGCAAGGATCCGACACTGCGGCAATTTCGGCTGCAAGGCTGGCCGATGCTTCAAAGGCCGTGGCCCCAAACAGGGTCACAACCAACAGCAGAGCCAGAAATGACCTAAAAATCGCAGCCATTCGACCTGAATGGCACAGCTCGGACGATCCGGCAACACACGTCCGATTGATCTTTCAACAGCGCAGCGGGTGCATATCCCAACAGGCTGGACGCGAAATGACCATCAGGTCCCTCTGGGAACCAGGAGGATGATTGCGGCACCTACGACGCAGAGAACCGCTCCGGTCACGTCCCAGATGTCAGGTCGCTGCTTTTCGACGGCCCAAAGCCAGCCAAGCGAGGCTGCAATATAGACGCCACCATAGGCCGCGTAGGCGCGGCCAGCAAAATCGGAAGGGGCCAGGGTCAGTAGCCAGGCGAATGCCGCCAGACTGAGGAGACCGGGCACAAGCCAGAGGGCACTCGCACCCTGCCTCATCCAGGCCCAGACCGCAAAACAGCCGACGATCTCGGCCAAAGCGGCACCTGCGTAAACAAGGATCGTCGTCATTTGACATGCCGTCCCGGTAGGCGAAACTCTCCGAATATCGCGCAGTCGGCGGCGGTTCCCGTCCTGCACCCTTCATCACATCTATCGAGGATTGCGGTCAGGTCTGCCTCCAAAGCCTTCAGTTCCGCCCGTCTCGCACGCAGATCGCGGATATGGTCCTCGACCACGGGGCGCGCTGTGGCGCAGGCGGATGCGGGGGCGTCTGCCGCAGCAAGCAGGTCACGGACCTGAGGTATGCCTAGACCAAAATCACGCGCTCGCCGGATAAACGCCAGTCTGGCGACATCTGCCTGACCGTAAGACCGTCTTCCAGCTTCGCTGCGCAAGGGTGCCGCCAGCAGACCGATGCTTTCGTAATACCGGATTGTCGGCGGCGTGCACCCTGACCTGCTCGCGAGCTGGCCGATGGAGAATGCCATCAGATGGCCTCCCAAAAATTCAACTTGCTCTTAAAGTAACTTGAAGAACTAAACCACCTCAAGATGCAGATACGGAGGATCTCATGGTTTCGCGAAGACTTGCCATCACCGGAACGGTCGCGGCCTGCGCTGCCTGTTGTGCCCCGCTTGTCGTGCCTTTGGTCTGGCCTCTGCTCATTGCCGCCGGACTGGCTGGAACCGGGGGCGTAGTAAGCGGATGGCTGGCCAGCCTGTCCCTTGATGTGATCTTGTGCGGTGCCATCGCGCTGGCCGTTCTGGCTGGCGGCGCGATGTGGCTTTGGCAACGTGGACGGCAAATGAAACAGGTTTCCGACCTTGCCGATGGTGCCCAATGTGACCTTGAAAGCTGTGGACCTGAACGCAGGAAGGCGACCGCCACATAAAGCACGCGGCAAGAGGCTCACCTATTCCAGATGGTCTGCGTGCGGATGACAATGATCGGTTGCGCAATGGGAGTGATCTCCCAGCACCTCGATCACCCGGCAATCGGCTATCTTCCCGCCTGCACATTGCACGACCATGCGTTCCAGTTCGGCCTTGAGCGCGGTCAGACGCGCGAGGCGGCTTTCAACCTCAGCTAGCTGCGCCCTGGCGATGGCGTCGGCGGCGGCGCAAGACTGATCGGGCCTGTCCGACAGGCTCAGAAGATCGCGGATTGCTTCGAGCGTAAAACCCAGACCGCGGGCGTGCCGGATGAACGCTAGACGCTCCAGCGCCTTTCGGCTGTAGAGCCGCTGATTGCCCGCGCTACGTTCGGCCTCTGGCAAGAGGCCGATCTGCTCGTAGTAGCGGATCGTCGGAACCTTCACACCGGCAGCGTCTCCCAATTTTCCGATGGTCAGCATCACATTCCCCTTGAAGCTCTAGTTGCTAGAGAACTTAGGTTCCTGATTCGATAAGGGCAACTGTCCGCTTCCGGGCAGGAGGGAAGACGATGTCGGGTTCAAAAAGCGAAGAATTCTGCGACTGGACCGTGTCCGGTATGGACTGCGGGTCCTGCGCGACGAAGATCAAGGATGCGGTTTCGCGTTTGCCCGGGGTGAGCGATGTCCAGGTCGCGATCATGTCGGAACGCCTGCGTCTGACGCTGGATGAGGCGCAGACCGGACGCGACAAGGTCGAAAAGACCGTGCGCGCCCTTGGATACGGGATCGAACCCCGCAAGGCGGGCGCGAAGAAGGACTTCATGCTGCCCGGTGCCGCCAACAAGGCCGAACACGAGGGCGCCGCGGATCACAGCCGCGACGATGGCCACGATCATGCAGGACACGACCACGGTCCGGCAGCGACGGCCAGCGCAAAGAGCGACGATTCCGGCCACGGCAGCCCAGGCCATGTCCATGATGACCCCGCCGATCGGGGCAAGCGCTGGTATCAGACCGGCAAGGGTAAGCTTGTAATCTTCACTGCCCTGTTGTTGGGTGCGGCGTGGATCATCGAGTATCTGGCGCCGGAAATCGGCAGATGGGCCTTCGTCGCCGCCTGCCTGATCGGTGTCGCCCCCGTCGCACAACGTGCTTTCGCCGCGCTGCGGATGGGCCAGCCCTTCACCATCGAAAGTCTGATGACGGTTGCCGCCATCGGCGCCCTGTTCATCGACGCGGCCGAGGAGGCGGCGCTTGTCGTGTTCCTGTTCGCTGTGGGCGAAGTGCTGGAGGGCGTGGCAGCAGGCAAGGCGCGCGACGGGATCCGGGCGCTAGCAAACCTCGTGCCCAAGACTGCGCTTCTGGAGGTGGACGGCAAGCCGCAGGAGGTTCCGGCGGCGAGCCTTTCGATCGGCCAGACCGTGCTGGTCCGCCCCGGCGACCGGATTCCGGCGGATGGCGAGATTGCCGAAGGCACCAGCGGCGTCGATGACAGTCCGGTGACGGGCGAAAGCGTTCCCGTGACAAAGGGTCCGGGCGATACGGTCTTTGCCGGGTCGATCAACACCGAAGCGGCACTGCGTATAAGGGTCACCAAAGGCCCCGAGGACAACACCATCGCCCGCATCATCCGCCTGGTCGAAGAGGCCGAGGAGGCGCGCGCGCCGACAGAGCGTTTCATCGACCGCTTCAGCCGCTGGTACATGCCCGCCATCGTCGCGGTCGCGGCGCTTGTCGTGCTGGTGCCGCCGCTGGCCTTCGCCCAGCCCTGGGACACTTGGATCTACCGGGGTCTCGCGCTCCTGCTGATCGGCTGCCCCTGCGCGCTGGTGATCTCGGTGCCGGCGTC
>CAZVIS010000005.1:0-37091 GCA_964627355.1 uncultured Rhodobacterales bacterium
TCGTCGGCACCGACCGCACCACCGCGCGGGGCGACGTGTGCAACAAGATCGGGACCTACCTCAAGGCCCTGGCCGCGCAGGACAACGGCGTGCCCTTCTATGTGGCCCTGCCCTCTCCCACCATCGACTGGCGCGTTCAGGACGGTGTGGCCGAGATCCCCATCGAGGAGCGTTCGGGCGACGAGGTGTCCTTCGTGCAAGGCAAACTCCCCGACGGCCGCATCACCCGCCTGCGCATCTCGCCCGAGGCGACACCCGCCGCCAACCCCGCCTTCGACGTGACACCCGCCCGACTCGTCACCGGCCTGATTACCGAGCGCGGGGTGACCGCACCCGGCGCCCTCGCCACCCTTTTCCCCGACCACGCCGGATGACCGACCTTCGCGCCGAGATCGTGGCCCAGGCCCGCACGCTGGACGCAAGCGGGCTGAACCGGGGCTCTTCGGGGAACCTTTCGGCGCGCGCCGGGGACGCCATGCTTATCACCCCCTCGGGTATCCCGGCGGGGTCGCTGGAGCCTGAAATGCTCGCCCTCATGCCGCTGGATCGCGAGGATGGTCACTGGGAAGGTCCCCTCAAACCCTCGACCGAATGGCGCTTTCACCGTGACCTTCTACGCGCGCGGCCAGAGTTCCATGCGGTCGTCCACACCCATGCCCCCTTCTCGACCATCCTCGCCATCGCGCGAAAACCCATCCCCGCGATCCATTACATGATGGCGGCCTTTGGCGGGCCAGAGATCCGGGTGGCAGACTATGCCTGCTATGGAACCGCGGCCCTCTCTGCCGCGGTGGTGGCCGCGATGGAGGGGCGCATGGGCTGCCTTATGGCAAACCACGGGATGCTGACCGCAGGGCCGACGCTGCCCCGCGCGACCTGGCTTGCCCACGAGTTGGAGGCGCTGGCGCATCAGTATGTCCACCTCTTGCAGATCGGTGGCGGGCATGTCCTGAGCGAGGACGACCTGAACGAGGCGCGTGCCGGATTTGCTACCTACGGCCTACAGGACCGACGGGACTGAAGGGGTCGTGCACCGGTCGGGACCGGCTAAACACTTCCCCCGCCCCAAGCCGAGTCCGGCATGCCGAAGGCAAGTTTGTAACCGGCAACGACCCGGACCTGCTTGCTGGGCCGAACGAGGCCGACGGCCCGCGCCTCACTCCAGCTGTTGCCAGCTCCCGTCCTCGGCCAGATACTGCACGCGGGCGCCGATGTCGTGCAATGGGCCGGCCTCGGCCTCGGCGGTCGCGCGGTCGGGAAAGGTTACGACGATGGTCTCGACGGTTTCGCCATCGGCAGTCCCGAAGTCGCGGTAACGCGCAATCTCCAGCAGGTCGGCGGGTGACAGGCGGTCGCCGGTGTCGAGTACGGCGGTGAACTCCATCGTCTTCGTCTCGGGGTCGAAGCCCAAAGGTGTCGCAAACCGATCGAGCGCGGCGATCATCACCTCTTCCGCCGCGGTCGGTTCGGGCGCAAAATACTGGGTCAGTCCCCGCCGCGCCCCACGGCCAAGCGCGCATCCGTCCAGCAGGATGCGCGCCTTGAAGGCCGTCTCATCGATGACTCCGGTCGCGCGGGTGCAGATCAGCTTGTCGCCCGGCACCGGCTCCACCTGATCCCAGACCTGCCAGAACATGTCCGGATCAGGATAGGCCATCGCCACTTCGGCACCGTAAGCCAGCAGCGCAACCACTTCGGGTCCGGCGAGCGGCGGCACAGGGCCGACAAAGCTGTCCGATTCACGCCGGACTTCGGCGCGGATCAGATCGAACCGCGCCGCAGCAGCACGCATCAGGCTGATGTAGAGATCGAGCGTCCGCATCACCTCGTCCGCTGTCGTAGCGCCAGCGTGGACATCGGTGAACCGCCAACCCTCGCCCAGTCCGAACGACAGCTCGACATTTTCTGCGTCGGCAGGTTCCAGCGGCATGATCATCAGCCCGCCGTCGCGTCCCTGGATGTTGAACCCACGCCCAAGCCGACCCGCACCGACCCGCACCGGCAGGTCGGCAGGCGGCGCGCCACGGGTCTTGCCACCGGCAAGCGTATCGGCCTCTTCCAGATTGGCCCGCAGCCGCCAGAAATCCGGCACAAAACCGGCCCGGGCAACAAGTTCCCCATGCGCGAACTGCCACAGCGCGCCAACACCGACCTCCGGGCCGACCACCATGGCGAGGCTCAGCCTTGCGGGCAAAGCATCTGTCATCCCTTCCTCCATGCCCGGTGCGGGCTTCAACCGCCGGTCTAACGCGCCCAGACGATGCGCCCATTCTCATAGAACCCAAGATGAATCTTCGGGCTAGCCCCGATCTCTCTCATCACCTCCAGCGCACCCTCGGCCGCTGCCTTGTCCGGGAAGAAGTAGGTGATGCCGTCACACTTGGTGACACCGTCCTCCATCGTCAGCGTGCCGCCCTTGAGCGCCTTGTTGTACGTCTCGAGCTGCGAGCGCTTGAAGGCGGCGGCACCGTTCTTGTCCTCGGCAAGGAACTTGCCCGGCCCCGGCCCTTTCGCAGCCCGGCCAGGTCGGGCCGTCACCTCGACCAGCCCGTCCCCCGACCGCTGCATGCCCTTCAGGCGCGTCGCGTTGGTACCAGCCTCGACGTTCTTCAGACCGGGACCCATCCCGGACTTGCGATAGTCCGAGAACAGCGCCCCGCGCGAACCGTTGTCCGGCATCGACTTCATCATCTCGGTCAGCCGGTCGGCCTGCTGTTGCGGCGGCAGTTCGCGCAGCCGCTTGACCATCGCTTCGCGCAGCTTGCCGCGCATCGCATGCTCAAAGGCATCGTCCGACAGGCCGCCGAGGCTCTTCAGGATGTCGCCCGTCTTGACCCCATCCTGCTCCAACTGCCTGAAGGCCTTGTCGAACTTGCGGGCATAGGCCTTTTGATAGGGGCTGGTGTACCCCTTTATCCCCGCTTCCATCGCCGCTGAACCACGGGTCTTGCGGAACTGCTTCATCACCTCTTCGCGCAGCTCCGCAACCGACTTGCGTCCGGCTTCCTCGAGTTTCCAGACGCCGCCGGATTCCACCAGCCGCATCGCGGTGACTCCGGCGCCCGGGTACTGCTTCACGACGTAGCCCTTGCCCTCCTTGACGAGGTAGTAAAGGTCGCCATCCGGATCGACCTCGTCCAGCGCGTCGGCAAGGCCCGGCAACTTCTTGCGTGCAGCCTCGGTCACCTCATGCAACTTTGGCGTGTTGAACAGGCGCGGCGGCTGGTTCAGGTCGGCCCAGCCGGGCACCTTGCCCGTGGGCATTCCTTCCTCAAGCTCGGCCAGCTTGCGGGCGAAATCGTCGGCCCCGGCCACCGCCTCGTCCAGTTGCGCCTGCAGCACCGCCTTTTCGGCCCCCTCGGCCCGGGCGACATGGTCCTTCAGCGTGGCGATCAGCGTCTGCCGCGAGTCCGTCTCGAGACGCAACTGCGACCGCAGCGCCTTGAGCTTGTCCGCCTCGGCGAGCTTCGGCCATTCGGCCAGCGCGTCTTCGGTCAGGCGGGCAAGGTCGTCGGCAAACTTCGGATCCGACAGCTGCGCCATATGGCGCATTTCCTCGGCGACGGCGGTGGCCCGAGTCGCCGGGTCCGCCCCCGCGCGCACCACGATCTCGACGTTGAAGCCGCCCTTGGGGTTCCGCGTGATCACCGTCGCGGCCTCGGCCATCTGATTGCCGAAGCGGGCCTCAAAGGCGGTGTCGGCGACCATCGCGGTCTTGAAGCCGGCGATCCCCTTGCCTTTGCTGGCAGCCTCTAGCAGCGCCTGCGCCTTTTCGACGGGGATCTCGAGGATCTCTGCCGCCTTGGCGATGTCCCTTGTCTTGGCAAAGACCCGCGCCGCCTTGACCGCCGAGGCAGCGTCGAGCGCCACGCCGACCCAGGCCGCCACGACCCAGCCGACATGCGGCACCTCTTCGGGCGACAGCAATCCGCCGGATGGATCGAGCGACATGTTCGCTGCCGCGTCCTTGCGCAGGTAGTCCTCGGTCGTCTTCACGGCACCGACCGCACCAACCCCAAGCGCCGCACCGCCTAGAAACAGCGCGAGGCCACCGCTGGCATAGATCGCCCCGATCGCAAGACCGAGACCAAGAACCGCTTCCGCCCCTCCGGCAATGGCATCCTTCTTGCCTTCCCAGCCTGATTTCTTCTGGGCCCATTCCAGCTCGCGGCCCTGCAGGCCCAGTCCTGCAGCGGTGGCATTCATCACACCTGGCATCGTCCAGAAGTCAAAGTCGCCGTCGTCGATGTTCTCTCGGGTCTTCAGCACGTCCTTAACCACATCGTCGGCGGCGGACTTGAGGTCGGCCGACTGGTCGGCGGGTGATTTCTTGCGGAACTCCTCGGGGTCCTCGATCCGCAAGGCAATCGGCATGTCACCTGCCGCCTCGGCCCGCTGTTGCTGCAAGGCGGCGATTTCGGCGTTGATCTTGTCGAGGGCTGCCTTTTCCTTTGCCCATGGCGGCTCGAACCGCCCGGTGCCAAGACTCATCCCGAGTTCGAAGGGCAGCGCCATCGGGTTGGCCAAAGTGGCCACCTTTGCCGCAAGCGCCGCCATCGCAAACTTCGCCTCACGCGACTTGTCGGCGATCTGCTTGTCGAACGGCGCCATCCGGTCCAGCGCCGCGGTCAATTTGGCCCGATCTTCGGGCGTCAACGGCTTGGAATACTTCGCCTGCGCCTCGCGGGCCGCGACTTCGGCGTCGTCCACGAATTTCTGCGCCACATCGCGCATCGCCAGTTCCATCTGCGCAAGGAACTTGTCCTCGTCACCGATGCCACTCAGCCCCGGCCCAAAGGCCGCCAGATGCCCCTCCAACGGATTGCCGAGCGCGCCATCGCGGTCCATCCGCGCCTTGCCGCCCTCGACACGCACAACATAGTCGTCGCCGGTGATCAGGGCGTGCAGGTTGTTGACCTGCGGCTTGTAGTCCGTCTCGTTGTTCGGCTTGCCACCGGTGACCGTCTCGACGGTGGTCATCTCGGTCCCGATGATCGGTACCGTGGGCGAGGTCGTGCGATAGACGACGAACTCGCCCTCTTCGATCAGGACGGCGGCTGTTCCCGAAAGGCTGCGCGCAACCGCAATCGCCTCGTCGCCACTGCCGTAGCCAAGCTGCGCCCGCTGGCCCGCCGTCACCGGCTCGTCAAAGATGCGCGCGACCTGCTTGCCGGTCACTGGCCCGTTGACCCAGACTAGCGCTTGGCCTGGTTGGGGTTGCGGCGGCAGGGGCGCGCCCGGTGCGGCGCCCGCCGTCTGCGCACCTGGCCCCAGCTGTCCCGCAGGCATGGCATTACCGATCTGCGCACGGGCAAACCCCAACAGTTTCAGTGCCTTACCCAAATCACCGGCATCTAGGGCGGCCGAGAACAGCCCGGCCATCCCCTCTATCTTGCGTCCGACGGGCGACCCGGCAATCCCCGGCATCGCCCGCAAGGCAGCGAACTCGGCCTCCAGTGCCGCGGCACCTCCGTCAGCCGTCGCGGTCGTGTCGGCGGCCGCGGCATCATCCTCGGCCGCCTCTTCGATCAGAAGGTCCCCGGCCGGGCCAAGAAGTCGCACACCAAGGAAGAAGCCGCGCTCCTTCAGGTGCCGCTTGAGCAGCCGCGCCAGCGGTCGCGGCGGATCTTCGAGGCAGGACAGGACCACCACCTTGCCCTCGGTCCGCATCATGCCAAAGCCGCCGCGCGGTCCGCCCCCCGCCGCGCGTGCCGCCTTGACCAGAATCTCCGGTTTGCGCCGCCGATGTGCTTGCAAGACCACACCGCCGTCAGAGAGCTGACAGGCAAAGTTGTAAGGCTTCTTGCGGGTGGCAAGGATCAGCGCCTTGAGGTCCCCGGCCTGCGCGGCGAGGTCGGTTTCATCATCGTCCTCGGCAATGTCGGAACCTTCGGCGGCGGCACTGCCCGCCTTCTTGTCGGACTTGACCCCCTCGCCCGTCGCGCGCTGCCCATCCGGCTTGGGCGGAGGCTGCTCTGCGTCTCGCTCGCCCTCGCCATCGATCGACACTGCCACGCGCAGGACATAACCGCGTTCGCCGAAGTGGCGTTGCGTCTGCTTGGCCAGCCAGCTTGGGGCCTCTGCCTCACAATCCAGGGTCAGGATGCGCCCGTCATAGGTCATACGGCCGGTCGCACCCCGGCCTCCGCCAAGGCCCTTTGCAAGCGTCCGCATGGCGCCGGGCGACTTCTGCCGGTCGGCGACGATCACCAGCCCCGCAGCGCCTTCCAGGATTGCAAAAGCGACAGGCGACTTCCGTGCCTCGGCCAAATAGCCGCCCAGCACCTTGCCTTCTGTCTTGAGGTCAGGTTTCGGCGCCATGGGGAACGAATGTCACTCCGGAATCACAGTGCGCTGCGGCGTGCAAGTGTTGCTCGGATTCGGCTTTCCGGCCATAGGCTTGACGACCTGTCTCGGTTCTCTGGTCCTGTTTTGACGCGGCTTTGACCTGCACAGCAGCATCGGTCGCATCGCCGGGACACCGGTCTAGCCGGCTGATGTGGGGGAGATCGGGTCGTCCAGTCCGGCAAAGGGATCGAAGACGAAGGCCCGTTCGTCGAAATCCAGGTCAAGACCGTACACACGCTGGCCATAGTCCTTGAGGGCCGCCAGAAACCCTGATCAGCCGCGGCGCACCTTCTGTTTCGATGGGCCGGGGCGCGCGCTGGCAAGAGGCGTGGGCGTCGGGTTGTCCTTTGGGTCTTCGGGTTCCGCAGGCTCTTCCCCGTCTTCGGCGGACCCTGCGCCGGGGCCCTCGGCTTCGTCGTCCTCGGGCGCCGTCGCCGACGGTGTGTGCAGGGGCGGGCCCTTTAGAATGACATAGTCGCGCGCGTTCAGTTCACCCAAGGTCTCGGCCAGATAATCGGCCTGCTCTGGCGCCGGCGCGGTCATGGTGATGATCCCCATCATATCGATCTTGCCGGTGCCAAGCTCGATCGGGTCGGCGCCACGGGCGACATAGCGGATGCGGATCGGTGTCGTCGTCGGAATGTCCATGGCCATGCACGGTACTGTCAGACGAATGCGCACCAGTCTCCGATACCCCTGTTCTACCACAATGTCATGCAGCGAAAATGCCGCGTCCCTCGGCGAGAGCGGCGGCGCGGGTCAGCCAGTCGTGGTCGCGGGTCTGGAGGTGGCGCTCCGTCGGAAAGTGGTTGTGGACGGAGGCATGGGCTGAGGCGAACTTCTGCTGCGTCCGCATGCGCAGGAACCACAGTATTGCCCGCTCGCGTCGTCGGAACGGCAGGTGCGAATTTTCGGCCCGGTTGTTGAGCCACCTTCCCATCTCACGATCATCGCCGCGACCGAGGTCCTTGAGGGCAGCACCGTAGGACCGCAGACGATCTGTCACGATCACATTAGGCCGCCGATGCCGCTTCATCGCTTTCTTGAGAAATCCCAACGCAGCCTTGCGATCCCGGGTCGTGGTGACGAAGCTTTCAAGCACCTCGCCCTCATGATCGGCCGCGCGCCAGAGGCAATGCGTCGCGCCGTTGATCTTCACGTAGACCTCGTCGAGGTGCCATCGCCAGTGGCGGCGCGCCCGCATCCGATTGATCCTCCGGCTGCGTATCTCGGCTGCAAACATCGGACCGAACCGGTTCCACCAAAAGCGAACTGTCTCGTGGCTGATCTCAATACCGCGCTCGTGCAGCAGGTCCTCGACATTTCGAAGCGATAGCGGGAAGCGGATGTATAGCATCACCGCCAGTCGGATGATCTCGGGGCTCGTCTTGAAGTAACGGAAGGGGCTAGGACTGGACATGCTTGAGGCTAGGCGGCCGCCCTGCCCCGCTCAAGCGAAGTTACTCTGACAGACCCGCTTGGCGGGCTGTTCCAGATGGGCGCGTTCGAGCAGTAAGCACACAGTCCCGGCTAAACCCACGGCCCGGAGTGAAAGCCCCGGGCCGTGTCTGCTTTTTCGAGGCCGGTTTGGGTTCTTCTCGGGGAACAAAGATTAGTCCGCGCTGACCGTACTCCTCCACTTTAGCGGTGGTGCGGAACGGCAGCTTCCCGCCCGCACCCGCCGCTCAAACCGAGGCTCCAAGGCGAACAGCGAAAGTCCGACCACAGTCGCATCAGACGCAGACGCGACTCCGATCCAACCCCGATCCGGCACTCGGGAAACATGTTTATTTTCAGTGTATTACAAGCTAAACACCAAAACCGCGCAGTCAACAGGTCCAGAGAATACCAGCCCTAAGAGACCACTTTCAGGCCAGTAAGCACCGAGGGCAGTGCTCAGGCCATCCGCTATAGCCCCCGAAAACAACAAGAAAATCCGGCCGCAGCCGGAGCGGGAGAACGCTTTCGTGGGGGCAAGTGGCGGAGGGGATGGGCCTGAAAGACAACCTTCTCCACGCTAACGCGTTGATTTTGCGATACTTGGAAAACGCTGATCGGCAAGTCGACGCTCGCTGCGCCAGTACGGCTTTGTCGCGGCAAGACTCAATTTCAACTCGGCCTATTCGTCGATGACCACTGTCTCTTCCTCATTGGCGAAACAGAGACTGCCGGTCGACCCGGCCGAGTATTCATCGAGGTCATGGTTCATATGTGTCAGCCGCGCCTGACGGGGGGCGAGTTGCGCAAGTATCTCCGAGGCCTCATCCAGATCGTTATGGTTGCGCGGGTCGGGAACGCCCGGCGGGTAGGCGCAGTCGAGCACCACGAGGTCGATCGGTGAGTCATCAAGGATCGCGTAGGTGTCATCGGGCAGACCGCGTGTGTCGGACAGATAGGCGATCCGGCGCGCGCCATGCGCGAAGACCCAGCCCAGCGTCGGCCGGGAATGGATCAGGGCGACCGGCGTGATCGTGACCGGCCCGATGCAGAACGCATCGCCCGCCGCGCAGGTCTGGAACCGCAGCCGGCCGGGGTGTTTCGTCAGGTCGTCATAGCCACGTGAATCGTGCGGATGCCAGACCGGCAGGGGTTCGGCCAGGCTCCAGCGCATCAAGGTCAGGCCGAGGCAGTGGTCAGCGTGAAAATGTGTCAGCAGGACGCCGTCGAGACTGCCCGGGGGAAACCGCTCGACAAGATCGGTGCGGCCCGCGTCGATCAGCAGGCGCAAGCCGGCCACCTCAAGCAGGGCCGATGCCGGGGCGCGGGCGCGCGACGGGTCGGCGCGCGCCGCGTCGCAGGCGCGACAGGCGCAGCCATGGACCGGGGCGGCCCAGACGCCGCCCGTGCCCAGAAAGGTCAGACGCATGTCATGGCCCGATGCCGGATCGCGGCCAGAAGCGCCGCGACCGCCTCTTCGGGCGGCCCATCGTTCTGGATGATCAGATCGACGGGTGCGCGTGGCAGTCCGGTCGTTCGCTCCAGACGCGAGGCGATCTGCGCTGCGTCTTCGCGCCCCCGGGCTGCGAGCCGGGCGGCCAGCGTCTCGGGTCGGGCCGTGATTTCGGTGGCTACGAGCGCCTGCCCGAAGGCCGACCGCGCGTCGGGCAGCGCCGCGCGCGAGCCGTTGGCGACGACTGTCATCCCCGCCGCCAGCCACGCCCGCACTTCGCGCCCTATGCCGTAGCGCAGGCCATGGCTCTGCCAGTCCAGCGCGAAGGCCTCCGCCGCGCGCAGGCGCGCAAAGGCGTCGGGCGTGACGGGAACATGGCGTTCGGCGCCGCCCGGATGCAGGGGCCGGGTAATGACGCGGCGCGCGACCATGACGTCGTCAGCGGGCGCAATTTGCGCCGCAAGGTTCGCAATGACCGTGTCCTTGCCAGCGCCGGATGGGCCCACGATCAGGAACAGCCGCCCGATCATGCTGCGCGGGCCCGTGCGCCGAAGCCATAGACCTGCGCCCCTGCTAGCCAGACTGCCGCCACCGAGAGCGCGCGGCCCTGTTGCCTCACGCGGATCAGGTCGGCGCGCAGGCCGGGCGCGATGGCCCCGCGGTCGGTCAGCCCCGCGGCGCGCGCGGGCGCGCCGGACAGCAGATCGATCGCCTGCGGCCAAGCCAGCTCCATCTTGCCCGTCAGTACGCCCAGCGCGGGCAGCATCGCCTGCGGCGCATAGTCGGAACAAAGCGCGCCCGCAGCATCCGCGGCGATGGCGTCGCGCGCCGAAAGCGCCCCGGACTGGCTGCGCCCGCGCAGCACATTGGGTGCCCCGAACAGCGTCACCAGACCGGCGGCCCGCGCCGCCTGCGCCGTGGCCAGGTCAAGCGGGAATTCGCTGATGCTCGCCCCCACGCCGGCCATGAAGGCCACCCGCTCGGTGCCCTCGTCGTCATGCCCCGCAAGCGCCACGCCGCGCGGGCGGGCGTGATCGGCCAGCCGCTGCACGCGGGCCACAAGATTGCCCGCCTCGGCCTGTTTGGCGCTGATCCGGTCAAGGATTTCGGCGTCGTTCTTGGCGTAGACGCGGCTCAGGTAGGCGCCATAGGCGGCAGCGTCCTTGAACTGGCCCTGTCCTGGCGTATGGTCCATGAAGGACAACAGGCTTGCCACGCCCTCGTCGATCAGCAGCGTCACGCGCGCCTCGGACCCTGCGTCGGTCAGCTCGTAGCGGATATGGACCCGGTGATCGACCGCGCCCTCGAACCCGTGTAGCGCGCGTGCCAGCGTCTCGGCAAAGGCCACGTCGCGCACGCCCAACTCGCCTTCGGCAAAGCTGATCCCGTGGAAAGCCGTGGTCACGCCCGCCGCCGCCATGCGCCGGTCGATGGCGTCGAGCGCCACGGGCAGCGGGAAAAAGGCGTTGGGGCGCGGCTCCACCTCTTTTTCGATGGCGTCGCCGTGCAGGTCGATCAGACCGGGCAAGAGCAGGTCGCCGCCCATGTCGAGACGCGGGGCCCCTTCGGGTGCGGCGGCGTCCAGCGCCACGATGCGACCCTCCGCGATGGTCAGGCTGCCGTGATGGATCCCCGCGGGGGTGACGATGCGGGCGTTCTCGAGACGCTCTCTCATGCCACGTCCTCGAACGCCTTGCGCTGCACCTCGATCTTCACATCGGCCAGCCGCTCGACCAGCGCCATGTCGTGAAAGATCCCGACCATCGCCGCACCCTCGGCCTTGGCGGCTTCGATCATCGCGCAGACATTTTCGCGCGCGACCGGATCGAGGCTGGCGGTAGGCTCATCCAGCAGCATCAGCCGCCCGCCCTGGGTGAAGCTGCGCGCGATGTTCACGCGCTGCCGCTCACCGCCCGAAAAGGTGGCGGGTGTCGCGTCCCAGAGCTGTTCGGGGATGGCAAGCGCGGCCAGCATTCGCGCCGCCTTGTCATGCGCGGCCTCCCGCGCGACGCCCTGTTGCAGCAGGGGCCGCGCCACCACGTCGAGCGTCGAGAGGCGCGGCAGGCAATGCAGGAACTGGGTGACAAACCCGATCTCGGCGCGGCGCAGATCGGTGATCGCGGTCTCGGGCGCCGTCGCCAGATCGACCAGATCGCCCACCGCCGTGCGATAGATCACCTGCCCCGAGGAGGGCACGTAGGTGCGGTAGATCGCCTTGAGGAGCGAGGACTTGCCCGCCCCCGACGGCCCGACCAGCGCCGCAAGCTGGCCCGGCTTCAGGTCGAAGCTGATCCCCTCGGCGGCGGGCACATGCTTGGCGCGGTCATGGATATAGAACCCCTTGCCCAGGTCGCGCACGGAAAGAATGGTCTCGGTCATGGCGGCCCTCACAATGCGCTGGAGACAAGTTGCTGGGTATAGGCCGCCTGCGGATCCTCGAGGATCTGGTCGGTCAGCCCGGCCTCGATGATGCGGCCGTGTTTCATCACGATCGTGCGGGTGGTCAGGTGCCGCACGACGCCGAGGTCGTGGGTCACGACCAGCATCGATACGCCCGTGACTTCCTGCAACTCCATGATGAGATCAAGAATACGCGCCTGCACCGACAGGTCGAGCCCCGTTGTCACCTCGTCGAGAAACAAGAGCGGCGCGCCGGTGGACAGCGCCCGGGCGATCTGCACGCGCTGCTGCATCCCCCCCGAGAAATTGCGCGGCAGCTCGTCCATGCGCGCGGGCGGAACCTCGGTCCGGGCCAGCAGCGCCGTGGCCTTTTCGCGGATCGCGCGGTAGCTCAACTCGTCCGACATCAACAGGCGCTCGGCGATGTTGCCGCCCGCGGAGATGTCGAAATTCAGCCCGAGCGAGGGGTTCTGGTAGACCATCCCCATGCGCATGTCGCGCAGGCGAAGCTGCTGCGCCTCATTCAGGGCGAACAGGTCATGCGCCTGCCCCTCGTCATGGAAGATTGCGCGGCCAGAGGTCGGCTTGTCATCGAAATAAAGCATCTTCACAAGGCTCGACTTGCCAGAGCCGCTTTCGCCCATGATCCCCAGCACCTCACCCTTGTGGAGCCGCAGGGACGCGCCTGCGACGGCCACGACGGAGCCGCAATGGCGGCAGATGTTGGTGTCATGCTCCGGCCCGGTCACATCGAGACAGGCCGGGCAGCCGGGGCCGTGAATGCGGGTCAGGGTTTCAACGTCGAGGATCGGTTTCATTTAGCGGCCTCCAGCCGTTCGAGGCGCATGTCGCAATATGCGGCATCCGAGCACTGGAAGACGCGGGCGCCGTCGTTGTCGAGAAATTCGTCGAGGAAGCTGTCATCGGCGCCGCAGCGGCGGCAGACATGGCGCTTGCCCGTGGTCTTGTCCCGGAAGCTCTCCACCGCGAAGGCCACGTCGTTGAAGGTGATCGGGACCGCGTCGGTATGCGGCGGCACCGCATAGATGCGCTTTTCGCGGCCCGCGCCGAAGAGATAGAGACAGTCGGCCTGATGCAGTTTGGGCACGTCGAAGCGCGGGATCGGCGAGGGGTCGATGATGTAGTGGCCGTTGATCCGCGTGGGGTAGCGATGCGAAATGGTGATCTCGTCGAAAGCCACCATGTCCTCGTAGAGCTTGACCCAGAGCCGCGCGTAATCGGCCCGCCCGTGCATCCGCCGCCGCTTGGCCGCGTTCGGTTCTACCACCACCAGCGGGTCGGGATAGGGCACCTGAAAGACAAGGATCTGGTCGGCGCGCAGTTTCAGTTCCGGAATGCGGTGGCGGGTCTGGATGACGCTTGCCCCTTCGGTGCGCAGCGTGCCGGTCACGCCGGGACAGGTCAGCGCGAAGAAGTTGCGGATATTGGCGGCGTTCACGCTGTCGTCGGCGCCCTGGTCGATCACCTTGCAGGTGTCGTCGGGGCCGAGCAGCGCGAGCGTCAGTTGCATCCCGCCCGTGCCGAAGCCGCGCGCGATTGGCATTTCGCGGCTGGCATAGGCCACCTGGTGGCCAGGAATGCAGACCGCCTTGAAGATCGAGCGGCGCAGTTCGCGTTTGGCGTCCTCGTCAAGGAAGGCAAAGCCGTATTCCGCGCCGTCGCGATTCTGGCCCATGGTATCAACGGGGTGCATCGGTGGCCTCCTCGGCTTTAGTCCGGGCGGCGCGCAGGCGGTCCATGTCGGACTGGAAGGTGACGTAATGGGGCATCTTGTAATGGGTGCAGAAGCCCATGCTCTCGATCCCGTCCACATGCAGCAGCACGAATTCGGGGTCCTCGGACGGGTTGGCGACGCGGCCCTTTTCCTTCGCGACGCTGATTGCCCGATCGAGGACCGCCATGGCGATCGCCTTGACCTCGTTATGGCCAAAGCACGCGCCATATCCGAGCGTGAAGACCGGCGCGCCATCGTTGTTCTTCTCGAACATGGCGACGATCTCGCATTCCGTCACCAGAACCTCGCCCGCCTCCATCGGCTTGCCCGTGACCGGGTGCGGGACCATCACCGGCACATAGCCCACGCGCAATTCGCCCACCGTGGGGTGCACGTCGCCATAGCCCCGCATGTTGGAATAGGCGAGCGCCAAGAGGCCGCCGGTTTCGCCGCGCGCCATGGTGGCGAGCTGCGCCGAACGCGGCACAGGGAAGATGAGCGGCTCGCGCGTGATGTCGAAGGGGGCATCGTCGCTCTCCGCCAAAGGCGCGAGCAAGCCTTCCTCGCGCAGGCTGTCCAGCACCTTGGGGAAGGTCAGCGGCATGTCGGCCTTGGGGCGATTGCCGAACCACTCGCGCGCGATCTCCTCGAACCGCTCGGTTCCCTCATCCATCAGTTCGAACCGGAACAACCGGTGCAGGTAGTCGGGCGTGGCGCCCAGCATCTGCCCGCCGGGAATGTCCTTGAACGCGGCGGAAACGCGCCTGACCACCCGCATGGTCCGCGTGTCGAGCGGCACAGTCTCGCCCAGGCGCGGCTTGGTCGAGCGATAGGCCCGCAGGAAGAACGCGGCCTCCAGACTGTCGCCAAGCGACTGCTTGAGCGCCAGAGAGGCGAGACGCGGGTGATACAGGCTGCCCTCGGACAGCACCTTGGAATGCAGCAGCGGCATCTGGCGTTCGATCTGGTCCAACTCCAGCGGGGCGGAGTCGCCCATGGCGCGCAGGGCGTCCATCAGCCTGGCCGAGCCCTTGATCGCGTCGGCGCCGCCGCGAATGGCAACATAGGCCATGGTTCAGGCTCCTTTGATGCGGGTTGTGCGGGGCAGGACGGCAACGCGGGTCGGATCCGCCAGCACCAGGTCCACCCCCATGGGAAAATCGGCACACCAGCGTGCGCGCGCGTCCAGCCACCCGGGCGCGAAGCCGCTGGGCGACACCGCAGTCCGCCCGGCGATCCCGGGGCCGGTGAGAGTCAGCGTTGAGCCATCGGTCAGGTTGTCCACCAAGACGACGATCGTGGCCCCGCCCTCGGGCGCATCGAGCGAGCCAAGGCGCGGCGCAAAGGCCGGCGCGCCGGCGCCGGAGGCGAGGATGAAACCGGCGGTTTCCACGGGCGCCGTGCCCACGTCGAGAAAGGCCAGGTCACTGGCCGAAAGACCGCCGGTCAGATCGGCCAGCGTCTGCGTGTTGTCGCAGAACGTGGCCAGTGCGGCCAACGCGGCGGGGCGGCCGTCCAGCAGGTCGGACAGATCGGCGATCTGGCCGGGACGCGCGGCCACGTCAAGGATGCGACGGAACAGCGCCTGATGCGTCTCGGGGCGCCAGAGGCGGGGAAGGTCCAGAACGCTCATTGGTCTTCCTCCGACAGAAGCTGGAAATCCACCCTTGTGCGGTCGAGCGCCAGCGCGCGTTGCGCCTGAACCTCGGCGCGCGCCGCCAGGCCTTCCGCGATCAGGACTTCGATTTCCGGTGCCTCGGGCAGATCGGCGCCGAGCGCCGCATCGAGGACGGCGAGCCGCGTGACCAACGCGAGATCGTCGCTCATCAGGGCCGCGCCGCCGTCGGCCCCGCCCTCGGGCGCGGTGAGGCGCAGATGAACGCGCGCCATCGGGATCTCGCCCAGATGAAAGGCCGCGCCGGCCACGGAGTCGCGCGCCTGCATCAGCATCAGCCCCTCGCGCGGGGGGGCCAGTGGCTCTACCGTGGCACGGTCGCGGATGCGATCGGCCAATGCCGCCACCTTGCCCCCGTCGGCGGCGGCAAGGGCGGCCGCCCAGCTTTCTCGTTCTGGTCTCATTTTAATGTCCTTATCCAATCAAACGTGCGCGCACCCGTGCCGACACTTGGTCGAGCACAAAGACGGCAAGGAAGATTACCACCAGGATCGTGCCGACATGGCAGTAGGTCTGGCCCTCCTTGGTGTCGAAATGAATGCCAGCCGCCTGCGTCACCTCATTGAACACCGGCTGGAAATCGGCCTTGGTGCCGCCGTCGGGGGGAATCAGCATCACGCGATAGGGATTTGCAGCCGTGCCATCGGATTGTTGCGCGTCGGCGCCGGTGATAGAGATGAATGCCGCAGCAGAAACCACAACGAAGGGATTGACAAGGGACATGGTTTCTTCCTTGGTCGTCGGGGTTTATTGACTGGGGAATAAGGGTTGCAGCCGACCCTCAGTCCGGCAGCGGGTCTTCCGAGGTCCAGCTAGCTTCGGCCACGGAAAGTTGGATGCGATCGCCGCGGAACTGGCTGATCGCGTATTCCTGAACGAGACTGGATTCTCGGCACGCATTGACACCTTTGACGCGCAGAACCGGCTGGTTTCGCGGCATCCGCAGCGCGAGCGCGTCCTCGGGGAGCGGCAGGCGTGTCGTGATCAGGCTCTCGACCCGGTCCAGCGTTACGTCTCCCGCCTCCCGCAGATGGCGCGTCAGCGATCCCCCCTCGTAGGTTCGCGCCGCCTCTGCCGCGGCCCCCGTCAGGAAATGCAACGTGAGCGCATAGGGCAGATCGTCCTCGCCGCGCAGGGTGCGCAGGCGCAGGACCGGGGCACCCTCAGCCACGCGCAGCCGGCGGGCGACCCCGCCCTCGGCCCCGATCTCGGCCCGCTCGAGCAATGTGACCCGCGCCGTGCGACCCGACGCCGCCAGACGTTCGGTGAAGCGCGTGTCGCGGCCGATCCCGTAGACCAGCCCCCGCGCCAGCACGCGCGTTCCGCGGCCATGCACCCGCTCGACAAGGCCCTCGGTGACGAGTTCGTCGACGGCCCGGCGAAGGGTGTGCCTGTTGACGCCGAAACGCGCCGCCAGTTCCGGCTCGGCGGGCAGCCAGTCGCTCTCGTCCAGACCCTGCTCGATATCGCCGCGCAAGGCCGTTGTGATTTGTGCCCAAATGGCGATCCCGGAATGTCTGACAAGCTGTGGCACCGGCTTCTTCCTACCCTATTTTATTGACATCTAATCCATAATCGTTGACCCGACCACCTTGGTGGTCTGAAAGATGACGGGGCCGGGCTCGTCTCGCACGACCGGTCATGTTGCATTCTTGCAAGGTTTGTCCTCACGGCTGACCTTCTTTTCGTGCCGCCGAATCCCAAGCAGAACCGCCACGCCGAAAACGAAGGCAAGCGCGCCCAGGAAAATCATTGTGAAGGCTGCGGCCACGCGGATTTCGAGGTTCATGAAGGTCTCCAGCAGGGCCACGCCCACAGGCCGGTATTGCGCAGATCCGAGAAAGAGCGAGCCGTTGATCTCGGCGAAGGAGATGATGAAGACCAGAACCGCGCCCACCCCTGCCGCGCCGCGCAGATTGGGCAGGATGACCAGCCGGAACACCGTCCACTCCGACGCCCCGAGCGTGCGCGCCGCGGCGCCGACGGCGGCGCGGTCGAACCCCGACAGCGCCGCCATGACGGGCCAGACCATATAGGGCAAGGTCCAGATCACATGTCCGAGATAAAGGATTTCCCAACCGCCCAGCAGCCCGGGAAAGGCAAGGATCAATGACATCGACAGGATCATCGGTGGCAGGACAACCGGCAGCCCCACCAGTTCCCGCGCGAGGGCGCGACCCGGAAAGCGTAGCGCCGACAGGAAATACGCGAGCGGTACCCCGAACAGCAGATTGGACAGCATCACCACCAGTGCCAGCGCAGCGCTGAAGCCGATATCGCCAAGCCCGAGAGCCAGCGCCTCGTGATAGGCCGAGAGCGACAGCCCGCTCAGACCCCGGCTGTCCCATCGCGCGGCGAAAGAGCCGATCATCAGCACCGCCAGAGGCAGGCCGAGAACCAGCGTCGGCGACCAGACCAGCACCGGCTCCAGCCCGCGCCACAGCCGGTCCGCGAGCCGCGCAAGGCGCAGGCCCGCGGCTGGCTGGCCAGAGATCGCGCGAGCGGGCATCATGCGCTTTTCTCCGTCAGCGGGACGTCTGCGAACGCGGCGCGCTGTGGGTCGACCACGAGCCCCAGGCGGTTGCCCGGCGCGTAGGCGCTGTGCTTGGGCAGATCGACGACGATATCTTGTCCGGTCTTGCTCATGCCGAAGACGCGCACGCGGTCGCCGAGAAAGACCTGCCGCGTCACCTCGATCACCAGATCGGCGCGCGCGCCCTCCTCGGGCAGTCTCAGATCCTCGGGTCGCAGCACCGCGCCCTGCTGCCCGTCGAGCAGGTTGACGAGGCCAAAGAACCGCGCCACGCCGACATCGTTGGGCGCAAGATAGAGATCGCGCGGCGATCCGGTCTGCACCAGCGCGCCATCGCGCAGCATCACGATCCGATCCGCCAGCACGAAGGCATCCATCTGGTCATGGGTCACAAGCAGCGTCGTGATATCGAGCCGCTCCAGCAGCGCGCGCAGTTCCAGCCGGATCGCGTCGCGCAGGATCGGATCGAGCGCCGAAAGCGGCTCGTCCAGCAAGAGCACGCGCGGCTCGATCACCAGCGCGCGGGCCAGCGCGACGCGCTGCCGCTGTCCGCCCGACAGCTTGTCGATGGGCCGTTTGGCAAAGCTTTGCATCTGCACGAGGCTCAGCGCCTCCATCGCGCGGGCGTGGCGCTCCTTGCGCGCTACGCCGCGCACCCGCAGCCCGAACGCGACATTGTCCAGCACATCGAGATGCGGGAAGAGCGCAAAGCTCTGAAAGACATAGCCGATCCGTCGCTCGGCCACGTCGAGCCCGCCGATATCCACCCCGCCGATCTCGATCCGGCCGCCATCGGCCTCGACCAGCCCGGCGATGATGTTGAGCAGCGTGGTCTTGCCCGAACCCGAGGGCCCCACCAGCGCCGTCACGCCCTGCGATGGAAGGTCGAGGTCGATCTGGCGCAGCACCTCGGTCTGCTCATAGCTCTTTGAAATCCCGCGCAGCTCAATGCTCATCACGCTCTCCTTATCGGTCAGGGGGTGGCCGGGCGGATGGCCAGCCGCACAGCAGTGGTCAGCCCCAGCACGATCAGGGCCAGGATCGCGGCCATCGCCGCCGCCGTCGAAAAATTGAGAAATCCGGTGAATTCCCGGTAGATCACCGCCGGGTAGATCGGGATCGACCGCGCCAGAAGCAGCGCCGGGCCGAACGATCCCATGGCCAGGATGAAGGAAAAGCTCGCCGCCTCGACGATCACCGGCCGCAAGAGCGGCAGCGTCACGAGAAAGGCCGCCTGCGAGCCCTGTGCCCCCAGCGTGCGCGCAGCGGGCACCAGCGCGGGGTCAAGCTTCTCGATCGCCTCGGCCAGGATGAGCGCCGAGCGCGGGATCTGGAAACTGAGATAGGTGATCGCCAGCCCGGCCAGGGTAAAGGCCAGACCGGCGGTCGTGCTGGTCCCGAAGAGCGCGCGCTCGATCAGCACCAGCGCCCCGGCATTGCCCATCAGCGCGATCACCAGCATACCGTAGACGATCCCGGCAAAGGCGAAATTGATCTGGCTGGATATCCGCAGCGCCCCTGCCCCGGGCAGTCCCCGCCCGATCCGCCAGGCCAGCGGCAACGCCCAGGCGGTGGCCACCACCGAAGTGACGGCGCAGAAGATCAGCGTATCGCGCAGCGAGGCCATGAAATAGCTACTGCTCAGCACCTGGGCATAGGCATCGAACCCAAAGCCGCCGTCCTGCCCGGTCAGGCTGTTCCCGGTCAGCACGACAAGGGGATAGAAGAACGCGAGGATGACGAAAGCCGCGATCAACAGGCTGGTCGTGATGATGAAACTACGCATGGCGTTCCCCTCGGGATGAAAGGCAGGCGCCGCAGCATGCGGCACCTGCCCTTGGCGTCTGGCTCAGCTTCCAGCCAGACCGATCTGGCCGAGCGCCGCGTCGATGTCACCGCCCCGCAGCACCGCATCGGTAAAGGCGCGCTTGAGATCGGCCACATGGGCAGCGGCATGAGCGATGTTGATCGTCACCTGACGCTCGACCGCCGGGAAGCGGCCCAGCACCTCGGCGGGCACGCCCTCGGTGATCACCGGACGGAAATAGCCTTGCGCGATGATGGTCTGCGCCTCGGGGCTGATCACCCAATTGAGGAAATCCATAGCCTTCTCCGGCTCGGGCGCGCCCTTGGCCATGGACATGCCCAGCGGCAGCGAGGCCACGCCCTCGGAGGGGATGACGACCTCGACGGGGGCGCCCTTCTCCTTTTCGATCAGGATATTGCCCTCGGCGTCGATGGTGATGGCACATTCGCCCTGCGCCAGGCGCGGCGCCACGATCTCGGTGCGATAGCTGT
Source organism: uncultured Rhodobacterales bacterium (assembly GCA_964627355.1). Taxonomy (GTDB): domain Bacteria; phylum Pseudomonadota; class Alphaproteobacteria; order Rhodobacterales; family Rhodobacteraceae; genus JBBQXK01. Next base: position 19,880 of record CAZVIS010000005.1, read on the forward strand.
GCCCGTTATCCTGGAACGCCTTGAGATATTCCATGCCGGGGCGGAAATCGTTCTCGCTGCCGCCCATGATGAAGTTGATCGAATACATGTGCACCGAGGCCGTGCCCGACCAGGTCGGATCCATCGAGCAGGCCAGCCCCTTGTATTTGGGGTCCAGCAAATCGGCCCAGGAGGTGGGCACCGGCAGGCCCTTGTCGGCCAGCACGTCGGTATTCACGCCCATCACGATATTGGCGGTGGCCACGCCCCACCAGTATTGCTCGGCATCCTTCAGCCCCTCGGGGATCATGTCGAGGCGATCCAGCGCGGCGGGCTGGGTCAGGCCCTGCTTTTTCGCTTCGACCGCGATATCGAGCGACCAGTAGGCGGCATTGGCCTGGGGGTTGGCCTCTTCGAGCTTGAGCGCGGCGAGCGCGGTGCTCGAGCCGTTCTTGAGGTCAAGCGTCGGCGCGATGCCGGTCTTTGCGGTATAGGCGGCAACAAGACCCTCCCAATTCATGTATTTGCTGGGCAGATCGTAGACCGTCAGGGTCTCGGCCGCCACGGCGACGGAGCCGAGGCTGGTGAGGGCAAGGGCCGCGGACCCGATGAGCAGAGAGTGAAGTCGCATGTCAGAACCTCTTGGGTTGAACGTCAGTTGGCAGTCTGGTTAAAACGATGGTCGCGGTAGACGGTGCGTCCGCCGCGCCAGGTGTGACGCACCACAGGATGCCCGAGGCGCGTGCTCACGAGTGCCAGATCGGCCCGCAATCCGGGGGCGATCCGGCCTCGATCCGTCAGGCCGAGCGCGCGCGCCGGGCCATGGGTAATCAGGGCGATGGCCTTGGGCAGATCGGCCCTGCCTTCCTCGACAAAGCGGAAGGCACCGCAGATCAGCGAGGGCGGATAGTAATCCGAGCAGATCGCATCGAGCGCCTCCGCCGCCAGCGCATCCACCGCATTGAGATTGCCGCTGGCCGAGCCGCCGCGCAGGATGTTGGGACCGGCCATGGTCACGGTCCAGCCCAGGGAACGGGCGCGTTCGGCGGCCTCGATCCGCACCGGCATTTCGGCCAGCCGCGCGCCGAGCGCATGCATCTCGTCCACCTTGGCGGCGCTGATATCGTCATGCGACGCGACCAGAAGGCCCAGATCGCGCGCCCGCGCTCCGACGCGGGCCTGATGTTCGCCCTTGAGATTGCGCCGGGCGATCTTTTCCATCACCAGTTCCTCAAGCTCGCTGTCATCGGCATCGGTCAGTTGACGGTTGAGGGATTTATACGCCTCGATATCGGCGAATTGTCCCTCGCCGGGCGTGTGATCCATGATCGAGATCATCCGCACCACCGGATGCGCCATCGCCTCCAGCGTATAATCGGGATCGGCAGTCACCTCATAGCGCAGGTCCACCCAGTGCTCGGCCAGCAATTGGCCTTCGTCCTGATAGCGCGCGATGGCGTCCATGATCGCACCCGAGAGGCGCTTGGAGCGGCCCTTGGCCTCGTCCTCGAAATAGGCGATGGCGTGCAGCTTGGTGGTGATGCCCCAGGCCACGGCGTTCTTGTCCGACTGCATCAGGCCCACCTCGACCGGCATCCGGCGGCTGCCGGCGCGGGGACCGAGCGCGCCGATCTCGAATTCGATATCGTCGCCATGCAGGTCGATCGCACCGGGGATCAGGAAATCGCCCTCGGCATCGAGGAGGACGGACCCCTGCGGCACGGCCTCGGCGCCGAGCGAGCAGATCCTGTCGCCCTCGATGACGAGGCGGCCCTCGATCACCTGATCGGGGAGAACGATGCGGGCGTTGTCAATCACGGTTGTCATGGACCTTGCTCCTCAGAATGTGCAGGCGTGATTGGCGCGTTCTGCCACGATCCCGCCCTTGTCGACTTCCAGGACGCGATCGGCGAGCTGTGCCACCGCTTCCATGTCGTGAAAGATGCCGATGCCGCTGATCCCGGCGCGCTTGCGCGCCAGAAGCACATCGACGATGCGCGTGCGTGTGTCGGGATCGAGCGCCGCTGTCGGCTCATCGAGAAACAGGACCCGCGGCGCGCCCATCAGGGTCAGCGCAAGGTTCAGACGCTGTTTTTCGCCGCCACTGAAGGTGACGGGATAGACATCTTCGAGCGCGGGCGAGAGCGCCAGATCGGCGAAGATGCCCCGCGCCCGTGCGCGTGCCGCCTCCGGCTCCAGTCCGACCGCGCGCTCCAGCATCAGGTCGAGAGCGCCGACACGCGGCGCAACGCTGAGCGCCTGCGAGACATAGCCAAAATCGCGTTCGGTCAGGTCCAGCAGGGCGTGATCGCCCATCTCTGTCAGGCTCTGCTGTGCGCCGTTCCGGTCGCGATACTGCACGCGGCCGCTGTCGGGACGATAGATCTGCACGAGGCATTTGAGCAGTGTCGATTTGCCTGCCCCCGTGCGCCCGACCAGCGCGATGAACTCGCCCTCGGCCAGATCGAAGGAGACATCGCGCAGCGCGGGGATTTTCCGTCCGCCCAGAAGATGCATGACGAAGGTCTTGTTCAGGCCCTGCGCGCTCAGAATGGGATCGGTCATAGTGCGGAACTCACAAGAAGTTGCGTATAGGGCGCTTGCGGGTCTTCCATGAGCTGCGCCACGGTGCCGCGCTCGACCACGCGACCGGCCTTGAGCACGATGGCCCGACGCGCCATCAGGCGCAGCACGCTCCAGTCATGGGTGACAAGGATGATCGCCAGGCCCAGGCGGCGATGCACCTGCCGGATCAGGTCCAGCGTGCGCGCCTGCACCGACAGATCGAGCCCCGTCGTCGGCTCATCCAGCAGCAGCACCTTCGGAGAGTTGACCAGCGCGCGCGCGATCTGCACCCGCTGGCGCATCCCCATGCTGAGCGTGCCGGTCTTGAGATCCATGCGCCCGGCCAGTTCCATGTGATCGAGCATGTCACCGGCCACGCCGCGCATCTCCCCGATATGGCGATTGCCCGCGGCCAGCATCCGCTCGACCACGTTGCCCCCGGCCGAGACCCCCATCATCAGGTTGCGGCGCGGGTTCTGATGCACCACCCCGATCTCGAAGCTGCGCAGATAGCGGCGCTCTTGCGCGGTGGCGTCATGCACCGGCACGAGACCCTCCTTCCAGGGCGCGTAGAGGATCGCGCCATCGCTCGGATCGCGGGCGAAATCCAGAATGTCGATCAGGGTGGATTTTCCCGCGCCGCTTTCGCCGACAATGCCGAAGACCTCACCCGGCATCACGTCGAAGCTGACATCTCGCAGTGCCCAGACGGTGCCGCATTGCGGGCAGATATTGGTTTCGGCCACGAAATCGGGGGCATGGCAAAGCGCACAGCCCTTTCCGTGGCGCAGCGACAGTCGCTCGGCGCGGATCACTGGTCCAGCCATTGCGCATCCTCCAGTTCTTCGCCGCGGCGCGCGCGGCAATAGGCGGTGTCAGAACACACCCAGTCATAGGCACCACCCATCCGCAGCACCGGCGCCAGAAAGCTGTCGGTGGACTGGCACAGCAGGCAGGCGCGTCCCTCCTGCTGCTCGACGCGGAAGGGGTGATCGTCAAACCCCAGAGGCACGACCGAGGTATAGGGCGGAATGGCGTAGATGCGCTTCTCGCGCCCGGCACCGAAGAGGAACAACGCAGGGGAATTGTCCATCATCGGCAGGTCCCAGCGCGGCACGTGGGTTGGATCGAGCACATATCGCCCGCCCACCATGACCGGATAGCGCCCACCGATCATGATCTCCCCGTGGTCGATCACGCTCTCGTAAAGCCGCAACCAGAGCTTGGCGTAATCGCCCTCGGCATGCATCTGCCGCGACACCGCCTCGGAGCGTTCAAAAAACCGTAACGCATCGGGAAAGGCCGATTGCAGCACCACGATCTGCCCTTCGGCCAGCGGCGCCTCGGGCACCTTGTGGCGGGATTGGATGATCGTGGCACGCGCGGGGTCGCGAGTGGCCACGTTGCCCGTCACCGTTCCGATCATGCGGCGCAGGTTCTGGGCGTTCACCGTCTCGTCATCGCCCTCGTCGATCACCTTGAAGCGGTCCTCGCGGCCAATGATCGACAACGTGATCTGCAGCCCCCCCGAACCATAGCCACGCGCGATCGGCACCTCTTCGGAGACGTAAGGCACCTGATAGCCGGGGATGCAGACCGCCTTGAGGATCGCCACCCGGACCGAGCCCTTCATGAACTCGTCGAGATAGCCGTAGGGATAGGCCGGGGCCTCCCGGGTCTGTGCTTGCATTTCGGTCATTCGGCCATCTCCCCGGTATTGGCGCGGCTCTCTGCGTCGCGCGCCTCGGCGCGCCTGGCGTTTGCCCCCGCCAACCGGTCCATGACCGAGGCGAAAAGCATGTAATGCGGCTGTTTGAGATGCTCGACAAAGCCGAGGCTTTCGATCCCGTCGATGTGATAGAGCACGAATTCCATGTCATCGGCGGGCCCGTCGCTGGTGCCTTCGGCGAGGCAGCCATCGAGAATGGCCATGGAAATCGCCCGCGCCTCCTGCTGGCCGAAACTGGCGCCGAAGCCCAGATCGAGGCGGATATCCTCGTCGCCCGTCGCCGTGACCATGGCCACGCCCGAGATGATCCCGTCGCAGAGCGTGAGCGTCACCTCGCCGATATCGACCGGCACGTCCCATTGCGGATGCTTCACCCGCACCGGCACGGCCCCCACGCGCAACTCGCCCAGGGTCGGATGCACATGGCCGTAGCCGCGCAGGGAACTGTAGGCGAGGCCGTTGAGCATCCCCGTCTCGCCGCGCGCCAGCGCCTGCAATCGGGCAGAGCGCGGCGGGCGTGGAAAGCGCAAGGGCTGCATGGTGATGTCCACGGGCTCCTCCTCGGGCGGCTCTGGCGGCTGGGAAATCAGTCCCATCTCGCGCAACATCTCGACCACGCGCGGCATCTCGGGCAGGGCCCCATCGTCGCCGCCCAGTGCCGCGATCACCTCCGAGAGGCGCGCGGCAGGCAGCTCATCCTCGAGCGCCCGGCGCAGGAACCGCAGCGTATAATCGCGCGTCGGGCCCAGATATTGCCCGCCCGGCACCTCCTTGAACGCTGACGAGATCCGCCGCAGCACCCGCATCTTGGCCACCTCGACCGGCAGGGCCGGCTCGATCCGGGGCAGGCTCGCGCGCAGCGAGCGCAGGATAAACGACGCCTCGATCGCGTCGCCCTCGGCCTGCACCAGGGCGGTCGCGGCCAGGCGGGGCGCATAGAACCCGGCCTCGGCCATGATCCGGTCCACTGCGCTGCGCTGGCTGCGCAGCATCATGTCGATCACCTCGGATGTAGGTGGCGCGGCCTCGGCATCGCCGCGATCAAGCCCTCCGAGACGCACGAAATCGAGCATCTCCTCGGCGGCCTGCATCGCCTCGGCGCCACCCCGGACAACGGAATAACCCATAGCTCAGCCCTCCAGTTTCACATGGCGCGGCAGGCCGAGCATCGTGCCATCCGGCCCGATCAGCAGCGCATCGACGCCCATCGGGAACCCGGCATTGACCTCGGCGCGGCGCGCGGCCCAGCGGGCCGAGAGCCCCCCGGCAAGAATGCGGCGGGCCCCGATCGGGCCAGGGCCGAAGACCGTAAGATTGCCCGAGGCATCGGCCGCAAGCGCGTCCAGCATGATCACCGCCAACGCCCCCTCTTGCGGATGCTGCAGGCTGCCGCGCCGCAGATCGACAAACAGATCGCCCGCCTCAGCCCCCGCCATCACGACCACCGCCGCCGCGCCAGGCGCGGCCAGCCGCAGCCCGCGTGGCGCGGCACAGCCTGCCGCCTCGGCGGCGGCAGTCACATGCACCGGCGTACCCACGGGCGCAAATGCGCTCAGCACCGCCTCGGCACGCGCCTCGTCACAGGCATGCAAGCGCCCCGGATAGGCCATCGCCGAAATCACCCTGCGCGCGATGCGCTGTGTCTCGAACGGATCGCTGGTTAGCTCGTCAAGCAGCATGGTCACGCCCCCCTAGCGGTCAGTGGTAAAGTCGCTGGCGGCATAGGCCTCGGCCTCGCCCCCGTCAAAGCGCACCCGTGTGGCGCGCACCGCCGCGCGCTCGGCGGCGTGTCGCCCTGTCGCAAGTTGAGATCCGAGCAGTTCGGTGATCCGAGCCACGCGCTCCGGATACTCTTCGGCGGCCAGCATGATCGCCGCGCCCAGGCGAGCGGCGTGCAGATCGTCGCCCACGCGGATCATGTAACCCTGAAGGCCCTGCGCCTCTGCTGTGGCCTCGGCCACCAGAACCTCGCCCAGAAAGAACCGCCCGCCCGAAACCGGATCAGGCAGCGGCAGCATCATGCGCGCCGTGCGCGCCCGCGCAGACCGCGCCAACGCCATCAGAGAGAAATCTTGAGCAACCTGTTTTAGAGCGGCCACCGGACTCGTGGCAACCAATCCAAATAAATGCTCTACTGTATGCTCTTGATTTGCGTTCATTTCTCAGCGCCAATCCCTGTCATGCACCTGTCTGAGCAGACGTCTAGACGTTGTATGTGACGCTTGTGTTTCATTTTTTCGCACGATTGATGAAATCGAGCTGGACCGCGCCGGGGCTCGGTGCGGTTAGGCTGATGGATGGGGATGGTGCGCGGCTACGGGCCGCTGCCGAAGATTTTCAGCTTGATGGCGATGCCCGCCAGCAGCGCCAGCATGACGCCGGTGGTGATCATGCGGACGGCGGTCTGCATTGCCGTGCGGCGCAACAGTCGGATGCAATCCACCAAGGAGCGCAGATCGCGGATATCGAGCGCTGCCTCGTCGCCGTCGAGACCGACATCGGCCAGCGCGCGCTTCGCGCCTTCCTCGGCCGCGCGGGTCAGGATGGCCTCGAACTCGGCGTCGGGCATGCGCACGAAGCCCTCGGATCGGGGTGGGTTCATCGGATCCTCCTTCCGCCGCTCAGCCGATCTTGCAGCCCCAGAAGGACGTGTGGTCGGCGGCGAAATAGCCGTCCGCGACCCGGAAATACCCCTGCAGCTCGACGGTATCGCCCGCGGTGAGCGGCACCATGGTCTGCAGCCAGATCGCGGTGGCGAGCGAGACGTGGGTTGCGGAGATTTCACCGAGGGAACCTCGGATTTCGGTCGTGCCGTTCAGCACCAGCCGACCGCGCATGCGGGCCGTGGCGCTGGCGTTGATCTTGTAGAGCAGCGTCGCGCCGAAGAGATAGGTGCCGTCCACAGGCGCCACGAAATGGTTGTTCGCGGCGTCAAAGGCCCCCTGGTCGTTGGTGTCGGTGTTGTTGAGGCCGATCTTCGTCCAGGTCCCGATGCCGACATAGTTGTCGTAGTTCGTCCAGGCCTTGAACCGCGGGAGTCGGGGCTGGTCGACGATGCCGTTGGCGTTGTCGACGCTGAGCCCGTCTAAGAAGGTGCTGCCGTCCGCCGAGACCGCCAGCCGGAAGCGGTCGGAGCCAAAGAGCCCGACCAGCGCCTTGGTCACGAAGCCGGTCTGGAGCGTCAGGCCGAGATCGTCGCCCGCAGCCTCCTTGTTCATGGTGTAGAACAGATCGCCGGTGCCGCCCTCCGCCACGGTCCTGGCGGTCCAGAGCGCGGCGTTCAGCTTGGCAGAGAACGGGTTCGACGCATCCGCCGTGGTGCCGAGTCCCAAGAGCGCGAGGTTCTGCAGCGCGGCCGGCGTCGTGCCGACCCAACCTGACCCGTCGTAGACCAGCAGCAGTCCCTCGTCCTCGACCCATGCCCGCCACCCGGTCCGCGGCGGCAGACGAAGCCACGCGCCGTCCGTCCAGAGCGCCACGTTCAGGTCCCAGCCCGCCCAGTCGCCCGTCGCGCCCGAGGCGACAATGTAGCGATCGCCATCGGCGGGGCCGCTAGGCGGCGCGGTCAGGTCCTGGTCGAGGACGGAGAGCTGCACGAGCCCGTCGAGCAGCCGCAGCGCCTCGTTGTGGGTGACGTGCTTCTGGGCCTGCGCCGCCAGGATGTAGGGCAGCAGGAGATGGGTCGTCGCGTCGGACATGGGGTCCTCACAAGGTCAGCGTGACGGTTTTCGCTGCGCCGCGCCCGATCAGGGCGGAGAGTTGGAAGATGCGGATGTCGAGGGTGTCGCCGGGGGCGATCAGCGCGCCCCAGTCGGCGGTCTGCTGTGCGGCGGTGTAGACAGCGCTGGTGGTGGCCGTGCTCAGCACCCGCTTCACGGTCGCGCCGTCGAGGATCTCGACCTCGTAGGCTTCCAGTTCCTCCGCCATCGGCACTTCGACAGCGCTCCAATTGTCGGCCGCGAGCGACCGGGACCGGCGCGTCCAGCGGATGGTCAGATCGCCGGGCGTTCGCGGCTTACGCCATGGCTGCTCGACATGAGCGACCGAGAACGGCCGCAGCCCCACGCCCTCAGGCGTGAAGGCCTGCGCGACATAGGTCTCGTCGCTAACCGAACGGCTGGCAGGGCCGATACGCCAGCTCCATGGCAACCCGAGATCGGCTTCGGCGATCGGCAGCGACGCAAGGCTGTCGTCGAGCAACACCACCCGTGCGCCTGCCGGAGCCGGGTTGCCCATGGCGCCCTCGGTGCCGCGCTGTCCGCGCAGGAGGCGTGTCATGCGATAGCGGCCGGGCGCGAGCAGTTCCGCCGCGCCCGCCTGCACGATCTCCCAGACGCCGGGCGTGCTCTCGATGGCGAGCGCGTTGGCCCCTCCGAACAGGGTCAGGTCGGTGACGCTCTCCAACGTGCCCGTCAGCAGATCGACCACCAGCGCATTGCCGAGATCGAAGCGCGAGGTGGGGCCCGCGTAGAAGTCCGAGACCAGCGTCCCGGTCCGGGCGCGACTGCCGAATGTCGTCAGCAGATCGAAGCCATCGGTCGAGGGGCTGCGGAACACCGCCATCTCGCCGGGCCATGGAACGGCGTGCGCGGCGACCAGCGGCCGGTGCGCGGGCTGGTCCTCTGTGAGCTGCGGCAGGTCCATCAGCACCGCATCCGGCGCGCCGAACACGACGGCCCGCGTCAGTGAGGCTGCGCGGGGATCGCCGGGCGGCAGATCGTAGGTCGCGCGGTCCTGGCGGACCGCCTCGATGCCGCGCGCCTCGGCGTCGGCGATGGAGACGAGCCGCAAATCGACCAGCCGCCCGTCATGGGCGAGCCGGATCGCATCGGCGGGATCAAGCGCGAGGCGCGAGGGCGGCAGTCGGAACGCCGCCGTCTCGCGCCCCACCCATGCCTCCATCAGGGCACGGCGGCAGCGCCGCTCGGCTTCCTCGGGCGGCACCGCCATCGGGAAGCTTTCCGAGGCGATGCGCGTGGTGTCCACGGTGATGCGCCGCGCCTCGACGAGGGCCGCGTCGTAATCCTCATCGGCGCGGGCGACCTGCCATTTCAGGGCCTGCGGCAGTTCCGTCTCCTGACCGCGCGTCAGCTCCAGCACATCGCCCTCGCGAGGGGCCACAAGATCGTCGGGCGCGAGGGTGGCGACGGAGGCCCGGCCGCGCATTACAAACCGTATCACACCCTCGGTCTCCACCGCGTCGAAGCCGAAGTGCCGCGACAGCGTGGTGATCGAGGCGCGCGGGCTCTCCAGCGCCGTGATGGCATAGCCCTCGACCGCGCCCCAGAGGCCGGTGACGTCGATCCGCGACGCGGGCATCCCCGCACGCCGGGAGAGATGGCGGACCAGCGCCGCGAGCGACACCGCGCCCAGCCGTCCCGTCAGCCAGTGGCCGAGCCGCCAGTTCGCTCCGTCCGTCCAGACGTCGGTCAACGCCGGGAAGAACGGATACGGCCGCGCGTCCCAGGTCCAGGCGGCGCATTCGGGAACATGCACCATCCGGCCGCCATAGACGGGGGAGATCGGGTTGTTCGCCGGAGTGCCCCACCAGAGATAGGTCGCCTCGAGATAGGCGCGCTGGATAGCATCATCCCGCCAGCCCCGCGAGAAATGCGGCGTGAAGCTCTCCGACGACTTCGGGTCGAAGAAGACGTTCGGCTGGTTGGTCCCCCGGTCGATGGCCGGGCATCCGAGCTCGGTGAACCAGATCGGCTTGGACTGCGGCGCCCACGCCGTCGGCGTCCCGCTCTCCACCCCGCCCGGGCGGTTGTAGTGCGGGTTCGACCACCAGGCGCGCAGATCCTTGTAGCGGAAGACCCACGGCTTGGCCGCCGCGCCGTCCGTGATCGGAGTCCGGACCTGCGCTGTGCGATCCGCCGCGCTGGCATAGAACCAGTCGAAGCCTTCGCCGCCCGCGATGTTCCCCTGCAGGTAGGCCCGGTCGTAGATCGCGGGCCAGCCCTCGGCCGCGTCGGCATGCTCGAACCCGTCGCGCCAGTCCGACAGCGGCATGTAGTTGTCGATCCCGACGAAATCGATCTCCGGATCGGCCCAGAGCGGATCGAGGTGGAAGAACACGTCGCCCGAGCCGTCGCCCGGCTGGTGCCCGAAATACTCCGACCAGTCGGCTGCGTAACTGATCTTCGTCCCAGACCCGAGGATCGACCGCGCATCTGCGAGCAGGTCCCGATACGCCTGCACCGCCGTATACGTGCTGGCGTCCGAGCGGATGGTGGTCAGCCCCGGCATCTCGGTGCCGATCAGGAAGGCGTCCACCCCGCCCGCCGCCGCGCAGAGATGGGCGTAGTGCAACACCATGCGCCTCAGACCCCAGTCGCCGGATGGTCCGGTCCACGAGACAGACTGGCCCGCCACACTGAAGCTGGCGGGCGTAGCCGCACCGAACAGCGCCGCGACCTGCGTGGCGGCCGTGGCCGTCTTGTCCACGGTCCCTGCGAACCCCGCCGCTGGAGAACAGGTGATCCGCCCCCGCCAGGGAAAAGCAGGCTGGCCGGTCTCGGCGGCGTTGTCGGAATACGGGTTCGGCAGCGTGTTGCCGGGCGGCACGTCCATCAGGATGAAGGGATAGAAGGTGACGCGCAGCCCGCGCGCCTTCATTTCCTGGATGGCCTGCACCACAGCGAAATCGGACGGCGTGCCGCCATAGACCGGGCGGTCCTGATCGTCCCGGCTGACGAGGAAAGCGCTGGCGCGGCTGACGCCGTTGACCGACCAGCTGGCGGGCGTGGTGGATTTGGCCGACACCTCGACGCCCGGCCGCACCTTGCACGATCCCGCCCGCAGATCGTCGCCGAACCAGGCGACGACGAGGCTGACGCTCTCGACCGCCGGGGCCATCGCCTGCAGCCGGTCCAGTGCCTCCACCATGTCGGGGGAGTCTGCCAGTGCGTTCAGGTTCTCCGGCACCGTCGCGCCGCCGTCGGTCTTGCGGATCGCTTGCGTGGCATAGGTGAACTCGCCCGAGGCCGGGATCATGGTGACGGCGCGGGTCAGCCCCTCGGCGGTGTCGGGATCGGCGAGCGGCCGGAAGACTTCGAAGGACAGCTGCGGCAGGCGGTTGCCGTAGGTCGAAAGCGCCAGTTCCTCGAAGACGACATAGGCGGTGCCGCGATAGGCGGGCGTGTTGGCTGCGCCCATCTTCCCCGCAATGAACGGGTCCGCCGTCTGCGCCTCGTCGCCGGGATACCAGCGCCAGGTGACGCCGGAGAGGTCCATCGGCTTGCCGTCGGCCCAGATCCGGCCAATGCCGGTGATCGGGCCTTCACACAAGGCCACCGCGAAGCTGGCGTAGTACAGATACTCGGTGGTCTTGACCTTGCCGCCCCCGCCGCCCTTGCCGCCGCCCTGCGTCGTGGTCTTCGTCTCCTCGCGGAAATCGGTCGCCCAGATGATGTTGCCGCCCATCCGCATCCGACCGTGGAGCCGCGGGATCACCGCGCCCTCGGTTGAGGACGTGATCCGGAGACTGTCGAGCCGCGCGCCCTCGATCCGCTGCATGGGCGCCAGCGACGAGATGATCCAGCTGTCGACGACCGAGCCGATGCTGGAGCCGATGAAGCCGCCGATGGTCGCGGCGCTGACGCCGAGGATCGCGCCGCCGATCGAACCGCCAATGGCGGCGCCAGCGGCACCGAGAACGAGGGTGGCCATGTCGGGGTCTCAGCGTTGCGGGAACAGGAAGGCGAAGGCGATGCGCCGCCGCCAGGATGCGGTGAGCAGTTCCTCGATCACACCGAGCCGCTCGTAGGCGTGGAGGAAGGAACAGGGCCCGGTCAGGATCCCGACATGCTTGGCGATGGCGCGGGGCTTCATGCGGAACAGGACCAGCGCGCCGGGACCGGCCTCTACCGGAGGCACCTCGATCATCATCCGCCGCGCCCCCTCGGCCAGAACCTCGCGCGGGCCGGTCTCGCCCCAGTCGCGGCTATAGGGCGGGATCGGGAACGGCTCGGGGCCGACGACCTCACGCCAGACGCCGCGCGCAAGCCCGAGGCAATCGCAGCCGACACCGCGCAGGCTCGCCTGATCGTGGTAGGGCGTGCCGAGCCAGGCCCGCGCGATGGCAATGACGCGGGTGGGATCGGCGGTGGCTCTCGTGCATCGCGATGCGATGCACTGCCGCCCGTCGTTTCCGCTGGAAACGACGTTGGTCACAGCACCGACCCCTCGTGCCCGCCGTCCTTCGTGGCATAGCGCAGCACCGCGTCCTGGCCGGGGATGTGCGGGAAACCGCGGAAGTTGGCGGTGTTGGCGAACTTGGCCCCGCAGGTCTCCATCCGCTTGTCGCAGCCCGCGCGGATGGTGAAGGCGTCGCTCTCGGCGATCGCGCGCACCGGCGCTTCGAGCAGGGTCAGCACCGCGATGCCGTCCGTCACGTCATGGCCCAAAACCTCAGTGCGCCGCCCGGCGTTCGCGCCGCTAATCCATTCAACGGTGCCGAAGGTGAACCAGCCGGACGCGAAGCCGCCGAGCCCCGATCCGGTGAAGGCGCGGTCGCGCAAGAGATCGGTGACGGCGCCCGTGCCCTTGAAGGCCGGGTCCTCCAGATCGACACCGCAGCGTGCATCGCCGAGCGCGGCGTCACAGGTCGCCTGAAAGGTCCGCCCGACCGTCTGGCCCAGCACATGCGCGAGCGAACGCACCTCGGCGACGAAAGCCAAGCGCCCGCGCCGGATCTGACCGATGGCGCCGCGCCGCATCAGCACGCGCTGGCCGGTGTCGGCCCAGTTCACCCGCCAGACCTCGACCTCGGCGTTGTCCCAGCGGCCGTCGAGGATGTCGGTCTCGGTGATCCGGTCGGACGTCAGCACGCCCTCGGCGTCCTGCGCATCCACGGACAGGTCCGAGCCGGAGCGCACCTCGGAGGCCGTCAATCCGCTCTCGGGCTCGAAGTCGGTGCCGTCGAAGGCGAGCGTCCGGTCGTGGTCGGTGAAGCCGAAGGCCACGTCATTTGCGCGGATGATCCGCCAGCACCAGGCGAGCGTCGTCGTGCCCTCGTCGAGATGGGCCTGCAGGGCGGGAGCGAGGGACTTCATCGGCGCAGTTCCAGAAGCGGAATGGAGGTGATCGAGCCGAGCCGTTCGAGGTCGAGTGTCACGTCGAGCGCGTCGGTGTCGAAGCGGACCGGCACGTCGAACTCGAAGCCCGCGGTGATCGCGACGCCAGCGCCCGGCGCGCCGCTGAAGGTGACGACGCCAGTGGCGGTGTCGACGGACCAGCCGGAGGGCTGCTCGACCCCGGCGAGCGCGATGCGCACGGTTCCGGTCACCGGCTTGGCGATCGCCCGCGTCCAGGATTGCGCACCGGAGGCGTAGCGCTTCACCAGCTGGAAGGCTGTCGTCGCGCCGTCGCCGGTGCCGATCGCCTGGTCGGTGGGCGATGCAGTGCCCGAGGGCAGGCAGGACTTGTGGTCGCCCCAGTCCTTGAACCGGAAGCCATGGAGGCGGCCGTTGCGCGCCTCGAAGAAGGAGACCACGGCCGCCAGATCGTCCGCGCGGCGGATGCCGTAGGCCACATCATAGCGGCGGCGGCTGTTCGCCCAGCTGGCGTTGCGTTCCTCGTCGCCCGAGGCGAGCTCGACGATTTGCGTGCGCCGTTCAGGTCCGCCCCGTGCGCCTCGGCTGATGTTGTCGGGAAACCGGACCTCGTGAAACGCCATCACATGCCCCTCCGCCCGAGCGAGACCGCACGGGCAATGTCGGCCGCGACCTGCGTCCGCGATTGCCGGAAGCTCTCGGCGTCGCGCGCCATGATGGTGACGTTGACCGCGCCGCCCGCGCCGTAGCTCTGCGCCTCGCGCCGCGACAGCACGCGCTCGCCCCTCTGCAGGATTGCGGGCACCTCGTCGTGGCGAAGTCCGGCCATGCCGCCTGAATGCATTCGCGGGGCGGCGGCGAAGGCCATGGCCGGGACCATCCGCGAGGGTCCGGCCGATCCGACCATCCCTCCCGCATGCAGGACATTGGCGAAGATGCCGCCCGCCCCGGAGAACACGCCAGAGAGCGCATTGGCGATCGGCCCGAGGATGAACCGCCGCGCCGCCAGCTGGGCGAGATCGGCGAGTAGCGAGGTGACGAGGTCGCGGAAGTTCAGCTTGCCGGTCTTCACGAAGTTGCCCACGGCCGTCTCAGCGGACTGGAAGGCGCCGACGAGGCTCTGGCCGATATCGCCACCGATCTCGCGGGCCTTGCTGGCGTAGTCGGAGAGCGCTGCGGTGACGGCCTGCCAACCGGTGACGGCGGCCTCGGTCGCGGGCTCCGCGGCAGCGGCGGCAGCTCCGGCCGCCGCGCCCGCACCCGTGGCCGCGCGTCCGGCTTCACCAAGCGCCGTCTCCAGCCGCTCGGCAGCACCAGTGGCCTCGGCCAGAGCATCTGCGCCGTCCTCGTCGGTGCCGCGCACCGCATCCCGCAGCGCCTGCCAGCTTTCCAGCGGGGCCCGCGCCCCTTCGGCCAGATCGCGCGCCGCACCGCGGTAGAGGTTTGCGGATTCGAGCGCCCGGTTTGCCGCCTCGGTCAGACCGAGATCGGGCGCGGTCAGCGGGTTGTTCTCGAAGGCCCGGTCGAAGGCCGTCTGCGCGGCTGTCGTGGCAGCACTGGCCGCGCCTTCAAAGCGGTTCTCGATCTCGCCGAGGTCGAGGTCCGGCACCAGCGAGATACGCCGCTCGGACCCGAGCGCTTCGAGCCCCTGGTTGATGCCGCCGATGAAGCCGTTGATGCGCGAGACCACGCCGTTGAGCATCGCCTCGACGCCGTCGACCAGACTGTTGGCCGCCTGGAACGCCAGATCGCCGATGGCGGCGGGCAGCAGGCCCCAGATCGCCTTGATTGCCTCATAGGCGCCCTCGAAGGTATTCGCGGCGGTGTTGCCGAATGCCACGACGCTCTCGATGGCGCTCTGCATGCCCGAGGCGGCGTCGGCCTTAAGATCGAAGAACATCGCCGTGGCGGCCGCACCCGCCGCAGCAGCGCCCATCCTGATCCGCTCCCAGACCTCGACGGCGAGGTCTTTCAGCAGTGACATCGCCTCGCCAAACCCGCCCGCACCAGAGACGAGGCGGGTGAACTGGTAGACGAGCTCGCCCGCGCCGACGATCAGCGCCCCGATGCCGGTGCGGATGAGCGCCCCACGCAGGAGGACCAGCGCGGTGGCGAGGCCCCGGACGGAGAGGGCGGCGGCGGCCATGCCGGCGACCCAGCGACTGGCGAGGAATGCTGCGAAGGTGGCCGCGTAGGTGGTCAGGCGGCCGATATTGTCGAAGAGACCGCGAAGGGCGATGCCGAGCGGGCCGGTCCGACTGGCGACCGCCGCCATGGCGTTGGCGACGGCTTCCAACGCAGGCGCGGCGGCGACGGCCAGCTGGTTCGACAGCCCGCGCCAGATCAGCCCCAGCCGGGAGATCGCATCGTTGGTCCGCTCGATCTGGTCGGCGTCCTGTTCGGAGACGACGACCCCGAAGGCAAGCACGTCCTCCGTCGCCTGGCGCAGCGTCGCGGTGTCGATCCGTGACATGGCGATCGAGCCTTCCTCGCCGAAGAGCTGCCCCGCGACCGCCGCGCGCTCGGCGGCGGGCACGAAGCTCTCGATGGCGGCGTTGATCGCGCCCACGCGCTGGTCCAGCGGCAGGGCGATCAGCTCGTTGGCGGAAAGGCCTAGCCGGTCCAGCGCATCGGCGGCGGGGCCGGTCCCGGCGGCCGCCTGGCTGAGCCGACGCGTCAGATCCTTGGTCGCCTGCTCGATGCCGGACATCGACACGCCCGCCAGCTCTCCCGCCCGCTCCAGTGTCTGAATAGAGGCGACGGTAGTGCCGAGGGACTGCGCCAGCTTGGCCTGCGCATCGACCGTCTGGAGGCCGGAGCGGATCATCGCCACGCCAGCGGCGGCTGCGGCGGCCACGGCAGCGGCCGCCGCAACCCTGACCCGCCGCGAGAAAGCCGCCAGCCGGGCATTGGCCGCTTCCATCTCCCGGCTCAGCCGTCCGAAGCCGCGCGACCCGGCCTCGCCCACGCCTTCCAGCTCGGCGCGCACCTGCCGACCGCCCACGGCCGCGAGGCGGACGCTAACCCGTTTTTCCGCCATGGGAGTGATCCATCTGTTCGTTGAGTTTGGCTACCATCACCGCTTCGATGACAGGCAGCAGTTCGGCCATGGCGAGCGGCGGCACGCCGAGCGCGTCACCGATCGCGAGCGCCGCTGACATGTCCCAGCCGATCACCGCGCCGGGCAGCACTCTGATCTGGCCACCAAGACGGCCTACGAGGTCCCAGACCTGCCAGCTCTCATGGGTCAGCGGCCGGTTCAGCCGCGCCGGGCAGTCCGGGCAGGCTTGCGCGCTGGCTCCGCAGGGTTCGCAACCCTCGCAGTATCGGTCGCCCCCGCCGAAGGACCATTCGGCGAGAGCGCGGAGGCGTTTTTTTCCTGTTCCAGCAGCAGGCCCTTCGACACGTAGGTCAGCTGGAAGGCCTCGAAGATCGGCCAGACGTCGAGCAGCGCGTCGATGGCTTCAGGGCGTGGGTCGACGGGGTTGCCGTCCGCATCGCCGATGCCTTCCCAGGCGAGCACGGCTCGCCGCGCGAGCGCTTTGGCGAAGGCGACCGCGCGCTCCTCGTCGGAGGCCTCATCGGGCACGGCCTCCACAGCCGGATCGCTGCGGGTCACCACCATCAGCGCGGTGGTCAGAGGGCGCAGCTGCACCCGGACGCCGGGCGCGAGGTCGTGCCAGCGCGGCGCGTTGGTCAGGTCGAGCGTCAGCATCAATACGACTCCACATCGTTCACGAGGGTGGCGGTGCACATCCGTCCGACCATGCTGTCGCGCGCGGCCTGCCAGTCGAACGTCGCCTGCACGCCCTGCGGCCCGGAAATCTCGATGCGCGGACGCGGCAGGTAGACGGCGTGCACGGTGAAGGTAAAGCTTTCGCCC
>CAZVIS010000006.1:0-18880 GCA_964627355.1 uncultured Rhodobacterales bacterium
AGGTGCCAGCGTATCCACCCAGTTGTCGCGCGGCGCGTCGATCACCGCGCCCATGGCCACGGCGCGGTCAGGCGTCTCTGGCAATCCGTCCGGCCGGTTCATATGTTGCCCCCCATCAGACTCGCCAAGGTCCGCCTTTATGAAAGTCCGTTTGTATGTAGATCACGCCTTGGGGCACGGACAACCGGTCCTGCTGACCGGCGATCAGGCGCATTACCTGTTCACCGTGATGCGCCTCGACAAGGGCGATGCGATTTTCCTGTTCAACGGGCAGGACGGGGAATGGCGCGCCGACGTGGTCGAAACGGGCCGCCGCGCCGGTATCGCGGTCTGCGCCGAACAGACGCAGCCCTTGCGCCGCCCGCCGGACCTGTGGCTCATGTTCGCGCCGCTGAAGAAGTCGCGGACCGATTTCATCGTGGAAAAGGCCGCCGAACTCGGGGCGGCGCGGATCATCCCCGTGATCACCCGCCACACCAACGCCGACCGCATCCGCCAGGACCGCCTGCGGGCCCATGCCGTCGAGGCGGCAGAACAATGCGGCGGAACCTTCGTGCCCGAAGTGGCCGCGCTGCAACCGCTGGAGCGCCTGCTGGCGGACTGGCCTGCGGACCGCCGCATCCTGTGGTGCGACGAACATCTTGCGGGCCGCTCGTCGGCCCTGACGGGCCTTCTCGCTGGCACCAGCGATGACACCCGTCAGGGTGGAAGAGCGCCTGCCGGACCCTGGGCCATCCTGATCGGCCCCGAGGGCGGTTTTGCCGAGACCGAGCAGGCCAGGCTTCGTACGATGCCGCAGGCGATGCCGGTCAGCCTGGGGCCGCGCATCCTGCGGGCCGATACCGCGGCCGTTGCGGCGCTGACGCTGTGGCAGGCGGCCATCGGCGACTGGACCGGGGACGCCCCGTGACCTTGCGCCCTGCAATCCCGGGCGACCTTGCGGCGCTGACCGGGTTCCTGCAGGCGCGGGAAGAGGGGTCGATGTTCCTTCTGTCGAACATCGCGGCCGAAGGGATGCTGCTTTGGTCAGAAGATCCCGCGCCGGGAAAGCCCCACGCCATGCGGCTGTGGCTGGACGGTGAGGAGGCGGTCGTTGGCCTGACCGCTGGCGGGAACCTGATCGCGCAATGTCCCGGCGCCCTGCCAGAGGGCCTGCGCAAGGCACTGGCGGGGTGCGAGATCTCGACAATTGTCGCCCCGAACGGTCAGGTGCCGCGCCTGATCGAGGCGCTTGGCCTCACCGACTTCCCCCTGCGCCACCATGACGAGGAGCCGGGCTATCGCCTGGCCCTGGCCGACCTGATCCTGCCTGACCTGCGCCACTTCCGCTCGCGCCCGCTTGCCGACGACGACCGCACGCTTCTGCACGGCTGGCGCGCCGCCTATCTGACTGAAGTCTTCGCTGTCCCGCCCGACGAGGCCGCGGCGAAGGCACGCACGGATGTGCAAGGCTGGATCGCAACGGGTTCGCACCGCCTGCTGTTGCGTGACGGGGTGCCGGTGGCCCTCTCGGGCTTCAACGCCATGCTGCCGCAGGTCGTGCAGGTCGGCGGCGTCTACACGCCGCCCGGCTCTCGCGGCCAGGGCCTTGCCCGCCGCGCGGTCGCCGCTCATCTGGCCGAGGCGCGCGCCAGCGGCGTGAACCGCGCCACCCTTTTCGCGGCGAACGAGGCCGCCGCGCGCGCCTATGTCGCCATCGGCTTTCGCCGCTCGGGCACCATGGGCATCGCACAGTTCGACAGCCCGCTGCGCATCGCGGGGACCGCATGACCCTGATCCGCCCCGAACTCACCGCTCGCCTAAGCCAGTGGCGCGAACCGATCTATGCTGCGGGGCTTGCCGCCTTGGGCCTATGGGTCGCGTTGCAGGGGGGGTGGCTTCTCGGCCCCCTTGGTGCGGCACTGGTGGTGCTGGCGGCCGGATGGGCGGCGATGGCCGTGCGACGCCTGCGCTTTGCCCCCGAAGTGGCGGCCCCGGGCATGGTCGAGGTGGACGAGGGGCAGGTGGGCTATCTCGGCCCCGCCTTCGGCGGCTATGTCGCGCTGCCCGATCTGGTCGAGCTGCGCCTCTTGACGATGCGCGGTCGCAGGCTGTGGCGGCTGAAGCAGGCGGACGGGCAGGCGCTTCTGATTCCGGTGGACGCCGCAGGGGCCGAGCGGTTGTACGACGCCTTCGCAAGCCTGCCCGGCATGGACACGGCCGCCCTGGTGGCCGCGCTCTCGCACGGCGGTGCAGGCGGCGGCTCGGGCATGGCGCTGTCGGCCGATGCGGTGACGACGGTGATCTGGCGTCGGGCCGGGCCGGGGGTCGTCCCCCGGTGACAGCCCGATGACACACCGCACGGTCCCTTGACTCGGGTCTCGCGCCGCGACACCTCTAGCGTCCTGAAACGCCATCCCGACCGGAGACCGCCCCATGTCCATCCCTCAATCCGGCGGCGGGCCGATCGAACATCTGTCGCAACTCGCCGAATACATGGCCTCTGGCTGCAAGCCCAAGGCCGAGTGGCGCCTGGGCACCGAGCATGAGAAGTTCGGCTATCTTACTGACACGCTGGCCCCCTTGCCCTACGACGGACCCCGCTCGATCAGCGCGCTCTTCGAGGGGCTGTCCACCCGCTTCGGCTGGACCCCGGTGCGCGAGGGCGCACATGTCATCGGCCTGACCCGCGGGGCCGCGAACATCAGCCTTGAACCTGGCGGCCAGTTCGAATTGTCGGGGGCGCCACTGGTGTCGGTGCACGACACGGCCGCCGAGCTTGACACCCATTTCGACGAGGTCCGCGCGGTGGCCGAACCCTTGGGGGTGCGCTTCCTGTCGGTCGGCGCGGCGCCGGTCTGGTCTGGCAAGGACATGCCGGTGATGCCCAAGGGGCGCTATCGGCTGATGACCGACTATATGGGGCGTGTCGGCACCCATGGCACGCAGATGATGTACCGCACCTCGACCGTGCAGGTGAACCTCGACTATGCGTCCGAGGCCGACATGGTGCAGAAGCTGCGCGTGGCGCTGGCCCTGCAGCCGGTGGCGACGGCGCTGTTTGCGTCTTCGCCCTTCTTCGACGGCGCGGTGAACGGGCATCATTCCTGGCGGTCGCGCATCTGGCGCGGGCTGGATGACAGCCGGACCGGCATGCTGCCTTTCGCCTTCGAGGACGGGATGGGCTTCCAAGCTTACGTGGACTGGGTGCTCGATGTCCCGATGTATTTCGTCTATCGCGACGGCACGTATATCAACGCGCTCGGCCAATCCTTCCGCGATTTCCTCAAGGGGCAACTGCCCGCCCTGCCGGGAGAGAAGCCCACCCTCTCGGACTGGGCCGACCACATGACGACCGTCTTCCCCGAGGCGCGGGTCAAGAAATACATCGAGATGCGCGGCGCCGATGCCGGCAACCGCGCGCATCTGATTGCCCTGCCCGCCTTCTGGGTGGGGCTGATGTACGATCAGGGCGCGCTGGATGCCGCCTGGGACATTGTGAAGGGATGGAGCGTCGAGACGCGGCAAGGCTTGCGCGTGGCAGCATCGGTCGCGGGTCTTGCCGCCGAGGCAGGTGGAGTGCGGATGGCCGACCTGGCCGCACGGGTGGTCGCCCTGTCCCACGCCGGACTTGCGGCACGGGGCCTCGGCGAAGAGGCCTGGCTTGATCCCCTGCACGACAGCCTTTTGCGAGGGGCGACGCAGGCGGACGACCTTCTCGCCGCCTATTCTGGCAAATGGGCCGGCGACCTGTCGCGCATCTACGGCGCCGCCACGCTGTGACCCACGCCCGGGACGAGGGGCCTTCCGCCGCGACCCGGCCTTGCACTCGCGGATACTTGGCAGCATAAGGCGCCAAGGACGCTGCCGATTGCGCAACCGCCTCCGCGCGGGACGCGCCGAAAACACTGGCCCCCTTCATCTTGGCACAAATATCCCGGGGGTGCGGGGGCTGGCCCCCCCTGCGCCCCATCCGCTTGACAACCCCCGCGCCCTTCGCCAAATACCGCGCCAGTGGGGTCGTAGCTCAGTTGGGAGAGCGCGTCGTTCGCAATGACGAGGTCAGGAGTTCGATCCTCCTCGGCTCCACCAATCTCCCCGTGCCTCCTTGCCTGTGCCGAACCGGCTTGCTTTTCGCGGCCGCCCGACGTTGCCTTGCGTCGCATTCGGACAGCACATTGGAGGGATTCGCATGTTCCTGGTCACCGTCTATGACGCCAACGGAACCCAACTGCAGATCAACGGCGCGGCCATCGCCTATTACGCAAAGGATCCGGCCGGCAAGGGCACGGTCATCCACCTGTCCACCGCCCTGGGCGGCGCGCTGGCGACGCTGACCGTCACCGACACGCCCGAAGCGATCACCACGCAGATCCAGGCCAAGCTGCGCAAGTAACGCTGGCCCTACGGCCAAGGGCCGTCTGGCCCTATCGCCGCCGCCCGCGATGCCCGATGATGCCGCACCTGCACAGGAGCGCATCATGGACATCCTTGCCCCCAACGACATCTCGGACGTGGTCGCCGCCGACCGCGCCCATGTCTGGCACCACCTGATCCAGCACAAGCCCTTCGAATCCGTCGATCCCCGCGTGATCGTCGAGGGGCGCGGGATGAAGGTCTGGGATGCCAAGGGGAAAGAGCATCTCGATGCCGTCTCGGGCGGGGTCTGGACGGTGAACGTGGGCTACGGGCGCGAGAGCATCGCCGATGCCGTGCGGGCGCAGCTGGTGCAGATGTGCTATTTCGCCGGGGCCGCAGGCTCGATCCCCGGGGCACGGTTTGCGCAACGCCTGATCGAGAAGATGCCGGGGATGAGCCGCGTCTACTATTCCAACTCGGGCTCCGAGGCGAACGAGAAGGTGTGGAAGATGGTGCGCCAACTGGCGCATCGTCACCACGGCGGCAAGAAGTGGAAGATCCTCTATCGCGAGCGGGACTACCACGGCACGACCATCGGGGCGCTTGCGGCTTGCGGCCAGCCGCAGCGGGCGATGCAATACGGGCCGTTCCCGGACGGCTTTGTCGAGGTGCCGCATTGCCTCGAATACCGCAAGCAGTGGGACGTTGCGAACTACGGAGAACGCGCGGCGGATGCCATCGAGGAGGTGATCCTGCGCGAGGGGCCGGACAGCATCGGCTGCCTGTGCCTGGAACCCGTCACCGCAGGCGGCGGCGTGATCGTGCCGCCCGAAGGCTACTGGGACCGCGTGCAGGAGATCTGCCGCAAGTACGACATCCTTCTGCACATCGACGAGGTGGTCTGTGGGGTAGGGCGGACGGGCACCTGGTTCGGCTATCAGCACTGGGGCGTGAAGCCCGACTTCGTGACGATGGCCAAGGGCGTCGCCTCGGGCTACGCCGCCATCGCCTGCACCGTCACGACCGAGGCGGTGTTCGAGAAGTTCAAGGACGACGCCGCCGACCCGATGGGATACTTCCGCGATATCAGCACCTTCGGCGGCTGCGCCAGCGGCCCTGCCGCGGCCATCGAGAACATGCGGATCATCGAGGATGAGGATCTGCTGGAGAACACCACCCGAATGGGCGCGCGTCTGGTCGGGAACCTTCAGGCCCTGGCCGAACGCCACAAGGTGATCGGGCAGGTGCGGGGCAAGGGCCTCTTCTGCGGGGCGGAACTGGTGGCGGATCGCGCGACCAAGGAGCCTGCGGACGAGAAGAAGGTGGCGGCGGTCGTCGCCGACTGCATGGCGCAGGGGGTCATCATCGGGATGACGAACCGCTCACTGCCGGGGCTGAACAACACGCTGTGCCTGTCGCCTGCGCTGATCGCCACGCCCGATGACATCGACCACATCACCGGGGCGATCGACAAGGCGCTGCTCCGCGTGTTCGGCTGACAGAGGGGGGGCCTTCTGCCCCCCCCCAAGTCCACCGGTTTCTCGAACCGGTGGCGAAACCGGCGGACTTACCCCGAGGATATTTGGGCCAAGATGAAAGCCGGGGCGGTGGCTTGAGGGTGCTGCCGTGGCGCGCTAAGTGCCGGGGGCCATGGAGAGGTCCCCGATGCCGGTTTTCCTGAATACAAGCGACGCCGGTTTCGAGGCTTCGTTCGCAGCGCTGCTCGGCGCCAAGCGCGAGGAGGCCGAGGATGTGGACCGCGACGTGGCGGCGATCATCGCGGATGTGCGGGCGCGCGGGGATGCGGCGCTGATCGACCTGACGGCGCGCTTCGACCGGCTGACGCTGACGCCCGCAACGCTGGCCTTTTCCCCCGACGAAATCGGCGCCGAAGTGGCGCGCGTCAGCCCCGAGGATCGCGCGGCCCTCACCCTCGCCGCCGACCGCATCCGCGCCTATCACGACCGGCAGCGGCCCGAGGATGCCTCGTGGACGGATCCCATGGGGGCGACGCTCGGCTGGCGCTGGACCCCCGTCGCCTCGGCGGGTCTTTATGTGCCGGGGGGGACGGCGAGTTATCCGTCCTCGGTCCTGATGAACGCCATTCCGGCGCGGGTGGCGGGGGTGGGGCGGCTGGTCATCGCCTGCCCGACGCCGGGGGGGGCGGTGAATCCGCTGGTCCTGCTGGCGGCGCAATTGGCGGGCGTGGATACCGTCCTGCGGATCGGCGGCGCGCAGGCCATCGCCGCGCTGGCCTATGGCACCGAAACCGTCGCCCCGGTGGACAAGATCACCGGCCCCGGCAACGCCTGGGTGGCGGCAGCCAAGCGGCGGGTCTTCGGCCGTGTGGGCATCGACATGATCGCGGGGCCGTCCGAGATCCTTGTCGTGGCCGATGCCGCCAATGACCCCGACTGGATCGCGCTCGACCTCCTGTCCCAGGCCGAGCACGACGAAAGCGCGCAGTCCATCCTCATCACCACCGACGCAGCCCTCGGGCAGGCCGTCGCAAGGTCGGTCGAAAAGCACCTCGAAACCCTTCCCCGCCGCGCCATCGCCGCCGCCTCCTGGGCCGCGCATGGCGCCGTCCTCACCGTCCGCGACCTGACCGAGGCCGCCACCCTCACCGACCGCATCGCACCCGAGCACCTGGAACTGATGGTCGCAGACCCCGAGGCGCTGGCCGCCCGCATCCAGCACGCCGGTGCCATCTTCCTTGGCCAGTGGACGCCCGAGGCCATCGGCGACTATGTCGGCGGCCCGAACCACGTCCTGCCCACCGCCCGCTCGGCCCGTTTCTCCAGCGGCCTCTCGGTCCTCGACTTCATGAAACGCACGACCATGGCCCGCATGACCCCTGGTGCGCTGAAGGCCATCGGCCCTTCGGCAGAACGCCTGGCCGAGAGTGAGGGACTCTCGGCCCACGGCCTCAGCGTGCGTGCGCGGCTGGACCGACTGAACGGTTGACCGGTCGGGGGGGCATCTCCATCGTGACTGGGATCATCAGCCAATGGAGTCATGGCATGTCCATCCGATCGGAAATGCAGGCGCTGTGCGATGCCTACGTCGCCGCTTATCGTGCGGGAGACGCAGCAGGCTGCGCCTCCGTCTTCACCGAGGACGGCATCATGCATTCCGCCTTCGCCCCGCCGGCGAGGGGACGCGCATCCATCGCAGACCAGCACGCGCAATGGACCTCCGGTGGCGAACGCAAGATGCTGACCGTCGTCGAGGCCGCGGGCTCCGGCGACGTGGCCTGGTTCCTTGCCGAATTCGCCGAAGGCCACGAGACCGGCGAGGGCATCTCGCTCAACGCCTGCACCCGCGCACCCGGCGGCCCATGGCGCATCCACCTTTGCAGCCTCACCGCGACCTGAAGGCCTGACACGCTGCGGCCCAGGGGGCACGATTGGTCGTCGGGAGTGTTGAGAAAACACCGGAATGTCATCCCTCCTTCCTTGACTTCGCGCCGGCCGCTCCCATTTCCGTGATGTCAGCAACCGGGCCCCTCTGACAGGCATCCGCATGCCTGTGATGTCGGCGCTGTCATCTCAGGGCCCGCGACGCAATCCTGCCTGCGGTTCCGCAATCGAAAACGCAGTCGGGGACAGCAATGGACTTCCTGTTTTACGAATTCATCAGCAAGCCCCTGTGGCTGTGGATCATGTTCCTGTCGATCGTCATCGCGCTGATGGTGTTCGACCTGGGCGTGCTCAACAAGAAAGACCACGAGATCGGCGTGGCCGAAAGCCTGCGCCTCTCGGCCTTCTACATCTGTATCGCCATCGCCTTTGGCGGCTACATCTGGTGGGCTTGGTCGAACGGGACGCTGGTGACAAGTGACGGGACGAACCCTGTGGCCGCCTATTTCCAGGGCTACATCATCGAGAAGGTCCTCTCGATCGACAACGTCTTCGTTATCTCGCTGATCTTCGGCTACTTCGCGATCCCCCGCAAATATCAGTACCGCGCGTTGGTCTGGGGCATCATCGGCGTGATCGTGCTGCGCGGCATCATGATCGCCATCGGGGCCGAGCTGATCTCGAACTACAAGTGGATGACACTGATCTTCGCGGCCTTCCTCGCCTACACCGGCTTCAAGATGCTGGTGGTGCCGGAAAGCGATCCGGACGTGTCCAAGAACCCCGCAGTGCGCTTCATCTCGAAATACATGAACGTGACGAAAGAGTTGCACGGGCAGTCCTTCTTTGTCCGCCAGCCGCATCCCACCACGGGCAAGATGGTGCTGTTCGCCACGCCGATCTTCGTCGCGCTGATCGTCATCAACTTTGCCGACCTGATCTTCGCCGTGGACTCGGTCCCTGCGATCTTCCTCATCACGACCGACACGTTCATCGTCTATACCGCGAACATCATGGCCATCCTTGGCCTGCGGGCGCTCTATTTCGCGCTGGCGGCGCTGGTTCACCGGTTCCACTACCTCAAGTACGCGCTGGCGGTGGTGCTGATCTTCATCGGGCTCAAGGGCTTCTACAGCTACTTCTTCGGCAAGTTCGACCCGTACCTGTCGCTCGCCATCACCATCGGCATCATCGCCGCGGGCATCTTCTACTCGCTGTGGAAGACGCGGAAGGACGACGGCGCGACGCACTCAGCCTGACCGATCACCGGCCTGCCTAGGGCGGGTCGGTCTCCCAAAGACCTCAGGCCGCCCCGTTCCTGCGGGGCGGCTGACATTCGTGCGATGCTGTGCCATCCTCGGTCCATTGGAAGGTCGCGCCGGAGCCGCAGCATGGACCTGCACTATATCGACGGCAGCCCCTTCGCCCGGATGGCGCGCGTTCTCGTCCGCGAACACGGCCTGAACGTCGCGCTGCACGAGATCACTGCGTTTCCACCGCCTGACAGCTTCCTTGTGCTCAATCCGATGGGGCAGGTGCCGCTGCTGGTTGAGGACGGCGAAAGCTGGTTCCCGACCCGCACAGTGCTCGACGTGCTGCTCTCGCATGCCACACCCGGCGGCCTTGTCGCGACCTCGGTCACCCGCCCGGGGCATGAGCGCCACGACGAGCAGCTTCTCGCCGTGATCCTCGCGATGGGGGACGCGCTGGCCCAGCACCATTACCTTGTCTGGGCGGGCGTGGGTCCGGTAGAGCGCAACCGCCTCGGCTTCGATCCCGCCGCGCGCAATATGATCCGCGTGCTGGCGACGCTCGACTGGCTCGAGGCGCGCATCGGTCCTGACGGTTTCCTGCCCGGCGTGATCTCAGTGCAGGACATCGCGCTTGCCTGCCTGATCCTGTGGACCGGGTCGCGCGGCCCGATCGACTGGCGTGGCCGCCCGGGCATCGAGGCGCTGGTGGACCGTCTCGAAACCCGCCCGGCCTTCGCGGCGACAGCGCCCCGGCCCCATGTCCTCAGGTAGAACCGGAAGCCGCCCCGGGGGAGACGAAAAATGACCCATCAGACCACCCATGTGACCGGTGGCTGCCTCTGCGGCCGCGTCCGCTATGAGGCCGAGGTCTTCCTCCAGAACGGCTACATCTGCCACTGCACGATCTGCCAGCGCAGCACCGGCCAGCCAGCCGAGATCACCGTGCTGATCCGGGCCGGGACGCTGCACTACAAGAACGGGGAACCGACCTACTTCCAGTCCTCGCCCGACGGCAAGCGCGGCTTCTGCCCGACCTGCGGCAGCCGGATCGTCTGGCAGGCGCTGCGCCCCGAGGATGACTGGCTGACCAACGTCACGGTCGGCAGCCTTGACGATCCGGCAGCGGCCCGCGTCACGCGGCATATCTGCGCGGACACGCAATTGCCGTGGTACGACGTCGGCGCCGGGTTGCCGCGGTTCACCGCCGACGAGGCCGACCGCCTTGTCGCCGAACTGCGCGTCGAAACAGGCCCCTAACGGGCGGTGAAGGCAGGGCGCCCTCGCCCGCTCCCCTTGCTCCCTCATGGCCCTTGGGGCACAACGTTCCTGCATCTGCCCCGGACGTGCCCCATGACCCGCCTCTGCCATATCGAGATCGACGACCGCGGCCTTGTCCGCCCCACGCCCGAGATCGAGCAGGAGCGGCGGGTAGCGATCTTCGACCTCCTGGAGGACAACCGCTTCGCCCTCCCGCCCCGCGACGGCCGCACCCCGCCCGACGGCCCTTATCGCCTCGGCCTTGCCATCCGTGAGGGGCGGCTGGTCTTCGAAATCCAGACCGAGGGGGCGGCGCCGGTGACGGCCTTTCACCTCTCGCTCGGGCCCTTCCGGCAGGTGGTCAAGGACTACTTCCAGATCTGCGAGAACTACTACGATGCGGTGAAACGCCTGCCGCCGTCCCAGATCGAGGCGATCGACATGGCCCGCCGCGGCATCCACAATGAAGGCGCGCGGGTGCTGGTCGAGCGTCTCGACGGCAAGGCCGAGGTCGACATCGACACCGCCCGCCGCCTCTTCACCCTGATCTGCGTCCTGCACTGGGGCTGATCTTGGGCGATTTTCCCCAGTCGGTGCTCTTCTGCTGCGACCACAATGCCGTCCGATCCCCCATGGCCGAGGGGCTGATGAAGCAGATGTACGGCCAGCGCGCCTATGTGCAGTCGGCCGGGGTGCGCAACGACATGGAAATCGACGGCTTCTCCGTCGCCGTCTGCAAGGAGTTGGGGATCGAGCTGTCCCGCCACCGCAGCCGCAGTTTCGAGGAGATGCAGGAATGGGGTGACGACCTGTCGCAATTCGACCTGATCGTCGCCCTCAGCCCCGCCAGTCAGCGCATGGCCCTCGAACTCACCCGCTTCCACCACCTCGACATCGAATACTGGCCCATCCTCGACCCCACGGGTCTGGGAGAAAGCCGCGATGCGAAGCTCTCGGCCTACCGCCAGGCAAGGGACCAGATCAGGGACCGGATGCTCGCGCGGTTCGGGGCGCCGGGGCAGGGCTGACCACCTGCGCGCAACGCCCGCCGCAGGAACCCAAATTCCTTACTCAAGGAATTTGCAATTTTCTTGAGTAAGAAAATTGGCCGGACCCTTCAAAGGGTCCGGCGCCTCAGTCCTATCCTAAAGCCACCAATGTGACAGCTCGCCCCCGTGCCCCCGTGCGGCAAGACTCAGGGCCGCCGCTTCGTTCCACCTGTTGCTGGTGGACGCCAATCGCACGGTACTTGCGCTCGGGGGCCAGTGGAAATCCCGCAACTTGTCCATGTCGAGGGCGACGTACCCGCAGACGACTTCAGCAAGCCGGTCTTGCTCATCAAGGCCGACAATGTCGTGCAGGGACTTGCAGTTAATGATCGCGAGTTTCTCGAGAACAGCGCCTCTCAGGTCCAACACCTTCAGCCTGATCTGATCATCGATCCGCAGATTGCGCAGGCGGGGAAAGCGCGACAAAACGCCCAGACCTTGGACGCCCCTGACCCGGATGACCTGCAGATCTCGCAGCGTGCTACTCTCGAGATCTTCAATGTGTTCGCGCCCGCCCAGTATCAGGGTCAGGGCTTCAAGGTTAGGGACGTCCCTCAGGAATTGCAGCCCGTTCCCCTTTCCATAGGACCGCAGCACAATCTTTCGCAGCCTCGGTAGCCCCACAATTCCCGCGAGTCCTGCCGCCTGGCCCTCGACAAACAGGGTCTCTAGCGACCGCGCGCGCGACAACGCGGAGAGATCCAAGTTCCGTTTGAAGCTGTCACCAATCCGAATCTCACTGAACCGGTCTAGGTCCAGTTTGTTCAAGAAATCTCCTTTATCGAAGAGCGACACTTCCCAATGCAGTCTCGCAAGAGACTTCAGGTGGGCCACTGTCAGTTCGTTGGTGATCGACCTGCAGGTGAGCATCAGATTCGTTACGTCGGGAAGATTCTGAAGGACAGACGCGTCAAATTCCCCACTGAACCTTACCTGCAATCGGTCGGACACGCCGCGGCAGATCTCATTTACTTGAGACAGAAGTTCGGGATTGAAGGCCTCCGGGCCGTGGAACTGGATCCTTGCCCAGGATCCATCAGACACACTTTGCGCTACCTCCTCTATGGAGTGGGTGGAGACAGTGAGCATGTTGAATATGGGGAACTTGGTATTCACGGTCGCCAGTCTCGATTGATGTCAGCTGGGCCACACAGGGCGTGCGTGGCAATCACTGGAACCATAACACAGACAAAGCGGCGCGGGCGCGGCTTAAGGATGCAAAGCAATCACGGCTATCTTATCTGTGTTTCGATCCTCCTCACAACCGCCGCGCCGCCTCGATCTTGGCCACGTCAATCTTGCCCATCTCCATCATCGCCGCAAACGCCCGCCGCGCCTCGTTCCCGCCCGCCGCCAGCGCCTCGGTCAGCACCCGTGGCGTAATCTGCCATGACAGGCCCCAGCGGTCCTTGCGCCAGCCGCAGGTGCTCGCCGCGCCGCCGTTGCCTACGATGGCGTTCCAGTAGCGGTCGGTTTCCTCCTGGCCCTCGGTGGTGATCTGAAAGGAGAACGCCTCGCTCTGTCGGAACGCAGGCCCGCCGTTCAGGCCGAGGCACGGGATCCCCGCCACGGTGAACTGGACTGTCAGCACATCCCCGGCCTTGCCCGACGGATAGTCGGCAGGCGCGCGAAGTACTCCGTCCACCGAACTGTCGGGAAAGGTTGCCGCGTAGAAGCGTGCCGCCGCCTCGGCGTCCTTCTCGAACCACAGGCAGATCGTGTTTTTCGCGGTCGGCATCGGAACCCCTCCCTCAGTGCGCGGTGAGAAACCTGCGGTCGGCGCGGATGTTCCGCCCGCCGGGGGCGGTCAGGCCGCCACCGCAGCCTTCGCCCCCATGATCTCGGGCAGCCGTCCCTCGACCCAGGCGGCGAGGGCCAGCACCTTCTCGGCCCCCTCGCGCCCCAGGGGCGTCAGCGCATAGTCCACATGCGGCGGCACCACGTCATGGGCGTGGCGCGCGACCAGCCCGTCCCCCTCCAACGCCTGCAAGGTCTGCGCCAGCATCCGCTCGCTGATCCCGCCGATCCGGCGGCGCAGCGCGCTGAACCGGTGCGTCCCGGTGAGCAGCACGATCAGGACCAGCGCCCCCCAACGGCTGGTCATGTGCTGCAGGATGGGGCGGGACGGGCAGTCGGTGGCCAGCACGTTGCCCAGCCTCCACTCCTGAAGCAGCGTCTGTGCATGGGCGGCGGGGGTCATGTGCGGCTCCTTCCGGTACTAACAAAAATGTAGGTACTTCCTTTTCGTAAGTAAACCGATATTCCCCTCAGGCAACCAACCGCAAGGGAGACCCCCATGACCATCGCCGTCACCGGCGCCACCGGCCAGCTTGGCCGCCTGGCGCTCGCCCATCTCAAGACCCGCGCCCCCGGCACCGTCGCGCTGGCCCGCGACCCGGCCCGCGCCGCCGACCTTGGCGTCGAGGTGCGCGCCTTTGACTATGCCCGCCCCGATGCGGCGGCGCTGCGCGGGATCACGACCCTCGCCCTGATCTCCTCCAGCAGCTTTGACGACCGTGCAGGTGACCACGCGCGCGCCATCGCGGCGGCCAAGACGGCGGGGGTGGGGCACATCGTCTATACCGGCATCCTGAAAGGCCCCGCCTCACCGATGAAGATCGCCGCCGACCACATCGCGACGGAAGCCGCGCTGGCGGAAAGCGGCGTGCCCTTCACCGTCCTGCGCAACGGCTGGTATACCGAGAACTACACGGGCTCGCTTGGTGGCGCGGTGGCCCATGGCGCGATGGTGGGTTCGGCGGGCGAGGGGCAGATCGCCTCCGCCGCCCGCGCCGATTTCGCCGAGGCGCTGGTCGCGGTGCTGACGACCGAGGGGCACGCGGGCAAGGCCTATGAATTGGCCGGGGATGCGGCCTACACGATGGCCGAGATGGCGGCCGAGGTCTCGCGGGTCACTGGCAAGACGATCCCCTACCAGTCGCTGCCCGAAGAGGTCTATGCGGGGATTCTCGCAGGCTTCGGCCTGCCGCCCGCCTTTGCCGCGCTGCTGGCCGATGCCGATGCGCAGGCCGCCAAGGGCGCGCTCTACGATGACAGCCGCACCCTTTCGCGTCTGATCGGGCGGCCGACGACGCCGATGGCCACAACAGTAGCGGTGGCGCTAGCGTAAGGAGGCAAGGGGGTCCACGGGACCCCCTTGGACCCCCTGGCACATCAGCTTCGACCGCCGCGTGGGCGGCATGCGGCCCGTTTCGGGCCTTCGTGCTCCAAAAGGTCCCTTGCTCCTTCTTCTGTCCACAAATATCCCACGGGTTAGCCGATCGGTTTCGCCATCGGTTCGAGAAACCGATTGGCTGGGGGGTGTGAGACCCCCCGCTTCTACGGAGAAGCCGATGTCCGACGCCCAAACCCTCATCGCCCGCTACTACGCCGCCTTCAACGCAGGTGACGCGCAAGGCATGCTCGCCTGCATCACCGACGACGTCGAGCATCGCGTGAACGAGGGTGGCATCCGCCGGGGCCGCGCCCTGTTCGCGGAATTCTGCGCCCACATGGGCGTCAGCTACCGCGAGACCCTGACCGACATCACGATCTTCACCACCGCCGACCCGACCCGCGCGGCGGCCGAGTTCACTGTTCTCGGCGAGTACCTGCAAACCGACCCTGGTCTGCCGCAGGCGCGGGGCCAGCGCTACACGCTGCCTGCCGGGGCCTTCTTCGACCTCCGCGACGGTCGCATCGCCCGCATCACCACCTTCTACAATCTGCAAGACTGGATCGCCCAGGTCTCGGCCTGAGGCCCCTCACTCGGTCGTCGACCCCACCGCCCGGTCCAGCCGCCCCTCAGCCAGGCTTTCGGGGTCGATGAACACGCCCCAGCTTGACAGGTCGTGCCAGGCGGTCCCCACAAGCTCGCTTTGCGGAAGCTCGATCAGGCAGACCAGATCGTCGCGGCCGACCGTGACATGTCCCGCGATGTTCACCCGCCCGCCCATCGAGCCCACCTCGAAGGACGCATCGAACTGCCAGACCGGCTCGAAGGACCGCCGCACCGCCTCGGGCAGACGGTCGGGCGCCTCGGCATAGATCGCGCGGCTCAGATACTCGAACTTGCCGTAGTAATGCTCGAACCGCAGGGTCTGCAGCACCGGCACGGGGTCCAGCAACGTATAGACCTTGGCACCCGCTGAATCGACCTCGCGCTTGACGACCGGCACAAGGATCGCCCCCAACTGCGCGCTCACCTCGTCCCACACCGCGGCGGTGAAGTCCTGCGCGCGGGCGCGTTTCTGCAGCGCGCTGCGCAGGGCCATCAGCGCAGCCACCACCGGGCGGCGCCCCTCTTGAACCTTGCGCAGGGCCTCGGGCATGTCGGACCGGGTGCCCTCGGCCTTGGTCGCCATGTTCAGCCCGCCGATCAACTGTGAGATCAACTCGATCAGGGTGGGCCAGCTGTAGGGCACCAGGCCTGGGTCCGACAGCGAGGCCGCCCGGCGATGCGCAAAGGCCAAGTTGTTTCTGTCGCGATACTTGAAATAGGGGTTCGGCAACTCCTCCTCGGGCTCGACCGGTGTCATCCGGACCGGCCACTTCATCAGGGGCAGCGCATCGTCGGCATAGGCAATCAGGTCGCCGCCCATGCCGCGCTTGAGCACCGGATAGGGCTGCGAGGCCTCAAGGATGCGCGGATAGCGGCGCTCCTCCAGCTGGCCGTTGACATGCAGGACAGCCACGCGGTCCAGCGCATCCTCGGGATCCACGAAGAAGCACAGGCTGCCGGTCTTGGGGCCCATCCCGCCCCAGATATCGCCCGGCAGATCCGCCAGCGCGATCTGCGCCACGAACAGCATCGGCCCGTCCTCGGCCAGAGGCCCCGGCTTCGCCTTTGGCCAGTCCACATCGCGGGGCAGTTTCGGCAGGCCGCCGATCCAGCTTGTCACCCGCGAAGCTTCGGGTGGCGGCACCGCGAAATCCAGCCGCACCCGCCCCTGATAAAGCGCTGCTGGCGGGGACACGCGGTCAGGCACCACCGCCTGCGCCCGCGCCACCGGGGCCCGCCGCGCCGCCTCCACCTTCTCCACCGCCGCCTTCTCTGCCGCCGCCTGCGACCGCGCCGCCCACATCCGCCACAGGATATGCTGCCGCGACGGGAAGCAGATGACCCCCAAGAGCATCAGACCCACCCCCTGAAACCCCAGCACCGCATTCATCGGCGCGCCCTTGAACCCCTCCGCCATCAGGAAGACACCGCCAAGCACCGCCGCGCCGCACAGCACCTTCACCGGAAAGATCAGCGTGGCGATCAGGATATGGGCGTCCTTCATGGGGGCTCTCCTCTACGGTTCGCCGCCAAGTTGCAGGCCAATCCGGCAACAGTGTGGCGGGACTGTTGCGCGCCCGGACAAGGCAAAGGACCGGTGCAGACCGGCCACGCCCCCCTTGACCCCCGGTCGCCCGTCCCCCCACACTCATCCGGAACAGGAGGCGACCATGGCCGGTGGATGGGCGCGCGACGGCGCGGTGGAAGAGCAGATCGACGCAAGCATCGCGGACGAACTTGCCCGCCTCAAGGCCACGCGCCGCGCCCCTGTGGGCGACAGCCTGACCCATTGCGCCGAATGTGACGAGCCGATCCCTGAGGCGCGGCGCGCGGCGATCCCCGGCGTCAAGCTCTGCATCGACTGCCAGCGGTCCCGCGACGCCCGCCCCGTCGCACGCGGCGGCATCAACCGGCGCGGGTCCAAGGACAGCCAGCTGAAATGAGGCGCCCGCGAGAGCCTGACCTGACGGCCGAACTGGTGGCACGCGTGCACCGCGAGGTGCAACGCGAACCTGTGCCAGATGACTGGCAGCCACTGACGGATGCCGATTTCGACGCGCTGTGCGACCGGTTGTGCGCGCAGGTGCCCGACGACGGCTTCTGGGTCTTCGCCTATGGCTCGCTGATCTGGAAACCCGATTTCGAACACATCGAGGCCGCCGTGGTGCATGTGCACGGGTACCGGCGGGCGTTCTGCATGCATATGGATAGCTGGAGCGGCACGCCCGACAACCCTGGTCTGATGCTGGCCCTGACACCGGGCGGCTCCTGCCGCGGCGTCGCCTATCGCATGCCGCCGGATGACCGCCGCGGGCGGATGATGCGCCTGCTGCGGCGCGAGATCGGTTATGTCGAGGACATCGCCCTGATCCGCTGGTGTACGGCCCGCTTTCAGGACGGCTTGGCGCGGCAGGTGCTGGTCTTCTATTGCTTCGCTCCGGGGGTCGAGGGGCATGTGCTGCTTCCGCCCGACCGGCAGGCCGAGCGGCTGGCCCGCGCGGTAGGTCATGCCGGCAGTGGCGCCGAGTATCTGCGGAACACCGTGATCGGGCTGCAGTCGGCCGGGGTTCATGACCGCTACCTCTGGCGCCTGCAGGCCGCCGTCGCCTCCCGCATCCGGGCCGACCACGGGCTGGACTGACGGGACTTTACCTTCTGCTCAGGTCGCCCTAGGGTCGCGCGCGATCGCCACTTCAGGCACAGCACGATGACCGTCACCGTCCGTACCCTGACCGGCCCCGACCTCGACGCGCATCTCGACGGTGTGGCGGCCCTGCGCATCGCGGTCTTCCGCGACTGGCCTTACCTCTACGACGGCGATCTCGCTTACGAACGCCGCTACCTCCAGACTTACCGCGACAGCCCGGGCGCGATCCTCGTCGGTGCCTTCGACGGCCCCCGCCTGATCGGCGCCGCCACCGGCACCCCGATGGCGGATCACGCCGCCGACTTCGCCGCCCCCCTCGCCGCCCTCGGCCTGCCTCTGCGCGATATCTTCTACTGCGCCGAATCCGTCCTCCTTCCCGAATACCGGGGCAGGGGCCTCGGCCACCGCTTCTTCGACCTGCGCGAGGCGCATGCCCGCGCCCTCGGCCACACCCACGCGGCCTTCGCCAGCGTGAAGCGCCCCGACGACCACCCGATGCGTCCCCCGAACGCCCGCACCAACGACGCCTTCTGGACCAAGCGCGGCTACGCCCCCATCCCCGGCGCCATCGCCCGCTTTTCCTGGCGCGATCTGGGGCAGGGGGATCAGACGGAAAAGCCCCTCCAGATCTGGCTGCGCGCGCTGGATTAACCGGGTAATCCGCCGCCCTCAGGGGAAGACGGAAAGAAGACGTAAGGAAGACGCGATGAAGACCCCCCGTTTCGGCGGTTTTTCCGCAGGTTAACCCCGATTCGCCCGCCCCACGCAGATTTGCCTTGAAAAGCCCCGCATCGGGGCGCATAGGACCGCGCATCCGGCTGGTGGGCGTGCCCTCCGGCCACCCCCCCTATCGGAGTGACCATGGCCAAGGAAGACATTCTCGAATTCCCCGGTGTCGTGAAGGAACTCCTGCCCAACGCGACATTCAAGGTCGAACTCGACAATGGCCATGAGTTGATTGCGGTGATGGCAGGCAAGATGCGCAAGAACCGCATCCGGGTTCTGGCCGGCGACAAGGTGCAGGTGGAAATGACGCCCTACGACCTGTCCAAGGGCCGCATCAACTATCGCTTCAAGTAACTGAAATTGCGTCTGATTCTGGGATCGGCAAGCCCGCGTCGCAAGGAATTGCTGGCGCAGATCGGTGTTGTGCCCGACGCCATCCTGCCCCCCGACATCGACGAGACGCCCCG
>CAZVIS010000006.1:18980-35767 GCA_964627355.1 uncultured Rhodobacterales bacterium
CGTGTCTGGGAACGCGTCAGCGAAAGCGCCGTCAAGATGAAGCGTCTGTCGGACATCGAACTGAACGCCTACCTCGCCTCGAACGAATGGCAGGGTAAGGCGGGGGGATATGGGATCCAGGGCATGGCCGGGGCCTTTATCCCATGGATTTCAGGCAGTTACTCCGGCATCATGGGGCTGCCGCTGGCCGATGTGTCGGCCTTGCTGGCAGCGGCGGGGTGGCGGGCATGATCGGTCGCGTGGTGCATCTGGACCGGATCGGCGAGCAGGCGGCGGCCGCGCTGGTGGTGGACGGTCGGCTGGAAGAATTGCTGATCGACCCCGCCGATGACGCCCCCCTGCCGGGCGCAATCTACCGCGCCGTCGCCGACCGCCCGATGAAAGGCATCGGCGGCATGTTCGTCAAGCTACCGGAATCGCAGGGTTTTCTGCGCCAGACCACCGGCATCGCCCCCGGCCAGCGCCTGATCGTGCAGGTCACCGGCCCTGCCGAGGATGGCAAGGCGATCCCCGTGACCACCCGCCTCCTCTTCAAGTCTCGCCTCAGCATCGTCACCCCCGGCGCCCCCGGCCTCAACATCTCGCGTCGGATAAGAGATGAGGCACTACGGGCAGAGCTTGCGGCGCTGGCCGCCAAGGCCATGCCCGGCGAGGATACCGGCCTCATCCTCCGCTCTGCCTGCCTGTACGCCGACCCGGAGGAGATTGCCGAGGACATCGCCGCCATGCGCGATCTGGCGCAGGCCGTGACCGCCGACCTCGACGGCGGCCCGGAATTGCTGGTCGAGGGCGCAGGCGCGCACGAGACCGCCTGGCGCGACTGGGCCGATCCACCTCCAGACGAGGTCTCCGAGGAAAGCTTTTCGGATCATGGGGTTATCGAACTGATTGAGGCTCTGCGCGACCCCGTCGTCCACCTTCCCGGCGGGGGCCATATGGTAATCGAGGCAACCCGAGCGTTGGTGGCCGTGGACGTGAACACCGGCCCCGATACCTCTCCTGCGGCTGGTCTTAAGGCCAGCATCGCCGCCGCCCGCGACCTGCCGCGGCAGCTTCGGCTGAGGGGCCTTGGCGGGCAGGTCATCATCGATTTCGCCCCTTTCCCCAAGAAGGACCGCGGCACCCTTGACCAGGTGCTGCGCACCGCCTTCAAGGGCGACGGGGCCGAGGCGAACTTGGCGGGCTGGACGGCGCTTGGCCTTTACGAACTGACCCGCCGCCGCGACCGCCTGCCGCTTTCTTCGCTGATTGATGCGTGAAATCAATGGCCTGCCCGATCTGCCAAAAACCCTCTGACCCCGCCTACCGCCCCTTCTGCTCGCGCCGCTGCGCTGTTGTGGACCTTGGCCGCTGGCTCAAGGGCAGCTACGCAATCCCGGGCCCGCCGATCGAGGAAGACAGCCCGCCCCGCGACGACGACGACGGCTGATTTTCCCCCCGAACCCTCTGGACAGCCCCCGCGCCCTCGCATAAACCCCCGTCACTCCGCGCGGGAACCCTCGTGGTCCGGGGCCCAGATAGCTCAGTTGGTAGAGCAGCGGATTGAAAATCCGCGTGTCGCTGGTTCGATTCCGGCTCTGGGCACCACTTTTAGCCCCTTATCGCAGGCGGCAAGCCAAAAACATTGGCCGCCGACAATCCCGAGGCCAGCCCCCGGATCCAGTCCCCCTCCCGCGCAAGCTTGGCCTCGGCGGCGGCAATCCGGTCGCGGGCGAGCGAAGGCGTCAGCGCTACAAGCCCGTCGTCATCCCCGATCACCAGGTCGCCCGGCGCGACGAGGCATCCGCCGACCACCACCGGCAGGTTGACCGCCCCACGATCCGCCCCGGTCGGCCCACGCGGCGTGACCCAGCGGGAAAACACGGCGAAATCATTCCATTGGCCAAGTGTTCCGGTATCGCGGACCGCACCATCGACCACCACGCCCGCCACCCCCTTGGCGCGCAGGTGGCCCGACAGGATGTCGCCGATCATTGCCGTGTCGCGATGCCCGCCTGCATCGATGACCAGCACCTCGTCCGGCCCGATCACGTCGAGCGCATGCAGAACGGCGCCGAAGTCCGGGGCCTCGCAGCGCACCGTGACAGCCGGGCCGAAGAGGCGCGGCTGCTGTCCCGCCGGGCGCAGGGGGCGGATCGCAGGGTCGATCTGACCTCCGCCCGGGCACTGGTCCACGGCGACCGCCACCGGCACCGCATGCCAGCGGGCGATCTCGGCGGTGGTGAGGGTGCGCGGGGCAGGGGTGTGAAGGGTCACGGGCATGGCGGGCCTTTCAGCGGTGACGTTTCAGGGCGGCGCCGAGGGCCGCGATCCCCTCGCGGATGCGGTCCTCGGACGGTGCAGAAAAGTTGAGCCGCGCGTGGTTCGCGCGCTGGTTCACCGCAAAGAAGGTGGCGCCGGGCACATAGGCCACCCGCGCCTCCGGCAAGGCCACGTCGCGCATGAAGGTGGTGGCGTCGAAACCCGGTGGAAAGGTGGCCCAAAGGAACAGGCCCCCCTCGGGCTCGGTCACCGCAACGTCCTGCGGAAAGTGCTGGCGGATCGCGTCCAGCATCACATTCCGCTTGTGCCGGTAGGCCGCACGCAGGCCCGCGATATGCGCGCCAATGTCGTAGCGATCGAGGAACAGGCTCGCCGCCGCCATGTTCAGGGTCGAGGTCTGGGTGTCCTGTGCGACCTTCAGAAGGCCCATCCTCTCCAGCAGCGTCGGTTCCGCCACCGCCCACCCGATCCGCAGCGCAGGGACCAGCACCTTGGAGAAGCTGCCCAGATGGATCACGCGGCCTTCCGTATCCAGCGATTTCAGCGTGGGCAGGGCGTCCCCGGCAAAGCGGATATGGCGATAGGGCGTATCCTCCAGCACCATGACGTCATGGGCATTCGCCAGTTCGATCAGGCGGTGACGGCGGGGCAGGGACAAGGTCACGCCGGTTGGGTTCTGGAAGTCGGGAACGGTGTAGATCATCCGCGCACGGGGATTGGCGGTCAGCACCGCCTCCAGCGCGTCCATCCGCATGCCGTCGCCATCCATCGCCACGGTGGCATAGGCGGGCTGGCTGGGATTGAAGGCGATCAGCGCGCCCAGAAACGTCGGATCCTCGGTCACAATCACGTCGCCCGGATCGACGAGCATCCGCGCGGCAAAGTCGAGACCCTGTTGCGAGCCTTGCAGCACCAGCACATCATCCGCCCCGCAAGCTGTGCCATCCGCCGTCATCAGCGCGGCGATCTGCGCGCGCAAGTGCGGCAGCCCGTTCGAGGGCGCATATTGCATCGCCGCCCCTCCCGGCGCCCGGATCACCTCGCGGAACACCGCTTCCAGCCCCTCCGCCGGGAACAGCGTCGCATCCGGATAGCCCCC
The DNA here is from genome assembly GCA_964627355.1 of uncultured Rhodobacterales bacterium. GTDB lineage: Bacteria > Pseudomonadota > Alphaproteobacteria > Rhodobacterales > Rhodobacteraceae > JBBQXK01. Next base: position 22,342 of record CAZVIS010000006.1, read on the forward strand.
GCCGAACGAGATGATCGAAGGGTCGGCGCCAAGCGCCAGAAGCTCGCGGATGGCCGAGGGCTGGACCGCCGTCATCCTCTGGGCAAACCGGGTCATGCGGGCCTCGCGCTGTGTCGCGGGCCAGCCGACACGCAAATGCGGCCGGATGCAAGCGATGCCCGCAGGTCGGTTGGGCCCCGTGTCGGAAAGGCGCTGCGAAGATTCTGGTGCGGGGGCGCCGCTTGCGCAGGAATTGCAGGCCGGGACGATTGCGCGAACCCGCAGTCGCCGCTACCTCTCGGGCATGATCTCGCAAAAGATGAAATATGCGCTCAAGGCGCTTCTGGTGCTCGCGGATGAGGCGGCGTCCGAGGCGCCTGATGCATTGACCATCGAAGAGATCGCGCGCCGGTCCGGTGCGCCAAAGCGGTTTCTGGAGCATATCCTGCTGGAAATCCGCAATGCGGGCGTCATTGCCTCGACCCGGGGGCGGTCGGGGGGGTATCAGCTTATCAAGCAGCCGTCCGAGGTGTCGATCTCGGAACTCCTGCGCCTCATCGACGGGCCGATCGCGCCGCTTGGCTGCCTGTCGCGCCGGGCCTACCAGCGTTGCGACGACTGCCAGGACGAAGCTGCCTGCCGGATCCGGCGCGTCTTTGCCGATGTGTTCTGGTCCTATCTGGTGTTGATCGAGTCGCTGACGCTGGCCGACATGCTGCGGTCCGAGGCGACGGTGGACCAGATGCTGAACGCGAGTATCGGCGCCTGACGCATGGCGCGGCTTTGTCTCGCTGTCCGCCCGGCCTATCTGACCATCAGGGCCCAGGGATCCGCATGTTCATCGTCACCCCCGACACCGTCCTGAACCCGGCCGTCCTTGAGACGCGCCAGTTGCCACGGCGCTTCTTCGGGCGCGTGACGCTCTGGCCGCGTCGGGGCGGCACCTGGGGGCTGGTCGCGCGCACCGTGTTCGAGGTCGAGGTGCTGCGCTATACCTCGTCGCTGATCCCCTTCATTGCCGCTGCGCTGATCTGGCAAGACAAGGCGCTGGCCATCGCGCAGGCCCCGCTTCTGATGTTCATGCTGGTCTATGCGGTCGAGACGCGCGTTCTGCGTCCCTCGCCTCAACGCCGGGCTGACCTGATCGCCCGGGATGCCGCAGATCGCACCCTCGATCTGCTCCGCAGCAGGGCACGGACGATCCTGACGCGGGTTGCAGCGGGGCGCGGAATGGCAGAGGGAACCCTGTGGCTGGTGGTCGAGCAGTCAGAACTCGCGCGCGTGGCCCCCCTGACCTATGTCTCTGTCCAGGCCGAAGATGGGCCCGAGGTTCTGCGCCTGACCGAAGCGGAAGAGAGGCTGATCCGCGACACGCTGTTCCAGCCGCCGCTGGACGAACGGCAGTTGCAGCGGGTCAACCTGATGGAGAACGAATTCCTGCGTGAGGCCCGCCTCGACACCCGCAACGTCAGCGCCCATGCGCGCATGGAGGCCCTGATCGCCGCGCGCGGCTGATGGCTGCGGCCAGATCCGGACGACAGCAGCAAGGGGCCTTGCCGTCGATGGGCTGGGTGCGGCAGCGGGTCGCTCCTTGGGCGAAAGGGGCGCAAGGGACCCAACAGTACCCGGCCGTGACCCGGAAACATCGCCATGCGGGCCAAGGCGGGTCTCCCCGCGAAACAAAAGGGCCTTGACCGGCCCATTGTGGACCCGGACGCACCTTTGCCGGGCCGCGCCGCACAACCCCTGATTGTGGCAAAACTGTGACAAATCATTGACATAGACGCGGCAGACGCGCTATGTACCCCAGGGGATTGTGGGTGGTGACGTGAAGGCGTTTTGTGCTGCTGTTGCGATCTGGTTGATCGGCTGCTGTCAGGTTCTGGCAGCAACACTCAGCTTTGTGACGGTACCGTCGGGGAAGACGACCAAGCCGATCACATTTCCGACCGTGGCAATCTCGCAAAGCAGCGGCGGTGCGCTGTTTGTGTATGGCAGCGGACCGACCGGGCAGGCGGTCGGCGCGCAGGTCTGCAGCCTGCAGGCCGGTTTCTCGTGTACCGGCGATGTCTCGCTTCTGTTTGTCGGGCCGGTTTCCGACCTGAAGTTCAGTGGATTTTTCGCCTCGGAGTCCGATCGCGCGACGGTCGCAGCCTACGCCGACCAGACCCTGGTCAGCTACGCCCTCGTCTCGGGCAACCAGAGCGGACAGGTCAGCATCGACTTCTCGGGCGTATCGGGCATCACGCGGGTCGAGATTGCGGACCGCAGCAGCCGGATCAGCAAGGGCATCGCCTATGGCGACTTCAGCTTTGACGTGGACCCACCCGGGCAGCCCGTACTGCTGCCTGCGCCGCTTGGCCTGTCGTTCGATGCGCTGACGGGCGGCGTGAACGGGCCGCTGCTCGATCTGGGTCCGGCGCTGCTGACCACCGACGGCAGTCAGATCTTCGTCTACCGGACAGGGGATTTCGGAATGGCGCCGAACGGCGGGTTCTGTGCCTATACGACCGCACAGGACTGCCTGGGCGACTTTGCGCTGGACTTCAAGACGCCGATCCGGGACCTCAGCTTTGACGGCTTCTTCGCCAAGATCACCGACGGTGCGATCGTGGCGCTGTTCGATGGCGATACGATGATCTACACGGGTCGCCATGCCGGAAGCCGCAGTGGCATGATCCGCTTCGACTTTACCGCCTTCTCAAGGGTCACGCGCGTCCTGGTCCAGGACGACAGCAACCCGCTGACGCGCGGCATCGCCTATGGCAGCTTCCGCTATCGTGAGGTGCCGACAGTCGTGGCTCCGATCCCGCTGCCCGCCTCGTCGGTCCTGCTGCTGGCCGCGCTGTGCCTGCTGCTGGCCACGGGCACCCTGGCGCGCCGCACGTCATCGGCACGAGTGCCGGCCCGGGGGAATACCCAGTGACGGTTTCAATCGCCCGCCTGTTTCGTGCATTCTGTGCAATCGTCAGCCTTCTTGCGCTGCTTGTCCCGTCCACACTGGTCGCGCAGACCGCTGGCGAGGTTGTCGAGGTGACGGCCCCGGCCGAGGCGGTGACGAACGGCGCGGCGCGCGCCCTGGTGCGGGGAGGCGCAGTTGCCAGCGGAGACCTGATCCGCACGGGCACCGGTGGCCGGGTGCAGCTGCTTTTCGAGGACGAAACCAAGATCGTCGTCGGACCTGCATCCAGCCTGCGGCTGGACGAGACCCTGTTCCGGGGCAACGGGTCCGCGCAGAAATTCTCGACTGCGGCATTGGGCGGCACCTTCCGCTTCATCTCGGGCGGAAGTCCCAAACGGGTCTACAAGCTGGCCACACCGGTCGCGACCATGGGCATCCGTGGCACAGTCTTCGACTACACCGTGACAGGCGACCGGACGACGGACCTTCTGGTTTTCGATGGCGAGGTGCGGTTCTGCGCTAACGGCGCCCGCTGCGTGGTCGTGCCGGGCGGATGTCAGGCGATTGCTGCCAACAGCGACGGCACTTACACCCAGCCCCTGACGGCCGACGAAAAGCGCGCGCTGCTGCTGCGGCGCTTCCCTCTTCTGGCCAGCCAGAACAACTTGTTGCCGCCGTTCCGGGCGGGGACAGCGGGGTGTCAGACAGTCAAGCTTATCGCGCTGCCTGCCGCTGCCGGCGCCGACCGCGAGGACGCGAGCGAATCCGAGCGTGACGGGAACCCCGCCGACGGCCCCTCTGACCCGCCGGACCGTGGCGGAAACCCGGCGGAATGACCGGCGGCCGGTCGCGCGGGGCTGATGGCGCGACTGGGGCCATCGTGTTTCGGCGCGCATGATGTCGGGCACCGAGGCAGGCAAGCGCACGCTGTTCATGTCGCTGGCGCTGGTGCTGCTGATGGCGATGATCGTGCTGCGCGTGTCCGACCCGGGGCCAGTGCGCAACTTGCGCAGCGCTTACTTCGACTATCTGCAGCTGCTGTCGCCCCGGCCCTATACGCCGCTTCCGGTGATGATCGTCGACGTGGATGAAGCGTCGCTGACACGGATCGGGCAATGGCCCTGGCCACGCGACCGGATGGCCGCCATTGTGGGCCGATTGGCAGATTTCGGGGCGGCGGTCGTTGTCTTCGACATCCTCTTCCCCGAACCCGACCGCCTGTCCCCGCGGAACATCATCCGGGACGCGACGGTGCGCAATGCCCTGCGCAGCGGGCCCTGGGTTGAGGAAATCGACAAGCTGGACAATGACCTGGCCCTTGCCACGGCAATGACGACGATGCCCACTGTCCTGGGCATCTCGGACGCCGGCGAGGGGGGCGCCAAGCCACAGGCGGCCAAGTCCGGCGTCGCTTTCCTGGGGCACGATCCGGCAGGTGATCTTCTGCCCTTGCGGTCGGCCACTGGCCTCGTGCCGGTGCTGGAAGAGGCTGCGGCGGGCATCGGGGTGGTCAACATCAACCCCCTGACCGAGAGCGATACGCTGCGTGACGTGCCGTTGGTCTGGTCCACGCCGGGTGGTGCGATGCCCGGCCTTGCCGTCGAGGCGCTGCGCGTGGCACTTGGCGAGGGAACGTTGGTGGTCACCGGCCCCGATGCACCGCCCGCGCGCGCCGATGGCCTGCGGATCGGGGGATACACGGTGCCGACGGCGGCGCATGGTCTGTTCCCGGTCTGGTTTCGCCATGAGGCGCCCGAACAGTATGTCCCCGCCTGGCGCCTTCTGGATGACACGGCCGCAGCCGACCTTGCGCCGGCGCTGCAAGGGGCCATCGTCTTTGTCGGCTCCTCTGCCGCCGGGCTGGCCGACACGCGCACCACCGCCCTCGGCGAACGGGTCCCCGGCGTCTCGATCCACGCGCAGGTGGTCGAGCAGATCCTGCTGGAAACCTACCTCACCCGCAGCGATGCCACGCAGGCCGTCGAAATCCTCGTTCTGGCCGGAATCGGCATCATGGTCTCGCTGGTGCTGATGCTGACCGGCCCGGTGCCCTCGGTGCTTGCCGGCGGCGTGGCGGCGGCGGCAGTCCTTGGGGCCAGCTGGTACGGCTTTACCCGGCACGGGATCCTTCTGGACGCGACCTATCCGCTCATCGGTGGCTTTGGCGCCTTCTCGGCCCTGGCGCTCTATCAGTTCGCCGTGTCCGACCGGGAAAAGCGCATGATCCGCCGCAGCTTTTCCCGCTACGTCGCGCCGTCCGTCCTGAACGAGATCGAAAAGCAGGGCGGCAGCATCGAACTTGGCGGCACGACGGGCGAGGTCACAATCCTCTTCAGCGACATCCGCAACTTCACGCCGCTTTCGGCCACCATGTCGGCACAGGACCTCGTGGCGCTGCTGAACGAGCTATTCACCGACCTGTCCGAAGAGATTCTGGCCGAGGCCGGGACCATCGACAAATACATCGGCGACGAGATCATGGCCTTCTGGAACGCCCCCCTTGTGACGCCGGGCCACCAGCGCCGCGCCTGCCTTGCCACCCTGCGGATGCGCCGCGCGATGGCGCGCTACAACGCGCGCAAGGCGGCGACGGGCGCGGCGCCGATCGCCATCGGCATGGGGCTTGATTGCGGGCTGGCCTGCGTGGGCAACATCGGCTCGCGCAACCGCTTCAACTACACCGCCATCGGCGATACCGTGAACGTGGCCGCGCGGACGCAATCGGCCTGTCGGCACGTCGCCTACGACATCCTCGTGACGGCCGATGTGGCCCTTGCCGCGCCCGACCTAGCCTTCCTTGCCGCCGGCGCGGTCGAGTTGAAGGGCGTGGCCGATCGGGCCGAGACCTTCGTCCTGGTGGGCGGGGCCGCCATGGCCGTCTCGCGCAACTTCGCGCACCTGCGCGAGCGTCACGAGGCACTGATTCTGGCCATTCGTGAGGGCCGGCCCGACGTCGCGGATCTGCTGGCCGCGGCAGAGCGGGCTGCGGATGTCCTCGACCCGAACCTGCGCCCCTTCCTGCAGCGCTGCCTGCAGCGCACCGCCGATTTCGCCTGACGCCTCAGGCGCTTGTTACATGCACCGCCGTGCCCCAGTCGCGGCACTTGGCGGCCAGATCGTCGGGCAGGGGCTTGTCGGTAAAGACCGCATCCAGTTCGGACAGCGACGCAAGACGCGCGGGGGCGGACCGGTCCAGCTTGGAATGATCCGTCACAAGGAAGGCCGTGCGCGCCTGACGGATGATCGCCTTCGACACCCGAACCTCGGCCAGGTCAAAGTCCAGAAGGTCCCCGTCCCGGTCCAGCGCGGATGTCCCGATCACCGCGAAATCGACCTTGAACTGCTCGAAGAACTGCGTGGTCAGCTCTCCCACCAGCCCGCCGTCCGACCGCCGCAGGGCGCCGCCCGCCACCATCACCTCGCACCCCGGGTTGCCCACCAGGATGTTGGCCACGTTCATGTTGTTGGTGACCACGGTGATGTTCTTATGGTGCAGCAACTCCCGCGCAACCGCCTCGGTCGTGGTGCCGAGGTTCAGGATCAGCGAGCAGTTGTCGGGGATCGCCGCCGCACAGGTCCGTGCGATTGCAGCCTTCGCCGCCTCGTTCATCCGCCGCCGCGCCTCATACCCGATGTTGGCGACGCCGGTCTTGGTGACCGCCCCGCCATGCACCCGGTCCAGATGTCCCGCATCGGCCAGATCCGTCAGGTCGCGCCGGATCGTCTGCAGCGTCACGTCGAACCGCTGCGCCAGATCCTCGACCGCCACGCGGCCCTCGTTCCGGGCAATCTCCAGGATCTCGGTCTGCCGGAAACTCAGCGCCATCGTGACTCTCCCTTTCGGTTCGATATCACGCCCGAGGTTCCTTTTCAAAGCCCCCAGCGCTTTCGCATTTGCAGCAATCGCGCGAAAAAAGCCTTTGCAGGCGCAGAAGCGCGCAAAAACGAAAATTCCCGTTGACGAAGCGGTCGGGCTCGGCCACGGTCTAACGAAGCCGTGACCTGGGGAGGGGTGCCGTGCCGGACAAGACCGCAACCGCGGCCACCACCGATCTGTTCATAATCGGCGGCGGCATCAACGGCTGCGGCATCGCGCGCGATGCGGCGGGGCGGGGGCTGAGCGTGACGCTGGCCGAGGCTGGCGATCTGGCACAGGCCACCTCCTCCTCCTCGACCAAGCTCTTCCATGGCGGCCTTCGCTACCTCGAATACTTCGAGTTCCGTCTGGTGCGCGAGGCGCTGGAAGAGCGTGAGACGCTGCTCGTTGCCATGCCCCATATTTCCTGGCCCATGCGCTTCGTCCTGCCGGTCAGCCCCGAGATGCGGTTCGAATCCGATACGCCGACCTCTCGCCTTCTGTCCTGGACCATGCCCTGGATGAAGGGCCGCCGCCCCGCCTGGCTGATCCGGCTGGGCCTCTTCATGTATGATACGATGGGGGGCCGGAAGATCCTGCCTGCGACCCGCTCGCTCGACCTGACGCGCGACCCCGCCGGGGCGCCTCTGGCCCCGCGTTTCCGCCGCGCCTACGAGTATTCGGATTGCTGGGTCGAGGACTCGCGTCTGGTGGTGCTGAACGCCCGTGATGCCGCAGCCCGCGGCGCTTCCATCCTCACCCGCACGCGTGTCGTTTCAGCCGCACGCGAGGGCGACCTCTGGCGGATCGAGACGCTTGGCGACGACGGTCCCCGCACCCACCACGCCCGCGCGCTGGTGAACGCGGGCGGACCTTATGTCGAGGACATCATCCGCAACGTGGCCCGCATCAACTCTTCCGAAGGCGTCCGTCTGGTGCGGGGCAGCCACATCGTGACCAAGCGCCTCTTCGACCACGACCGCGCCTATTTCTTCCAGGGGACCGACGGGCGGATCATCTTCGCCATCCCCTACGAGCAGGACTTCACCCTGATCGGCACCACCGACAAGGACCATCAGGGCAAGCCCTCGGACGCCCACTGCACGGACGAGGAGCGGGATTACCTCTGCGCCTTCGCGAGCCAGTACTTCAAGCGCCCCGTCACGGCGGCGGATGTCGTCTGGACCTATGCCGGGGTGCGGCCCCTCTACAACGATGGGGCCAAGTCGGCGACGGCGGCGACACGGGACTATGTCCTCAGCCTCGACCAGACCGGGGCGCCGATGCTGAACGTCTTCGGCGGCAAGATCACGACCTATCGGCGTCTGGCCGAGAGTGCCTTGGCCAAGCTGACCCCGTTCTTTCCGGCGGCTAAACCCGCCTGGACCGCCCGCCAGACCCTGCCGGGCGGCGACTTCCCGCATGACGGGGTGCCTGCGCTGAAGGCCCGCCTGATGGCCGCGCATCCGTTCCTGACCGATGCGTGGGCCGCCCGTCTGATCCGCCACTACGGGACCGAGGCGATGCAGGTTCTTGCGGGCGCGAAAACCGCCGCCGACCTTGGTCTCGACTTCGGCGCGACCCTGACCGAGGCCGAGGTGCGCTGGCTGATGACGCGCGAATGGGCGCGGACGGCGCCGGACGTGGTCTGGCGGCGCACCAAGCTGGGCCTGCGGCTGACGGCAGACCAGATTTCGGCGCTTGACGCCTGGATGTCCGCAGCGCCCACTCGGGCGGCGGCGGAGTAGGGGGCGGGCATGGCACTGGAACTTGTTGGCGTGGAAAAGACGGTGGCCGGGCGGCCCCATATCCACGCGACCACGCTGACGCTGGAATCCGGCACGATGAACGTCCTTCTTGGCCCCACCCTCTCGGGCAAGACGACGCTGATGCGGCTGATGGCGGGGCTGGACGTGCCGACCGCCGGGCGCATCCGCTGGAACGGGGCGGATGTCACGGGCATGCGCGTGCAGGACCGCAAGGTCGCGATGGTCTATCAGCAGTTCATCAACTACCCGGCGATGAGCGTTTACGACAACATCGCCAGCCCCCTGCGCCTGATGGGGAAAAGCGCGGCCGAGATTGACAAGGCAGTGCGGGCGACGGCCGAGATGATGAAGCTGACCCCCTTGTTGCAGCGCCGCCCGCTGGAACTGTCGGGCGGCCAGCAGCAGCGCTGCGCCCTGGCGCGCGCGCTGGTGAAAGAGGCGGGGCTGGTCCTTCTCGACGAACCCCTCGCCAACCTCGACTACAAGCTGCGCGAAGAGCTTCGCGCCGAAATCCCAAGGATATTCGAGGCTTCGGGTGCGATCTTCGTCTATGCCACGACTGAACCGGAAGAGGCCCTCCTCCTCGGTGGCAACACCGCGACCCTGTGGGAGGGGCGGGTCACACAGTTCGGCCCCACCCCGCAGGTCTATCGCCAGCCGCAGGACGCGACCACCGCCCGCGTCTTTTCGGACCCCCCGATGAACTTCCTGACCGTCTCGCGCGCCGGTTCCCGCCTGATGTTCGGCGAGGGGCAATCGGTCGAGGCCTCCGGCCCCTTTGCCGCCCTTCGCGATGGCCGCTACATGGCTGGTTTCCGCGCGAACCACCTGACCCTGCGCCGCGAGACTACGGCAGCGCTCGAATTCCGCACCAAGGTCTCGGTCACCGAGATCACGGGGTCGGAATCCTTCCTCCACCTGCACCACGGCCCGGACAAATGGGTCGGGCTGGTGCATGGCGTCCACGACCTGCCCACGGGGACGGAACTGCCCGTCTATCTCGACCCCGCCCACGTCTACCTTTTCGCCGAGGATGGCGCGCTCGTCGCGCCTGCGGCCTATGCAATGGCGGCTTGACCCATGGCGCGCATCACGCTTTCCAACCTCGCCCACAGCTACTTCCCCAGCCCGAAGTCCGAGGCGGATTTTGCGCTGAAGGAGATGGACCATGTGTGGGAAGATGGCGGGGCGTATGCCCTTCTGGGGTCCTCGGGCTGCGGCAAAACCACGCTTCTGAACATCATCTCGGGGCTGGTGATCCCCAGCCAGGGCCGCGTGCTGTTCGGCGAGCGGGACGTGACGAACGCGCCCACGGCAGAGCGCAACATCGCGCAGGTTTTCCAGTTTCCGGTCGTCTACGACACGATGACGGTGCGGGACAACCTCGCTTTCCCCCTGCGGAACAGGGGGATGGATGCCTCCTATGTGGCGTCCCGCGTCCAGTCCATCGCTAGGATGATCGGAATGGAGGGCGAACTTGACCGCCGGGCCCGGGGCCTGACCGCCGACGCCAAGCAGAAGATCTCTCTCGGCCGCGGGATGGTAAGGGAAGACGTCAACGCCATCCTCTTCGACGAACCCCTGACCGTGATCGACCCCCACATGAAATGGGAGCTTCGGACGCAGCTCAAGTCCCTGCACCGCGAGTTCGGCCACACGATGATCTACGTCACCCATGACCAGACCGAGGCGCTGACCTTCGCCGACAAGGTCGTGGTGATGTATGACGGCCGCGTGGTGCAGATGGGCACGCCGGAGGAACTGTTCGAGACGCCCGCCCATACGTTCGTCGGCTACTTCATCGGCTCTCCGGGGATGAACCTCATTGACGCGGCGGTGACGGGCGCACAGGCGACCATTGAAGGCGTCACGTTGCCCCTCGGTGCGGCTTACGGCCAGCCCACGGGTCGCGTCCAGATCGGTATCCGCCCGGAATTCGTGCGCCTGTCCGCGACCGACGGCATCCCCGTGAAGATCCGCCGGATCGAGGATGTGGGCCGCCACCGCATCCTGCGCGCCGAATTCCAGGGCCGCGAGATCAACGCGATCCTGCCCGAGGGCGAGGCGATCCCCGCCGGTGCCAGCCGCCTGACCTTCGACCCCGCCCGCACGCTCGTCTACGTCAACGACTGGCGCCTGCGCCCCGAAGGCCAGCAATTCGGAAAGGCCGCGTGATGGACAAGACCGTCAACCAGAAGGCCTGGTTCCTCGTCCTGCCGGTCCTTGTCCTCGTCGCCTTCTCGGCGGTCATCCCGCTCATGACGGTGGTCAACTACGCCTTCAACGACACCTTCGGGAACAACGAGTTCTTCTGGGCCGGCACCGACTGGTTCTCCGAGATGATCGGCTCGGACCGCCTGTGGGAGGCGTTCCAGCGCCAGATCCTCTTCTCGGCGATCATCCTCGCGATCGAGGTCCCGCTCGGCATCATCATCGCGCTGAACATGCCGAAGAAGGGGGCCTGGGCCTCGGCCTGCCTTGTCCTGATGGCACTGCCCCTGCTGATCCCCTTCAACGTCGTGGGGACGATCTGGCAGATCTTCGGGCGGGTGGACATCGGCCTCTTGGGCCACACGCTCGCCGCCGTGGGGATCGACTACAACTACACCAACGACCCGCTGGACGCCTGGGTCACGATCATCGTGATGGATGTCTGGCACTGGACATCGCTGGTGGCGCTTCTGGCCTACGCGGGCCTGCAGTCCATCCCGCAGGCCTATTACCAGGCGGCCAAGATCGACCAGGCCAGCCGCTGGAAGACCTTCCGCTTCATCGAACTGCCCAAGATGAAGGGCGTCCTTCTCATCGCGATCCTGCTGCGCTTCATGGACAGCTTCATGATCTACACCGAGCCTTTCGTCGTCACCGGCGGCGGCCCCGGCAACACGACCACGTTCCTGTCCATCGACCTTGTGAAGATGGCCGTGGGGCAGTTCGACCTTGGCCCGGCAGCCGCGTTCAGCCTGATGTACTTCCTTGTCATCCTGCTGATTTCCTGGGTGTTCTATACCGTGATGACCAACCTTGACCGCGAGGATGCCCGCTGATGGCCGACGCAACCCTCGTCCGTACCGCCACCCGCGCCCGCAGCCTGCCTCGCGTCAAGGGCAATGCGGTGGTCATGGTGCTCTACATCGTCTTCCTCCTCCTGCCGATCTACTGGCTGGTGAACATGAGCCTGAAGACGAACATGGAGATCACGAGCACCTTCACGCTCTGGCCACAAAACCTGACGTTCCAGAACTACATCACGATCCTGACGGATCCGGCCTGGTACATGGGCTATGTGAACTCGGTCATCTACGTCACGATGAACGTGGTCATCTCGCTGATCGTGGCGCTGCCTGCCGCCTATGCCTTCAGCCGCTACAGCTTCCTTGGCGACAAGCATCTGTTCTTCTGGCTGCTGACGAACCGGATGGCCCCTCCGGCGGTGTTTGCCCTGCCGTTCTTCCAGCTTTACTCGTCGGTCGGCCTCTTCGACACCCACATCGCGGTGGCGCTGGCGCATTGCCTCTTCAACGTGCCCCTCGCCGTCTGGATCCTCGAAGGCTTCATGCGCGGCGTGCCGAAAGAGATCGACGAGACGGCCTATATCGACGGCTACTCCTTCCCCCGCTTCTTCGTGAAGATCTTCATGCCGCTGATCGCCTCGGGCATCGGCGTCGTGGCCTTCTTCTGCTTCATGTTCAGCTGGGTGGAACTGCTCTTGAGCCGCACGCTGACATCCGTCAACGCCAAGCCCATCGCCGCCACGATGACCCGCACCGTGAGCGCGAGCGGCATGGACTGGGGCGTCCTCGCGGCGGCAGGGGTGCTGACCATCGTGCCGGGGGCCTTGGTGATCTATTTCGTGCGCAACTACATCGCCAAGGGCTTTGCCCTGGGGAGGGTGTGATGACCGCCCGCAACTGGACCGCCATCTACCTCACCACCGCCGCGATCCTCGCCGCGATCCTCGGCGCCCTCATCTGGGTCACCCCCCGCACGGACGAAGGCTTCGGCTGGACCGAACCCATGATCCCCGGCGGCTGGATGGCCTGGACCTTTCCGGTGGCCCTCTTCTTCTATGTCATCGGCAGCCTTCTGGTGATCTTCACCATCCTGGCGATCCGGTTCCCCGAAACCCCGCGCGTCGGCATCCTGCGGATCGAGACGACGCGGGGCGACCGCCTCTTCATCACCCTTCTGGGCTCGGCGTTTCTCAACATCGCCTGGCTCGCCGTCCTCGGCCCGCCCCTCTGGGGCGCGCTGGCGCTCTGCCTTGTCTATGCCGTGGCGGTCTTTGCCCTGGTCTAGTCAGGCTGCACGACCCTGCCGGGGGGAAACCCGGCAAAGAGACCTCTGGGAGGAGTAACGAAACAATGAAACGTCTGACAACAACCGCGATGGCGCTTGCGCTGTTCGCCATGGGGGCCCCCGCCTGGGCCGACATGGAGGCAGCCAAGGCCTTCCTCGATACCGAGATCAACGGCCTCTCGGTGCTGGACCGCGCCGCTCAGGAAGCCGAGATGCAGTGGTTCGTCGATGCCGCGAAGCCCTTCGCCGGCATGGAAATCAAGGTCGTGTCCGAGACCATCGGCACGCATGAATACGAATCCAAGGTGCTGGCGCCCGCCTTCACCGCCATCACCGGCATCAAGGTCACCCATGACCTGATCGGCGAAGGTGACGTGGTCGAAAAGCTGCAGACGCAGATGCAGACCGGCGAGAACATCTATGACGCCTACATCAACGACTCTGACCTGATCGGGACCCACTGGCGCTATCAGCAGGCCCGCAACCTGACCGACTGGATGGCGGGCGAGGGGGCTTCGGTCACCAACCCGGGCCTCGACGTCGCCGACTTCATCGGCACGTCCTTCACCACCGGGCCGGACGGCAAGCTTTACCAGCTGCCCGACCAGCAGTTCGCGAACC